>PLAE01000052.1 GCA_003134035.1 Candidatus Velthaea versatilis
CGGCGCGCTCGCCGGCGATTACTCGGATCCCAGCGCCGCGAACGACCGAAAGCCCGGCTTCGTGGATGCGCCCGTCCTGCAGCCGAAACGACTGCGCGGTCCGATGCTCAAAGAACACGTCGGCGAAGTCGCCGCCGCGGCGCAACGCCCGGTTGAGCAGCGCCGTGAGAAGGTCGTGGTCGAGCCCGATGTGCACGCGCGTCGATTCGGCCGCGCGCCGACGCCATCCCCCGGCAGAGGTCACCAAACGCGTTGCTTGAAGCGCACGTTCGATGGAGCCGCTCGACTTGTCCGACAAATCACCGCGCTCGTGCTCGACGTGCTCGAAGAAGACGACCGGCGATCCTTCGCCCGGCAGTCGCGACACTAGGCGCGTACTAGCGCAGTGATGCTGCCGGCCTCGACCATTGCCGCCGCGCTGCGCAACGCCGCGGCGGCGCAGCGTGAGATCCTCGAAGCGATCAAACATACGCGCACGGCGATCGTCGCGCTGGGCGGTGAACTCGCTGCGCTCATCAGCGCGTTGCCGCGCGAAGACGTCAACGCCATCGGCCTGGGCGTGGTAGTCGTGATGCGCGGAACGCCGACCGTCGACGACTTGCCCGGGCTCATCACCGAGTACCTGCCGGCGCTCGACGATGAATCGTATGAGACGCGCCCCGGCGCGACCTCGCTGTATCTCGAAGCGCTGGGCAAGGGCCAGTCACGGGTCTTTCTCGAGGTGCGCTCGAGTCCGGGACAGATCGTGCTCGCAACGTCGTCGATTCGCGAACTCGACGATTGGCTCGACTCCGTGCGCGGCATCGTGATCGACTCCGACTCGCGGGTTCGGCTGGTGCTCGAAGAACGGTCGGCCGACGGCGGCTTGCGCACGGCCGCCGGGCCCGATGCGGCTCTGCTGCTGCACAGCTTTCTCGATTCGCTGCAAACCGAGTTGCGGCGCCGCTCGCGCTTCAACCGGGCGGTGGACTTGTGATGCGCCGATGAGCTTGGCCAAACTTTTTCGCAACGCGCTACGTATCGCCGCCGCGGGCGCCCTGACGGCGCTGGGCGCCATCGCGCTTACCGGGGCGCCTGCCGCCACCGCGCTTCCGGGGGCGTTCGCGCCCGCGCCGGTACTCGATCCGGCCAACTTCGACACCACCTGCGATGCCTGCGATGATTTCTGGCGCTATGCGACCGGGGGCTGGCGCAGCCGGACGAAAATTCCGCCGGGTCATCCGGCCTGGAGCACCTTCGACGAGATCCAGGAACGCAACGAAGACCTCCTCGGCGCGATCCTCACCGAAGCCGCGGCCGACGCCGCGACGACCACGGATCCCGACCGCGCTCGCGTCGGCACGTTTTACGCCGCGTGCCGCGACGTCGCCGCGATCGAGGCCGGCGGTCTGCAGGCGCTGCAGCCCGACCTCGACCGCATCAACGCGATCTCGTCGCCCGCCGGAGTGGTCGCCGCGATCGCGTATTTCGATCGCTTGGGGGTCGATAACGGTTTGGGCTTCGCCTCCGAGCCCGACGAGCGCGACTCGTCGAAGACGATCGCCGGAATTGGCTTCGGCGGGCTGGGGCTGCCCGACCGCGACGATTATTTCCTGGCGCGCGACGCCTCGATTCGCGCCGCGTACGTCCACTACGTATCCGTGCAGCTGACGAATATCGGCGACGATCCGGCGGCTGCGGTCAAGCACGCGCACGCGGTCGTCGCACTCGAAACGATCTTGGCCGGTGCGACGCCGACCGACGCCGACCTGCGCGACCCGCTCGCCGCCTATCATCCGATGCCCGTAGCCCGGCTGCACACGATCGCGCCGAACATCCCCTGGCCCGCGTTTTTAGGCGCATTCGGTCAAGCGCGCTTGCGCGCCGTCGATCTGGGCTTGCCAAAATATACCGCCGTCTTCGACCGGCAGCTCGTCGCAACGCCCCTCGATACGTGGAAGGCGCTGCTGCGCGCGCACCTCGTGTCGGCGTTCGCGAGTGCCTTGCCGCACCGCTTCGACGCGGCGCACTTCGATTTCTACGGCCGCGTTCTGCAGGGCACGCACCAGCCGTTGCCGCGCGCGAAGCGTTGCGCCATCGCCACGGACCGCGCGCTGGGCGATCCGCTCGGCAAGCTCTACGTCGCGCGCACATTTTCGCCCGCGGCCAAGACCCGCGCGCGCCGGTTGGTAAACGCGCTGCAAGCCGAGCTGCACGGCGATCTCACGACGCTGGCCTGGATGTCGCCGACGACCCGGCGAGAAGCGATCGTCAAACTCGACGCGTATACCAAAAAAATCGGCTATCCCGATCGCTGGATCGACTACTCGCCGGTCACTTTGCGTGCGACCGATCCGTATCTGTTCGACCTGGCCAAGACGCTGCGGTTCACCCAAGCGCGCGATCTCGCCCGGATCGGCAAGCCAACCGACCGCGGCTTGTGGGGCTTGACGCCCTCCACCGTCAACGCCTACTACAACCCATCGAACAACGAGATCGTTTTTCCGGCCGGGATCTTGCAGCCGCCGTTCTTCGACCCGCGCGCCGACGACGCGGTCGTGTACGGCGCGATCGGCGCGATCATCGGCCACGAGATGACGCACGGGTTCGACGACGTCGGGCGGCAATTCGACGCGCAGGGCAACCTGCGCGATTGGTGGACGCCGGGCGACGCCGCGCGCTTCAAAGCTCGCGCGCGGTGCATCATCAGGCAATTCGACGGCTACCGTCTCGAGCCCGGGCTGCGCGAGAACGGCCGCCTCGTCACGGGCGAAGCGATCGCCGATCTCGGCGGCGCGACGATCGCCTACCGCGCGTTCGCGCGCAGCGCGCAGTACCGTGCCCACCGCAAGATCGACGGATACACGCCCGAGCAGCGCTTCTTCCTCTCGTTCGCCCAGAATTGGCGCCAACTTTCGACGCCGCAGTATGAACGCGAACTCGCCGTGAGCGATCCGCATCCGGCCACGCGGTTCCGGCTTATCGGAACGTTGGGGAACATGCCGGAGTTCGCGCGCGCGTTCGCTTGCGCACAAGATGCACCGATGGTTCGGCGCGACCGCTGCGCCGTCTGGTAACGCGCGCGGCGCTCGGCGCCTCCGAAGCGCGGCGCATCGCGCTGCGCGCGCAAGGCTTCGGCCAACGGCCGGCGCGCGACGCCGGCGGCCGCGCGATCATGAGCGTCTTCGCGCGCATCGGCTTGGTTCAGATCGACTCGGTCAACGTCATCGTGCGCTCGCACTACTTTCCGCTTTTTTCACGCTTGGGCCGCTACGACGTGACACTGCTCGAACGGCTGGTGTGGGAAAAGCGCGGGCGCAAGCTGTTCGAGTATTGGGGCCATGAAGCGTCGCTGATCCCGCTCGCCCTGCATCCGCTGTTCCGCTGGCGCATGGCCCGCGCGCGTGACGGCGAGGGTACCTGGGGCCACATCGCGACGATCGCGCGCGAGCAGCCCGCCTTCGTCCGGAACATCCTGCGCGAAGTCGAGCGGCGCGGCCCCCTCGCCAGCGGCGACTTGGCCGAGCATCGCAGCGGCGGCGGCGGCTGGTGGGGCTGGAGCGAGGTTAAAATCGCCCTTGAGTATCTGTTCTGGTCGGGCGCGCTCACGACCGCGAAACGGCGCAACTTCGAGCGCCTCTACGATCTGCCCGAGCGCGTCTTCGCACCGGCGATTCTGTCCCTGCCGACGCCCGACGAAGCGACCGCGAAGCGCGAACTGCTGCGCATCGCCGCCGGCGCGCTGGGCGATATGTTCCGGCTGCTGACCGTGGAACCGATCCGGAACCATGCGTTTTATCTGGAAGGCCATCTGCTCCCCGCCAAGGCGCTGCTCAATGGCGTTTCGATCCGCCAGTTGAACCGGACGCGCGTGACCTATTACCATATCGAACTGCCGGAACACGCCGTGCTGCTGGCAGAAGGGGCACCGGCGG
>PLAE01000070.1 GCA_003134035.1 Candidatus Velthaea versatilis
CGTAGCTGCGCACGTACGGGAACACCACGGCGTCGCCCTCGAACGCGGCGCGCGGCGCGAAGATCGTCCCGCGTTTTTTCCAACCGCCCTGCGACATCGCTTCGGCCATCACGTTGACGTCGTTCGCGTGATCGAGATGCTTGTGCGAGAGCACGATCGCATCGAGCTGCGCGGGCTCGCACGGCGGCACCACCGAGAGCGCGCGCACGAGCGCACCGGGGCCCGGATCGACGTGCATCTGCGTCTCGCCGAAGCGCATCCACATGCCGCCCGAGGCGCGAATCTGGCGTGCGACGACGAACCGGGCCCCGCCGGTCCCGAGAAAGCGGACCGAAATCATACCGGCTGCTGCGGCGCGAGTTTGGCGTCGAAGACGCGAAAGAAGCCGTCGAGGGTCGTGCGGTACCCACGCAGCGCCTCCGCCCAGCGTTCGAGCGCAAGCGCGCCGTCGTCGGTCAACTCGTACACGCGGCGCGCCGGGCCGTGATCGTGCGGATCCCAGTGCGAGCGGATCAGTCCATCGGCCTCGAGCCCGCGCAGCGTCCGGTAGACCGACCCCGGATCGGCCGTGATGCCGAACTCTTCGCGCAGTTCTTTCATGATCTCATAGCCGTGGAGGTGCGAGCGTTTCAGCATCACGAGCAGCCACGCAACGAGATAGTTCTTGGGCGTACCGCGCGGCGGAGCGCCGTGATCGACGGGCGTTTTCATTGGGCGGATGAGCGGCGTTTCGCACCGAGGTGGAGGGGTCCCGCCGAGGCCTCGCCCTCCGGGCCAGCGGCGGAAACTTTGCAAAATCAATGCATTTGAGTATACTTGTGTGTATACTCAAATATACCAAAGAGAGTACCCATGAGCACTCAATCTGCCGACCCCGGCGGCGGAGTTCTTCCGGCGCCGGCGCTCTTTGGAACGAAGACGCGGACAGCGATGCTCTTGCTTATCGCGGTCCTCGGGGAGACCTATCCGGCCGAGTTGGCGCGCTTTCTCGGCACCACGATCTCGTCGGTCCAACGGACGCTCGACAAAGTCGAGGACGAGGGTCTCATCGCGACACGCCAACTGGTCGTACGAACCGTGACGTTAAATCCACTGTTCCCCGCGCACAAGGAACTGCGGGCGTTCTTGCTGCGCATCGCCGAGGGCTATCCGGCGTACGCGCAGCTCAAAGAATCTCCTCGCACGCGCCCTCGGCGCCGAGGAAAGCCTTTATGATCGATGAGACCTCGACGCTGGAGGACGTGTGCTTCGCCGTTGCGGGCGCCCTGGCGGCCGGTAACATGACGGCAGTCCTCACCGGCGGCAGCGCCGCGGCGGTCTACGCACCGAACGCCTATCAATCCCTCGATGCGGATTTCATCCTGGACGGCGATGAGCCGTTAGGCGATATCGTAAGCGCCTTGGAACGCATCGACTTCCACCGCTACGGGCGTTCGAGAATATTCACGCACACACGATCGAAATTCACGGTCGATTTTCCGAAGGGCCCGCTAGCGGTCGGCGGCGACTATGTCCATGAGAGAAATACCCTACGCCGCGGAGATCAGCGACTCGCGATCCTCACGCCGGTGGACTGTATCCGCGACCGCTTGGCTCACTTCTTTTTCTGGGACGATTTCACAGCACTTGGTGCCGCGGTGGCTGTGGCACGGGCACACGCGAACGCCGACGACGTTGAGCGAATCCGCCGCTGGAGCGAGCGCGAGTCAACGGCGTTCGCAACAAAGTTCGACGAATTTACTCGACGACTCGCGACCTAGACCTCCAAAGGGCATGAATTGGCGTTGGGGTGGCATGCCCATCCTTCCCTTCGCTTCGCTCAGGACAGGCTCTCGGCTCAGGATGACACGTAGCTAGCGCCGAAAGCCGCATCGCCACAAGATTTGCGAACAGAACGAGCAGGCTGCGGAAAAACCCGCGGCCTGCTAGGGATCGGGCGAGAAGAGCGCCTCGAGATCGATGCGCAGGTCATCGACGACGGCAATTGATCCGCCTTGCGAAGTGATACGCACTTCGCGCTTTGGCTCGTAGATCGCGACCGATGCGGTTTGCGGATCTACGACGATGACGAATAGCGTTCCATAGGCGAGGTACATCTCGACTTTTTCCGTCACGTCGACCGTGCGGTCATCGGGCGAGACGATCTCGATCGCGATGTCCGGAGCGATCGTTGGCCGCTCGGCGGCTTCTTACGGATGTTTGGCGAGCCGTTCGTAGGACAGATAGGCAACATCGGGGACGAGCGATGAACTTGGCGCCCCCGCGCGCTCGATGAAATAGAATCGCCACTCGGTGCCGACCCGGCCGCGATTGCCGGCCCACGCGTTGAGTATCGTTGCCAAGGCGAACTGCAAGCGCGCATGCGTCCAACGCGGGCTCACCTTCTGGCGCAGCGTTCCGCGATAGAGCTCGAAAGCGGGTTTGACTTCGGGAATCTCGAGATCCGGTATCGTCTGCATCGTTCGTTCCTCACGTCAGCCGTATCACGCGGTGCTGCCGCGCAACAAGGCCGAACCTGTTCTTAGGGAGCGGCTTCGAGCAGGCCGCGCGCCTCGGCGCCGATGGCTTCGCGCGCGTTGCCGATCGCTCGCAAGACGCGTTCGGGCGTGAAAGGCAGATCCGAACACCACGCACCGGTCGCGTCGTGGATTGCGGCGGCGACGGCCGGCGCGAACG
>PLAE01000075.1 GCA_003134035.1 Candidatus Velthaea versatilis
TAGGCATCGATGTCGTCGATCGGCGGCCGGCTGAGTCCGGGCGTGCCGCGTAAGAGGTTGGTCGCCGACATGTGCTGAGTCGTCGCCAAGCGTAGGGCCTCGCGGTCGGTGTCGGCCGCAATGATATTGACACCGACCATCGCATGCGGCTCGGCCAGCGCCGCCGAGGGCGTGAACTGGCGGCGATAGAGGGCGAGTGCTTCAAGCAACTGTTCCGGCGCGAAGTGCGAGGCGAAGGCGAACGGCANNTGAAGCCCGAGCGCCGCGGCGAGTTGCGCGCCGTACGTGCTCGATCCCAGAATCCAGAATGCGACCTCGGCTCCGGCGGCCGGCACCGCTTGCACGCGTTGCCCCGGTTGCACCGGTGCGAAGAACGCTTGCAGCTCGAGCACATCCTGCGGAAAACGATCGGCCGCGTCGTATGTGCGGCGCAAGGCGCGGACCGTTGCTTGATCGGTCCCCGGTGCGCGGCCGAGTCCCAAATCGATCCGGCCGGGAAAGAGACGCGCGAGCGTGCCGAATTGCTCGGCGATAACGATCGGCGCGTGATTGGGGAGCATGATCCCGCCCGCCCCAACCCGGATCGTGCGCGACCCGGCGGCGATATGCGCGATTGCGACCGACGTCGCGGCGCTGGCAATCCCCGCCATGTTGTGGTGCTCCGCCACCCAGAAGCGCCGGTATCCCCACGCCTCGGCATGCGCGGCGAGGTCGCGAGCGTTATCGAGCGCCGTGCGCGCGTCGCTGCCTTCGGTGATGCGAACGAGATCGAGAATCGAAAGGACAGCCATAGCCCTCGGTACGATGTCTCCGCTACTGCCGGAAGTTGCAGGTACGGAGCCGCTCACAAGCGGTCCTTTGGTTCGCCCGCCGCTCGCCTTCGCGAGCGTGGCGGCGAGAAGAAGCCCTCGACCCGCGGAACCTCCGCAACCCCAGCTTCCTTGTTCCATGTGGGAGCAAGACGCCAATGCTGCGCCCGCGAAGGGAACCGAGTGATTGAGCGGCAGGCAGACGTTTTTCAGGCCGTTGCCGATGCCTTACCACACGTGGTTTGGTCGATCGATCCCGATGGGCGCATCGCGTGGGTCAATCGTCGCTTCTTGGAATACACCGGCGTCGCCGTTCTGCCGCAAGATACGGTGGACGCTGCGGTGTGGGCCCAGGTCGTCCACGCCGACGACTTACCCGCTCTCCGCGCGGGTTGGGAGGAGGCCTTCGCACACGGCGTTACCTACGCTTTTGAACACCGCCTGCGCGGACGCGGAGGCGCCTACCGGTGGTTTCTCGCTCAGGTAACGCCGTATCGCGACGTCGCCGGCGAGATCGTCTGCTGGTACGGCGTCAGCAGTGACATCGACGCGATCAAGCGTGCCGACGAGCACGTGCGCGCGATGCTGGAAGCGACGCCGGAATCGATGTGGGTCGCCGACACGGTCGGCCAAGCGACGCGTGTCAACGCTCGCTTCTGTGCCTACTCCGGGATGCTGCCCGAGCAGATGCTTGGGGTCGGCTGGCAGCGCATGATCCACCCCGATGATCTGACGGTGTTCGCCGCAGCGGGCGACGAGGGCGAACGAACCGAGGACGTCATCGCATGGACATTCCGCTTGCGCCGACACGACGGCGTGTACCGTAGTCATCTGTGCCGAGCTGCGCCCGTGCGCGACGCGAGCGCGACCATCGTTTATTGGGTCGTGACCTGCACCGATGTCGACGATCAAGAGCGCGAACGCGCCGAACTGAAGCTGCTGGCCGACACGATTCCGCAGTTCGTCTGCATCGCGCGACCTGACGGCACCCTCGAATATGCGAACGAGCAGTTCCGCGCGTACACCGGTGTGTCGGTCAATGGCGCGGAAGTCGCGTGGCTGGATCGTGTCCATCCCGATGATCTCGGGCGTGCGCGGGAATTCTGGCAACACTTCGATCTGGGATCGCCAAACGAGATCGAGCTTCGGTTCCGACGCGTCGATGGAAGCTATCGCTGGTTTCTCTCGCGCCTCTCCGCTCGCGTCGATGACGGCGGCGCGGTCGTCGCCTTGTACACCACGTCGGTCGACATCGACGATCGCAAGCGTTCCGCCGATGCGTTGACGTTCTTGGTGCAGTCCGGCGAGGCGCTGAGCGCACCTCGCGACGTTCGCGTAGCGCTCGAACGCGCGGCTGCCCTTGCCGTGCCGGGCGTGGCCGACTGGTGTGCGGTCTATCTACGCGAGTCGGATGGATACTTTCGCCCGGCTACGATCCACCACTCCGACCCGGACAAGGTCGCCCTCGCAAGCGAAATGGTTCGGCGCTATCCGACCTCCGAGCAAGCGGCAAACGCGATGATGGAAGCGCGAACGCCGGTCTTCATGCCGTACATATCCTCCGAACGATTGCGCGCCGGAGCGACGGACGAGCGCCATGCGGCGCTCCTCGAGGCGCTCGATATCGCCTCGGCGATCCTGGTGCCGCTGATCGTCGACGGCGAACTGATCGGCATGGTGCATCTCGTGCGCGGGCATGCGAGATTAGCCTTCGTCAGCGCCGACGTCGACCTGGCCCAGATTCTCGGCAACCGCATTGCGATCGCGATCGATAACGCCGTCGTCTACGAGCGCGAACGGAACGTCGCGCAAACGTTTCAGAATGCCGCACTGCCGGGCACGTTGCCGCAGCTCGATGGGCTCGCGCTGAACAGCTGTTATGCGGCAGCCGATCGCGGTGCGGAGATCGGCGGCGATTGGTACGA
>PLAE01000124.1 GCA_003134035.1 Candidatus Velthaea versatilis
CCGCCCATGCCGGCCGTGATGAACACCAGATCCGCGCCGTCGAGAATCATCGCGAGGTCTTCGCGCGACTCTTCGGCGGCCTCGCGGCCGATGTTGGGATTCGAACCCGCGCCCAAACCGCGCGTCAGTCCGGTCCCAATCTGCACGGTGTTGGGCGTATTGCTGTTGCGCAAGGCCTGCACGTCGGTGTTGAGGGCGTAAAAATCCACGCCCGACAAGCCTTTTTCGATCATCCGGTTGATCGCGTTGCAGCCGCCGCCGCCGAGTCCGACGACTTTGATCGTTGCTGCATGCTCGGGAATGTAGCGTTTGGCGTCTGCCATCGTCGTCGAAGCCTCCACGGATGAAAAGAGGGGAATTTGCTTGGCGGGCAAGGGCGCGATCACGTCCAGATCGAGCCAAACCAGGACGTCATCTTCGTCAGGACCCCCGTCGCTGACCCGGTGCGCCGCTGCGGCGTTCCATCGCCGCGCGATCCAAAAAGAACGAGCCCGACCGCGGTGGCAAACTCCGGTTGTTTGACCGCGTCGGTAAGCCCTGCGACCGTCGACGGCACGCCGATGCGAACCGGTAAATTGAAGCATTCCATGGCGGTCTCGTCGATGTTGCGCAGGTGCGCGCCGCCGCCGGTGATCACGACTTCGCCCAGCATGTGATCGCGGGCGACGTGCGCGGCGACGTTATCCTTGGCCATCCGGAACAATTCAAGAATGCGCGGTAGGACGATCGATCGTAACTGTCCGCCGCTGACCTCGCGCGAGCCGCGGCCGTCGAGCGACTTGACCGCAAAGATCACGCCGTCGTCGGCGTCGGCCTTGGCGGCCCCCGAGCCGTAGGTGCGCTTGAGATTCTCGGCTTCGGCGAACGTCGTTTTCAGGCCCAGGGCGATATCGTTGGTCAGGATGTTGCCGCCGACCGGAATCGTGCCGCTGTGCACGAGGCCGCCGCCGGAATACACCGCGATGTCGGTCGTCCCGCCGCCGATATCGAGCAGCACGACGCCGATGTGCTTCTCTTCGGGCAGCAGCGTCGCCGCCGACGACGCGAGCGGTTCGAACACGATGCCGATCGGTTCGAGCCCGGCGCGGCTGACGCACTTGAGCACGTTGGTGATGAACGTCGAGCCGCCGGTGACGATGTGGGTGTCGACTTCGAGCCGCCCGCCCGACATGCCGATCGGATCGGCGACGCCGTCCTGGCCGTCGATGGTAAAGTGGCGCGGCAGCGCGTGGATGATCTGGCGATCAGCGGCCAGACTGATGATTTTGCTCGCGTCGACGACGCGCCGGATATCCGATGCCCCAACTTCGCGGGCCTCGCCGGCGACCGCGACGACGGCATGATTGTTGGTCGAATTCACGTGCTCGCCGGTCACGCCGACATAGACATGCGAAACGTGAATGCCGGCCATCCGCTCAGCCCGTTCGGTGGCGATTTCGATCGAGCGCACCGTCTCCTCGAGATCGGTCACGACGCCTTTGCGCATGCCCAGCGACGGTGCTTCGCCGACGCCGATGATCTCGAGCCCGGCGGGACCGTTAGATGCGATGACCGCGCACGTTTTGGTCGTGCCGATGTCGAGGCCCGCGATCGTGTCGCCTCTAGCCATCGCTGCGCCCCTGTAAATGCACCACGTAACGCAATATATTGTGGGTACGGTCGCGGAAACCTACAACATCACGTAGTTTCTTGGGCCATACCGCAGCATTGATTCGTGAGCCGCCGCCGCTCGCCTTGCCGACTAGCGGAATTGAACGATGGGCGTTTGCGGCGCGCGCAGGTCGAGCGCGCGAATCGGCCGGCCGCCGCGCGTCGCGGCGAGGATCGGCCCGACGAGTTTCGCCTTGGCGGCAATGTCGCCGTCGCTGCCGATCAGCAGCCGAAAACCATCGGTCTGCACGGCGTCGAGTCCGCCGAAGCGGTCTTGCTCGATCGAGCGGACCGTGATCCCGGCGGCGCGCAGCGCGCGCTCATCGGCCAGCAGGCGAGCCAGCGTGATCGGCGCGGCGCTAGCGCCCGGCGGACCCAGTTCGCCGGCCGGCACCAAAACCGCGAGGGCGTCCGACCGGGCACAGCCGGTTTGCAAGATTCGTCGCGACGCGTCGACCGTCACGACCGCGCGGCCCGCATACACGCAGGCCACCGGTTCGCGTTCGGTGACCGCGATGACGATGCGCCCCGGGGGCGACCGGCGCACGGTCGCGGTGTCGACGTAGGGAATGGCTTCAATGCGGCGCTCGATCCCAGCTGTGTCCAGCAGCCACACGTTGCTCGTCCGATCGATCGCGGCGGCTTGCAGCACCTGGGCGCGCGTCACCGCGATGCCGTCGATCGCGATGTCGATCGTCTGCGCGCGCAACGCCGGCAGCGTGACCAACAGATACGCAAGATAACCCAGACCGCCCACCGTGGCGGCGATGAATATCCAGAAAATTCGTAAGCGGGTCGCCAGCGACGGCTTGCGGCG
Organism: Candidatus Velthaea versatilis; assembly: GCA_003134035.1. Lineage (GTDB taxonomy): Bacteria > Vulcanimicrobiota > Vulcanimicrobiia > Vulcanimicrobiales > Vulcanimicrobiaceae > Velthaea > Velthaea versatilis. The sequence goes on from PLAE01000124.1 coordinate 2,468, forward strand.
CCGGCGCGGCGCGCTCGAGACGCTCACGCGAGAGCGGGCGCTCACGCGAGCGCGAACCGTTCGATCGCCTCGGCGACCCCGTCATGCGCGACGTCGGCGACGACCGCGTCGGCGCGCGCGAGCACTTCGGGCGGCGCCGAGCCCATGGCGATACCCATCCCCGCGGCGCTGAGCAGCGGCATGTCGTTCCACGAATCGCCGACCGCCAGCGTCGCATCGAGCGGCACACCGTAGTGTGCCGCGACAAAGGCCAGCGCGCGGCCTTTATCGACGCCCGGATCGAGCACTTCGACGAAGTCCGGGTGGCTGCGCGTCACGTAGGCGCGCCGGCCTAGCAGCGTCTTGAGTGTTTCGGCGTACGCGGTGGCGCGTTCGGCGTCGTCGACGAGCACGATCTTGAGCGTCGGCTCGGTCGCGAATTTTTCGCCCAGCGACGGAATGAGGACCGGTTCGACCTGTGAGAGATCGAAGTACTTTTTCGTGAAACGGTTGTTCGCTTCGACGTACAGCGTGTCGTCGGCATAGCACTGCGCGTAAAAGTCGTCGGCTTCGGCTTTGGCGAGCACCTCGCGGGTGACGTCCTGCGCGAGCGGCGTCTGCTGCACGAGCGCGCCGCTGGCGACGTCGAAGATGCCGGCGCCCTGATAGCACACGATCGGACCGCTGATCCCCAGCGTGCGCGCGAACGGAGCGGCGGCGGCGAACATTCGCCCCGTCACGATCGTCACCGCGATGCCCTGCGCCTGCGCGCGGATCACGCTTTGACGCACGCGTTCGCGGACGATCAGATCAGCACCGATGACGGTCCCGTCCAAATCGAGCGCGATGAGGCGGACGGCGACGGCTGGACGGATCACAGACCAGGAACTACGCGCGACCGCCGTGCGAATCCGCTAATTCCGCTGCAGCGGCCGCGCGGCACGAGCCGCGACCAGCGGCGCGCCACGCGCGATACAGATAACGCAGCGCTGCCGCGGCAAGTTTACACGACCAAGCGCTGAAGGAAACCGTAGCGAATATCATCGCCCACGCACCGAAGGCCATGCCCGGCACCATTGCGTGCCACACCGCCGACAAGAACACGACGACGACGGCACTGCGCAGGCTGTCACCGGTGGCACGCCAAGCCCACCGACCCAGGCGCCGTCCGAGCCGGTGCGCCGCTTCCTCATCGGCCGGGTTCATGCGTTCGTTCGCGGGTCCAGATGTTCGCGGCGACCGCCCCGAGTTTGTCGGCGACCCAGACGCCGCCGCCCAGCGCCGCTCCGCTGACGCCGCCGCGCACGACTTCTTCGGTCGCCTGCCAGGCCTGTTTCCCCAGCGCTTTGCCCACCGCGTGGGGATCGCGCAAATCGAGCTTCATGACGTCGCCGGCGGCCTCGCGATAGTTGAGCGCCGCATCGCGCAACGCGCTCTGCGCGTACGCCGCGCCGCGACCGAGGGCGGGCGCCGCCGTCCGCACCGCACCCACTGCGCCGGCGGCGACGACATCGAGCGGTCCGAGCAGCGCGAGCGCGCCGCCGGCGACCACCGCCGCCGCGATGATCACCGGCAGCGCCGCGTCGGCGGCCGGCGGATCGCGGCTCGGGGCGCCCGGCATCGGTTGCGCCGTCGGCCGCGCGATCCGGTCGGCGGTCAACGGCGTCGGGCCGCCTAAGCGTTCGACGCTCGAAGGCGGCGCGGGCAGGGGGCTGGGGCGTGGGGTCGGTGCCGCGGCGGCGGCGTTCTGCACCAAAGACACGTGGGATACCTCCGCTGCCCGATCACGCTCGCGCGGCGATTCGGCTAGGTGGGTCGGCGTCGTCGACCTTTCGCGTCTGGGCTGCGCCCGCCGCAGCGCATGTGCGTGGCAGATCACCGTTCTGCCGAACGCCGAACGACGAAAACGGGGTCGGCAAAAGTTCTCGCTTACCGGTGTAACGATCGAGCCGCAGCGGAGACTCAACCATATCTTCACCGGCGCGTAACGAGCACCGGAACACTCCCCAAAAGGACCTCATCATGAACACCGCAACCCGTATCGCCCTTGCCGTCTCGCTTTTCACCGCCATTTTGCCGCTTGCCGCGAACGCGTCGCCCGGACCCGGAACCTCGTTGTATTTCCTGCCCCGGGCCGAGGTGATGGGCACGGCGACCGAATCGCCCAAACACGTCGAGACGCCGGCCATCGCGGCCGTGCCTGGGAAACCGATCAGCGTGAAAATGCCGTCGGTCGAACACGCGAACTTCGATCAGATCAACCGCGATGCGCGCCGCGCGGCATTCCAGCACCTCGGTACGAGCTTGTAATCCGCTCGACCGGTTACTCGCGCATGAGGGCCGTCCGCGCGTGTGCGGGCAGGCCCTCGAACTCGGCCAGCGCGGCGAGCGTTTCGCGGTCGCCGGCCATGCGCTGGCGGCTATTTTCAATCAGCGACATCGTGCGGTAGTAGTCGGCGGTGTGCAGTCCCGACGAGAAGCGCGCCGCCCCCGAGGTCGGCAGCACATGGTTGCTTCCGGCGATGTAGTCGCCCGAAGCGACCGGCGTGTCGCCACCGACGAAGATGGCGCCGGCGCGGCGGATGCGCGCGACGAGTTCGTGCGGTGCGGCAATCTGCAGCGAAAGGTGCTCGGGGGCGAAACGCTCGATGACCTCGAGGATCTCCTCGTCGTTGCGCGCGACGACGAGATAGGTCCTATCGCGCAGAACGCTCGCGACGATCTCGCCGCGCCCGGTTTCGTGCGCGAAGTCGCCGGTCAAGAGTTCGGCCACGGCCTCGAGCACGGACCGGTCGCGCGACACCGCGGCGACCCGCGCGAGCGGATCGTGTTCGGCCTGCGCGATGAGTTCGCCGGCCACGAAGCGCGGGTTGGAGCGTTCGTCGGCGACGACGAGAACTTCGGAGGGACCGGCCAATCCGTCGATTCCGCACATCCCGAAGACCTGACGCTTGGCCTCGGTGACGTACACGTTGCCTGGCCCGACGATTTTGTCCACGGCGGCGATCGCCTCGGTGCCGTACGCGAGCGCGGCGATCGCCTGCGCGCCGCCCACCGCGTAGAGTTCGTCGACGCCGGTCAGACTACAGGCGTACAGCACGGCCGGATTGATGGAGCCGTCGGGCGCCGGCGGCGTCGTGACGACGACGCGAGCCACGCCGGCGACTTTGGCCGGGACGACGGTCATGAGGACCGATGACGGAAAGCGCGCCGTGCCGCCGGGCACATACGCACCGATCGAGCTCAGCGCCCGGTGCAGCAGTTGGCTGAGTGTTCCGTCGACGGTGTGATACGAAAGATCGACCGGTTTTTGGCGCGCATGGAATTCTTCGATCCGCTCGCGCGCCGTCTCGAGCCCGGCGGCGATACGTTCGGGGACGAGCGCCCGCGCGTGTTTGCGCGACGGGACGTCGACTCGCAGACGATCTTGTGCAGCGTTGGGATCGTCGAAGCGGCGCGTGTATTCGACGAGCGCCGCGTCGCCGCGCACGCGCACGTCGTCCACGATCGCCGCGACCGCGTCGCGGATCGGCCGCGGCGGGTCCCAACCGCCGGCATAAAGCGGGCGCAGCGCGGCACGGTCGGAGGCGTCAACGAAAATCATGCTACGAGATTGCGCAACAGCGTATCGGCGCGCTCGCTGATCTCTTTGTATTGCGGAACTTCCAATTTGTCCGGCCCCCACTGCTCGATGAGTTCGACGACTTGTTTTTCAAGTGTACGAGAATCAGCGCGGTCAAAGGCACGCTTGAAATCCAAGCTGTCGAGAAGACGCTTCGTGATTGGCCGCTTCCCCGTGAAAGCCATCTCGCAGATCTCGGCCGTGATAACGGCTTCGTTGCCGAGTGCGACGATGATAGCTGCATCGATCGCACTATCCGACGGAAAAAAATATGCCGTATCTCCCAACACGATCGGCTTTCCGTGAACCGGACCAAGGAAACAAAATCTCGGCCGCAGGTAAAGACCTGCAACAGCCGCCTTGAAGGGGGCAAAGGAGTAATGACCGATCCCAAAAATGGCGTAAAATGGTTTCTTTCGATAAATGGACGAGCGGCGCTTGAGCAGGCTGTCTCTCTTGGAGCGAAGATAATCGAGTTCGACCAAACCCTGGGCATCGCTTTCGATGGAGGTATCGCCTAACCGTTTTTGCGGTACGAGCATGTAGCGAGAGAATGTTTGCAAGTCTGCCCGCTGGAGACTTCTCGCGGTCACAAGCGGATACAAATACGAAGACTCAGCCGAGCGTTCAAAGATCGCGCGCTGCTCCGCATCGCGGGCATCGGTAAGGTCCAATTCAAAGACCGCCGCCGCGTCATGTTTGATGCCATGCCGCCAGGTGATATTCGATAAAACCGGCGGCTTCTTACGAGACTCCTTTGAGCGGCGTCGAACGATCCCGTCATAGAGGGTCCACACTTCCGTACACTCACCTTCAAAATCCTGATAATATTCCACCTCGTGAACGGGCAAGGCGCCTTCCATAAATTGGAGATGGAGCAGACACGAACTCACTTTGACATCGAACCACTCCCGCGAATCCACTTTGACCACGGCTGCCTTTGCGAATTGGTTGCGGCACTCGACTAAAACGCGTCGAGCGACAGACTCCTTCAAGAGCAGGGCAATATTTGCATTACGCTGTTCGATGGCGATGCTCACAAAGCGCAACGCAAGTCGCTCCGAGATATCGAACGACCCTGACCCGGTAAGTGCGTCGAGCCCTTTTAAATTTTTCGGATTGTCTCTGATTTTAAGTTGATAGTCATCAACAAGCCGGCTCAGCGCATCCGTAGTAACCCAGGGTAAATTTCCGCAGATAAGTAACGGGCCCGAAGACTTCCACTCTAAATCTTCGATATTCATTGTCTGAGCATCGAAACAGTAAAATCGAAACGATGGGTATGCTTCGGATAACTCAACTAGTGTAGCATAATGGGCGGGATTTATCTCGACTCCTGCAACTTCCGCAACGCCAGGCCAAGTAGCATAAGTAGCGGTGATGAAAGCACCACTGCCGCACGTCGGCTCTAAGACTCGCAGCGGAGAGACCTCGCGAGATGATACAAATTGCAGCGCCTTTTTCGCGAGTTCCGGCGGCGTTTGGAAATCACCGAAGCCGACTACGAGTTCAGAGCGCTTCAACGCCATTTTGCGATCCGCGCGCACCGATTCTCAATCGCTTCTCCGTATCGGCGTCGCCACCGCAACGCCTTTGATAGCGACCAATCGAACTGCGTCGGCAAGTGATCCGGGAACGCCGCCTCCATGTATGTACCGCTTGTATTTCGGTCGGAAACGCTGTCTGGTTTCGAGATTTGCGAATTCGCGAACAGATCCCCAACCGTCCGCGCTTCAACTTCAAACAAAGCCGTATCTACACTAGGCAGCGACGTTCTCCAATCTTTCCAGCAGCGCGACGATCGCGGCGTATTTGGCCCGAAAGCGCACCGGGTTGACGACGAACCGCGCGGTGCTCTCGGCGATTTCGTCGACGATCACCATATCGTGCTCGCGCAGGGTCTTGCCCGTGGCGACCAAGTCGACGATCGCGTCGGCCAGACCGACGATCGGGCTGAGCTCGACCGAGCCGTGCAGCGGGATGAGTTCGACCGGCAAGTCGCGTTCGGCGAAATACGCCTCGGCCGAGCGCGCGAACTTCGTGGCGACGCGCAAGAAGGTCGGGAACGGCGCACCCTCGTGATAGCGGTCGACCCGCCGGGCCGCGACGACGAGCCGGCAGTAGCCGAACCCTAGGTCTGCCAGTTCACTCACGGTCCGGTCGGTCTCCCACAACACGTCCTTGCCGACGATGCCGCAGTCGGCCGCGCCGAATTCCACGTACGCCGGCACGTCGGTCGGGCGCAGGAACAGCACGCGCGACCCGTCGCTCGTGTCGACGGTCAACTTGCGGCCCGGGTCGTCGGGCACGTCGATCCCGGCCGCGCGCAACACGCGCGCCGATTCCTCGTAGAGCGCACCCTTCGGTAGCGCGATCGTCAAGCGTGCGGGGTCGCGTTTCACCACGTCACCGCGAACTCGCGCACGGAGCCGTCCTGCGCGATCACGACGCGCGGAATGTGCTGGGCGCGCGCCTCGTCGAGCAGTTCCTCCTCGCCGCGACGATCGAAGTCGATCCGCACGATCCGCCCGGCCGCGCGCTCGCGCGCCGCGATGAGGTCCGAACCGCTCACGAGCACGGCGATTGCCGGCGCCGCGCCGAAGCGCGTGCTGTGGCGGCGTTCGAGCGCGATCAGGATGCGTTCGACGAAGAGCGACCAGCCCACGGCCCCGGAGTGGAAGCCGAACCGCGGCAGCAGCGAATCGTAACGTCCGCCGCCGCAGAGCGCGAAGCCGACTTCGCTTGCGAAGCCCTCGAAGATGAATCCCGTGTAGTACGAGATGTCGCGTAACAGCGAGAAGTCGACGTTGATGCGTTCGCCGTGCCCGAGTTCGCGCGCGCGAGCGAGGACGTCGCGCAAGCGCTCGACGCCGGCCAGGCCGGCATCGGTGTGGCAGAGCCGGCGCGCCGTGGCGAGCACGTCTTCGCGGCCGCGCGTCAGCGCGAGCTCCACGATCGCGTCGATCGCTGCCGGGTCGCCGGTGCCGCGGAGCGCGGAGCGGAGTTCCACGATGTTGCGGCCAGAGATCAACGTCTTCGCGTGCCCGATCGCCTCCTCGTCGAGTTCGAGTCCGGCCAGCACGCCGTCGACGATCGCCGCGTGGTTGATGTCGAAGAGCGTGTCGCCGAGCCCGAGCGCATCGAGCGCCTCGATCGCCGTGAACAGGCTCTCCGCATCCGCATCGAGGCTCTCCGCGCCGATCAGTTCGAGGCCCGCCTGCGTCATCTCACGCATGCGGCCTTCTTGCGGATCCTCGTAACGATAAGCGGCCGCGACGTACGACAGCCGCAGCGGCA
>PLAE01000054.1 GCA_003134035.1 Candidatus Velthaea versatilis
CCCGGGGGTAAGTTCAGTTTAAAGACGTCGACGCGGCCAGTCGTACCGAACGCGCAATCGCGCGAAGCTTCGCCCGAGCATCGCTCCGAATGAACTGCGATATCCGTCCAGACCGCCGCGGCGCGTTTTCCCGCCGCGTCGGTCAGACCACTTCGAGCGGCGTTGGTTCGGGTTCGGCTTCGGGGACGGCGAGCGACGGGCGCGTGCGGATCGCGAGCAGTTCGCCAACGATGCCGCGCCGCGCGCTGAGGATGACGATCGCGAAGATCGTGCCCATCACGATGTTGGTCTTGTCCCCGATCGGTGTTTTTGACACAAAGTATTCGAGCGATTCGAAGAGGCCGGCGCCGGCGATCGCGCCGTAGAGCGTGCCGATGCCGCCAAGGATCGTCATCATGACGACTTTGCCCGAGGTGTGCCAGTCGACGGCGTCGAGGCCGACGAGCCGGTTGTTGAGCGCGTAAAGCGCGCCGGCGAGCCCCGAGAGGGCGCCCGACATGACGAAGGCGATGAGTTTGAAGCGGCCGACGTCGTAACCGATCGAGCGCGCGCGCGATTCGTTGTCGCGCATGGCGCCCAAGACGAGGCCGAACGGCGAGTCGACCACGCGGACGGCGAACGCGAAGCACAGCGCGACGATCGCGAGGACGACGAAGTAATAGACGCGATCGTTCTCGAGGTTCAGCCCCACGAGCGTGCCGCGCGAAGCGAACTGCAGACCGTTTTCGCCGCCGGTGAGATCGTGCCATTGGAACACGATGAAGTATTGGAGTTGCGCCAGCGCGAGGGTGATCATCGCGAAGTAAATGCCCGCGCTGCGGATCGACAGCGCGCCGACGAGCAGGGCGACGATCGCTGCGTAGACGGTTCCGAGCACGACGCCGAGCACCGGTTCGAGGTGTGCGTTGACGATCGCGATCGTCGCGACGTACGCGGCGCCGCCCCAAAACATCGCGTGGCCGAACGACAGCAGTCCGGTGAAACCGAGCAGCAGGTCGAAGGCGACGGCAAAGAGCGCGAAGCACGCCAGGTTGGTCGCGAACACGGTGTAGACGCCGGGGATAAACGGCAGCGCGACCCCGATGAGCAGCGCGAACAGCGCGATCCAGCGCCCGCGCCGGCCGCGTAAGGCAGACGTCATTTGGCGCCTTCGGTTTTGCCGAACAGGCCGGCCGGACGAAACAGCAGGACGACGGCCATCAAGATGAACGGCAGCGTGGTCGAGATCGGCGGATAGTAGACCGCGCCGATTGCGGTGACGACGCCGATCACGAACCCGGCCAGGATCGAGCCCAGGATCGACCCCATCCCGCCGATGACGACGATCGCGAAGGTCGTGATGATGATCGCATCGCCCATATCGGGGACGACGTTCGTGTTGGGAGCGGCCAAGACACCGGCCAGGCCCGCGATCCCGACCCCGGCGCCGAACGTTAGCGTGACGAGCAGATCGACGTCGATACCGAGGGCGCGGGCAAGCACCGGATTCTCGGTCGCCGCTCGCAGCCGCGACCCCAGCGGCGTGCGTTCGACGGTGAACCACACGACGAAGCAGATGACGAGGGAAACCGCGACCACGAACAGCCGGTACGTCGGATAAATGGTGAAGCCCAGATTGGTGGCGCCGGAGAGCCAATCGGGTGCCGTGTATGGCGAACCCAGCGACCCGGCGAAGAGCCGCATGACGTCTTCGATGATGAGCACGAGCGCGAAGGTCAACAGCAGGTTATAGAGCGGATCGAGCCGGTAGAGGCGCCGCAGCAGGAGCCGTTCGAGCGCGATGCCCAAGAGGCCGACGAGGATTGGTGCGACGAACAGCGCCGCGACGAACGGCAACCCCAGGAGTTGACCGCCGTAGTACGCCACGAACGCGCCGAGCATGTACATCGCGCCATGCGCGAAGTTCACCACGCGCAGCAGGCCGAAAATCACGCTCAGCCCGAGTGCGAGCAGCGCGTAAAATCCGCCCTGAACGAGTCCGTTGAAGAATTGGGTGCCGTAGTAGGCGGGATCCATCCGAGCCGCTGCGCGCGACGGCTACCAGTCCTTCTGGCACGTCGACGCTGACTCGGGCCGGAAGGCGCGGTCAGGCGAGATCGTCTCGACGATGTTGAACCACGCGTGCGGCGCGTGAATCTTGTCTTTGGGCACGATATCGACGACGTACATGTCGTGGACGACGCTGTGGTCGCGCGCGCGCCAAGTGGCATTGTGCGCGTAGAAGTCGCGGAACTTGCGGCCGTCGAGATAGGCGACGATTTTGTCGGGGTCGTCGCTGCCGACGGCCTTGACGGCGTTGAGATATTGCGTGGTCGCCGAATAGTCCGCCGCTTGGACGTCGTCGGGACGAAATCCGCCGCCGAACGCCTTGGTGTACTTGTCGGCCCAGGCGCGCGAGGCGCCGTCTTCGTCCCAGTACCAGGACGTCGTAATGCGCGAACCGGCGAACACGTCGGGCAGTGCGTCGACGTCGGTGAGAAACAACAAACCGATCGCGACCGTCAGGTCTTTGCCCAGACCGAATTGCGCCGCGGTTTTGGCCGTGTTCACCATGTCGGCTCCGGCGCTGAAAATGCCCAGCACCTGCGGCTTGGCGGCCCGCGCCGCGAGGATGTACGACGAGAAATCGGTCGTGCCCAGCGGCGCGCCGTCGGCTTTGACGATCGACCCGCCTTTGGATTTCACCGCGTCGGTGAAATCGGCGAGCATTTGGGTGCCGAACGCGTAGGTCGGATAAATCGCATACCACGTCTTGCCGTTCTTCTGCGCGGCGATGTTGGAGCCGGTGGAATGCGCGAGCGCGTAGGTGTCGTAGGCGTAGTGGTACGTGTACTTGTCGCAGTTCGCGCCGGTGAGCGCCGACGAGCCGCCGCCGGTCACGATCACGAGCTTGTGTTTCTCTTTGCCGACGCCCGACACCGCAAGCGCCGTGCCTGAATTGGTGAGATCCAGCGCGAGGTCGCCGCCGCCGTCGAAAAATTCGCGGGCTTTGGTCGCGGCCTCGGTCGGGTTGTTGCGATGATCGATCGTGACGACTTCGATCTTCTTGCCCAGCACCGTGCCGCCGAAATCGTCGACCGCCATCTGGGTCGCGACGACCGCGCCGCGGCCCGAGAGATTGGCATAGACCCCGCTCATATCGGTGATCACGGCGATCTTGATCGTATCGGACGATTGCGCGGCGACCGGCGCCGCCGACGCAACGACCGAGAGTCCCAGCGCGAGGGCCAGGCAGCGAGCAGCAACGTTCATGAGCGGCGCCTTTCGAGCAGCACGATTTGGTCGGCATCTTTGCCTTGGCGTGAGAAAATCTTGCCGGTCCGGGTGCGAGGAGCGCAGGGTGCGTTCACCGCTCGCGGAAGCTCGCCCACGATGATCCTCGAAACGCGCGGCTTGTCGCGCAGCTTCGCCGGTTTCACCGCCGTCCGCGACGTTTCGCTCGGGGTGCGCGAAGGCGCGATTCACGGCATCATCGGCCCCAACGGCGCCGGGAAAACGACCCTGTTCAACTTACTGTCGGGTTTTCTGGCCCCGACGAGCGGCTCGATCCTCTTTGGGGGCGCCGACATCACGCGGCTCGATGCGACCGCGGTGGCGCGCGCGGGAATCGTGCGCAGCTTTCAGATCACGAGCATCTTCGCGCACTTGTCGGTGCTCGACAACGTGCGCGTTTCGCTCGAATCCAAGACGGCGCTGCCGTTTCGTTTCTGGCTGCCCGGGGCGCGCGTCGACGCGCTGACCGAGCGCGCGATGATTATTCTGGCCCAGGTCGGCCTGACCGCGCAGGCCGCGCTGTTGGCGGCGCAGCTTTCGTATGGGCATAAGCGCGCGCTCGAACTCGGCATCTCGATCGCCCAGGATCCGCAGGTGCTGCTGCTCGACGAACCCACCGCGGGGATGGGCCGCGAAGATATCGGCCGCGTCACCGAACTGATCCGCAGCGTCGCCGCTGGGCGCACCGTCGTGCTCGTCGAACACAATTTGAGCGTCGTCTCCGAGCTCTGCGACCGCATCACCGTGCTGCAGCGCGGCACGATCCTCGTCGAAGGCGACTACGCCGCCGTGCGCGGCGACCAGCGCGTGATCGACGCCTATCTCGGCGGCCGGCATGCGTGAAGCGGCGGCCGGCATGCTCGAAGTGCGCGGCCTCAATGCCTGGTACGATGAAAGCCACGTCGTGCGCGGGATCGATCTCGACGTCGCCGCGGGCGAGATCGTGACGCTCGTCGGACGCAACGGCGCGGGCAAAACCACCACGCTGCGCTCGATCATGGGGATGGTGCCCAAACGCAGCGGCAGCGTCCGCTTCGAGGGCACGCCGATCGGTCCATGGCGTTCGGACCGGATCGCGAAACGCGGCATCGGCTTCGTCCCCGAGGAACGCGGCATCTTCGCCAGCTTGAGCGTGCGCGAAAACCTGACGCTGCCGCCGGTCGTTTCGGCCGCGGCCTGGCCGCTGGAACGCATTTACACCTTTTTCCCGATTTTGCGCGAGCGCGGCGCGGCGGCCGGCACCACGCTCTCGGGCGGCGAGCAGCAGATGCTGGCGATCGCGCGCGTGCTGCGCAGCGGCGCACGCTTCATCCTGCTCGACGAACCCACCGAGGGGCTCGCGCCGGTGATCGTCGACGCGATCGCCGATCTGCTGCTCGAGATCAAACGCATCGGAATCACCGTCCTGCTCGTCGAGCAGAACGTGCGCTTCGCGACCCGCGTCTCGGATCGGCACTACCTCATGGTCAACGGCGTGATCGTCGAGTCACTCAGCAATACCGAGGTCCTCGAACGCGAAGACGCGCTGCTCGCGCATCTGGGCGTTTGAACGCGGACGGACGGTTCAGCGCAGGAGCGGTTGGGTGAAGCGCTCGGAGCGTGCGAACAGTTCGCGGCGCGCCGCGGCGTAGTCGGCGCGCAGACGTTCGATCAGCGCGGCCGTGGTCGGCACGTCGTCGATCGCGCCGATGCCCTGTCCGCTGCCCCAGATATCTCGCCAGGCTTTGGCGGCCGCGCCGCCGGCGAAATCCATCTTGGTTGGATCGCTGTGCGGCAAATGGGCGGGATCGAGTCCGGCCGCGACAATCGACGACTTGAGATAGTTGCCGTGCACGCCGGTGAACAAATTCGTGTAGACGATATCGGCGGCAGTTGACTCGACGATCGAATTCTTATAGGCCGCCGATGCGTTTGCTTCAACCGTCGCGATGAAGGCCGAGCCCAGATACGCGACGTCGGCTCCGATCGCTTGCGCGGCGAGGATCGCGCGGCCGGTGGTAATCGCACCCGAGAGTGCCAGCGGGCCAGCGAACCAGCGGCGGATCTCTTGCACGAGGGCGAACGGCGACAAGGTGCCGGCATGGCCGCCGGCGCCGGCCGCCACCGCGATGAGGCCGTCGGCGCCTTTGTCGATCGCTTTGTGCGCGAAGGCTACGTTGATGATGTCGTGCAGCACG
>PLAE01000161.1 GCA_003134035.1 Candidatus Velthaea versatilis
CGCCCTTGGGATGCCAGAAGATGAGGCCCGCGCCGGCGACCTCCTGGATGGAGAAGAGATCGAGCTGCTTGCCGAGCACGCGGTGGTCGCGGGCCTTGATCTCTTCGAGGCGCGCGAGCAGGTCGGCGTCGATCTCGGCGACGGCCTCTTCGCCCTCTTCGGTAGCCTCGATCGTGGCCGGCTCATCGGAGATGGTGCGCTCCGCGCGTTCGGCGAGGTAGCGCTCGCGGTTCTCGGCGGCGTCGGCCTCGCTCGTGATGTCGAGGCGCCACCCGGTCAGCCGCGCGGCAAGCCGCACGTTCTGGCCTTCGCGGCCGATCGCAAGCGAGAGCTGATAATCGGGGACCGTTACCAGCGCCACGCCCTCGTCGGGGAAGAGTTCGACGCCCAGCACCTTGGCCGGCTGCAGGGCGTTGCCGATGAACGCCTCGGCTTCGGGCGCCCAGCGGATCACGTCGATCTTCTCGCCGCGCAGTTCGTCCGAGACGTTCGCGATCCGCGAAGACTTGGGACCCAGGCACGCGCCGACCGCATCGACTTCGCTGCGCTTGGAATGGACCGCGACCTTGGAACGCGAGCCGGGCTCGCGCGCGATCGCCATGATCTCGACGATGTCGTCTTGGATTTCCGGCACCTCGAACTCGAGCAGGCGCTGCACGAGGCCTTCCGCTGCGCGCGAGAGCACGACGAGCGGGCCTTTGTTGGTCTTGCGCACGTCGAGTACGTAGGCTCGGATGCGGTCGTTGATGCGGTAGTTCTCACGCGGAACTTGTTCCGAGAACGGCAGCAGCGCTTCGTTCTTGTTGTCGAGCAGAACGTACATGTTGCGCTGCTCGTAGCGCTGCACGATGCCCAGCACGATATCGTGCAGTTTCGCGGAATACGTGTTGAAAACCGTGTCACGTTCGGCTTCGCGAATGCGCTGCACGATAACCTGTTTGGCTGTTTGCGCCGCGATGCGGCCGAAGTCTTTGGGCGTCACTTCCTCGTCGAAAAAATCGCCCGGCTCGTAACGCGAGCCGGCTTGCGCTTTTGCGACTTCGAGTTTAGGGTCGGTGACTTCGTCGACGACCGTGCGGCGGTGATACACCTTGTATTCACCGGTTTGCCGGTCGATCGTGACGATCGCGTTCGCCTCGCCGCCGAAGTTGCGCTTGTAGGCGGAGATCAACGCTGCTTCGAGCGCTTCGAGCAGCATCTCGAAGCTGATGTTGCGCTCGGTCTCGATCTCGCGGAGCGCCGCGATCATCTCAACATTCATCGGTTATCTTTCTGTTCGTGTTTCGTGCGTTTCGCGCGCTGCAGGTCGGCGCGGATATCGAATTCGATGTTGGCGGATTTGACCACCTCGAGCGGAATCGGCAAGTCGCCCGCGTCGGTTTCGAGGATCACGTTGGTGCCGCGGACGCCGGCCAGCCGGCCGCGGTGCGTCTTCGCGTTCCGGATCGCCAGCGTGCTGACCACCCGCACGTTCTGCCCGGCGAACCGGTCGTAGTCGGAGGGTTTGACGAGCGGGCGGTTGAGCCCGGCCGACTCGACTTCGAGCGTGTACGGTTCGGTGAACGCCTCGAGGGCCAGGTTGATGCGCGCCGCGACCCGCTCGCACGTTGCGATGTCGACGCCGGCTGACTTCTCGGCCGTATCGACCATAACGCCCAGCGCCAGTCCGTCGCGATTGCGCGCGACGCGGCTGGAAACGATCTCGATGCCGCTGAATTCTCGCTGATGCGGCAGCCCGTGGACGATTCGCTCGAAAGCCTCCGTGAGAGCGGATGGTTCAGAAGACGATTGCACTCCACCCTCCTTCAGCCAGCGCACCCAACCAGCGCGCTCAATAGAGAAGCGCGCCTCATCGGCGCGCTTCATTTGTAGTCCGCCTTTTATTATACGATCTTTTTGCCTACGGCGCAAGCGACGGCGCAGCGACCGGCGACGGCGGCGCGGCCGCTTGCGGCCGGGACGGCAGATCCGGATGGCGCGGCAGCGGGGTCGTTAGCGAGCCACGCGGCACCGGCGTGTACGATTTTTCGGTGCACGGAAACTGGACCGTCTCGACCTGCGCTTCGCCACCCGCGTCGCGACGGACGTTGGGCGAGTTGGCGCTCGTCGCGACGGCGCCGCCGATCCCCGCGCTGCGCGCGACCGAACCGGTCTCGGGAACGGGCTCATACGGATGTTCGGTGATCTTCCAAGCTTTGCAGATCGTGATTGGCCCGATCGAATACGTGTCGTAGACATACGCCAGGGAGTCCTCGTGCGTTGCCGAGCGCCGCGCATAAATGAACCCAAAGGTGCGGCGCAAAATATCGGGCGGCGGCGCCAAGCGCGCTTCGTACGCGAGCACGGCATTATCGAGCACGGCTTGGGCGTCGCCGATCGCGACGCGCTTGGGACGGTAGTCGACGTCGGTGCCGGTATCGAGACTTTTGAGCTTCGCGTTGAGGGATCCGAGGCCGCCCGAGTTCGCGCCCGAGGCTCCCGTGGTGGGTGTGAAGCCGACGTGATCGGGGGATCCGCCGGAAGCCTTCGCGGCCGCCGGGGAGCTGGACCCGCGGATCGCGCCCGATCCGGGGCCGCCGCCGCTGCCCGCGTGAGCCGGCGACAAGGCACGATTGCCGGACGGCGCGGCGCGCGCGAGCAGAACCGGGGCCCCGGGGGGAGATCCCCTGTTCGCGGCGGGGGTCGTCGCCGGAAGCGGCGCGCGGGTAGCGCGGGCGGTCGACACCGGCGCCGGCGCCGCAACGGGCGTCGCCTGCGCAAGGCTCGGTACCGGGGCTGGCACCTGAGTCGGGGGCGCCGTAGGACTGCGCGGCGGCGCGAATGTGGGAGCGACGGTCGGAGCTTGCGCGGGCGCGATAGTGGGCGCCCGCGTGGGCGCGACGGTTGGAGCTTGCGTCGGCGCGACGGTCGGAG
Source organism: Candidatus Velthaea versatilis (assembly GCA_003134035.1). Classification (GTDB taxonomy): domain Bacteria; phylum Vulcanimicrobiota; class Vulcanimicrobiia; order Vulcanimicrobiales; family Vulcanimicrobiaceae; genus Velthaea; species Velthaea versatilis. The sequence goes on from PLAE01000161.1 coordinate 2,914, forward strand.
CTTGCGTGGGCGCGATAGTGGGTGCCCGCGTGGGCGCGACGGTCGGAGCTTGCGTGGGCGCGACGGTCGGAGCTTGCGTGGGAGTCAGGTCTGGTTCGGCGCTAGGCGTCGCAGGTCGCCCTTCGGCCGGCAAGGCTGCCGGCGCACGAGGCGTGGCCGCTGGGGCGGCGGTCGGCGCGCGCGTCGGAGCGATCGTCGGAGCGGTCGTCGGCGCTCGCTCCGGCGTGACCACGGTGAGCGGCGTGGACGCCGCAGCCGCGGCGAGGATCGGAACGCTGGTCGGCTCCGGCGTCGGAGCCGACGACGGGACCGGCGACGGAGCGGCGGGCGAATCGAGNNCGGGCGGCGCGGGCATTCCCCGCAGCGGCGCGTCGGAAACGATATGGGCGAGTTCGCGCGCTTGAGCCGGCGTCCCGAGCTGCGCCTCGTGCGGCGATCCCGGCCGCAGCCGCTGCGGCACCTCCGGATGGAGCATCAGCGTCCCGCTCCGCGCAGCCGCGGCCGGCTTTACCTGCGCGGGCAACGGTGACGGCGGGCGATCGGGCGTTGGGGGAACGGTCGCGCTCACGGGCGCGGTAGTCGCCACGCGGACCAGGGTAGCCGGCGCGGCTACCGATAGCGGCGACCGTCTGGTCGGCACGCCCGCCGCGGAGGGCAGGCTTACCGGCGCGCTTTCGCTGCGCACGAGGAGGACGTCGCCCGGCGGGACGATCTCGTCCGAGGCGCTCAAGACATCGACCGACAGCAGCACGAACAGCGCGAAGGCCAGCCCGTGGACGATGAGCGACAGTGCGCAGCTAAGTGCATACCGCCGACGGTTGCGCGAGCGTTCCCGCATCGGAGCTACGAAGCCCGCCCGGCCAGCGGTTTTACCGCCGACCGGGGCGCTTCTTCCAAAGTCCCCGCACAAACGCGAATGCCGCGCGACCGGGTCCGCTGCCGAACAGCCGCGCGGCGGTATAGGCGGCCCCCGCGCCCAGCGTCGGCCGTTCCGAAAAGCTGCGCCCGAAGCTCACGATCGCGTCGTTGAAGAAGCCCAGCCGAGCCTGCTGTACGCCTAGCCGGTAATGGCGCAGATAGCCGGTGCGGGCCAAATACGCTGCGTCCCCGGGTGGATACCGGTCGGGCGCTGCCGCTACGCGTCGAGCAACCTCGAAAATACCCGCTTTCATCTCGGTCGCGTTGGCCGTCGCCTGTCTTGCGTGTTGACGGTAGAGCAGCAGCGGCTCCATCACCGCAACCGCCGGAACGCTTCGCAGCAGGCGCAGGAAGAGCTCGTAATCTTCGGCGGCGACCAGCGTTTCGTCGAAACCGCCGGCCGCGATCAGATCCGCGCGGCGAACCATCACCGCCGAGGGCGGGATGTAGCTCTCGTAGAGAACGGGACGCTTCCCGCGCGTCGCGATCAGGATATCCCGGCGACCGGCGATCTTGCCCGCAACTCGGCGAAACGCGGCGTGGTGCAGCAGTTGGCTCTCGCATTTGCGCAGGCCGTTCTCATCGAACATGCGGTAATCGGTGAACGAAAACGCCGGCTGGCCCAGCGTATCGAGCGCGTCCAACTGCACGCGCAGTTTGTCGGGTGTCCACAGATCGTCGGCGTCTAAAAAAGCGATGTACTCGCCGCGCGCCGCCCGGCTGCCGGCATTGCGCGCGGCCGAAACGCCGCCGTTGCTCAGCGCGATGACGGTCGCCCCAAAAGAACGCGCGACGGCGCCGGTGCCGTCGGACGAGCCGTCGTCGACGACGATGACTTCGTCCGGCGGCGTCGACTGCTCGAAGACGCTCCGCAACGTCTCCGGCAAGAAACGCTCGGCGTTGTACGCCGGGATCACGACCGAAACTTTCACGCGGTCAAAGCGCGCCGGCCACGGAGTTGCGCTCGTAGAGCCGGACCATGCTTCCGCTGAACGGCACGCTTTCGCGCAAGTGGTAATAGCGTGCCAGGTACGCCTCGAGATAGCGGCAGTTGTAGTCGTACGCGGCGGCCGCGGTCGTCGAACACGTTCGCGTGGTGACCAACCATAAGCGGGGCGAGCGGGCGCGAACGGGTCCGAGCACGCGGGCTGCATCGGCCTCTCCGGTCAACGTCGTCGCACCTACGTAGTCGACGCGCAGCGGCATCGGCCGCGGGATCGGAAGCACCGGCATCTTTAAGTACACGCCGAGCGGCAGCGCGACTTCCGCCGGAAAGACCGCGATCGGCGTCGATTTGCCCGGCGCGTTCGCCAGCAGCGCCGCGACGCGCTGCCAATCGCCGCGCTTCGCCGGCGGCGGCTTATATTCGCTATAGAAATCGCCCCCAGCGAAGGTCGCGAAGACGAGCGCGGCCGACGCCGTCACGGCCACGCGGTGACGCGTGGCGCCTGAGAGCAGAATACAAACGACGATCAACGTCGCCGGCGCCAAGACCACGAGATGGCGAAGAAGAGCGACCGGCACGCCCGAAACGGAGAAGAGCAGCATGAAGACGGCCACGGCGATCAGCCATTGAAGGACGACGGCGCGCTCGGCACCATCCTCGACCCGCGGCCGGCCCCAGGCGGCGATGCCCGCCGCGAGGCCGGCGGCAGCCACGAATCCGCCCAGCTTGGCCGCGCCGCCCCAATTGACGTCGTGCGGCAAGACGATCTCGAAAACGACATTCGCCACTTCGTGGATCGCGCCCAGCGGCGTCGACCGCGAGACGAACGCACCGCTTTGCGCTACGTGTCCGAACGCGATGCCGACGAACGGCGCAAAGCCCGCGGCAACGGGCAGCATGGATGCTGCGAACGACCGCAACCTATCCCGGCGCAGCATCAGCAGTGTGAGGAAGTGCGCGGCCAGAACGAAGCCCACGTAGTATTGAGTGTAGAGCCCGGCGAGCGCGACCACCGCGTACCACACCTTCGCGCGGCGCCGCGGAGCCGGCGCGAGAAAAGCCTCGAAGAACAGCGCCGTCAGGACCGCGCCGATCAGCAGCACCAGCGCGTAGACGCGCATCTCCGAGGCTGCCCAGATGAACAGCGGATTGCCGGCGGTGAGGAGCGCCGCGAGGGCGGGAGGAAAGCGCGGCGCGATGCGATGTGCCGCATCGACGATGACCGCGACGGCCAGCGCGGCGAAGACGACGGACGGAACCCGCGCGAACGCGGGCGACGATTCGTCCAGGAGCCGCCATGCGGCCTCGATGACGAAATAGAGCGGCGGCTGCGCTTCGAACCCGATCGCTCGCGTCCAGGCGGCCGCGACGCCGGCGCCGGTCGTGCTCAGCGTGAATGCCTCGTCCATCCAAATATTGAGCTTCACGGCAAGGAAGGCGCCAGCGGCGGCGACGGTGAGCGCCCCCAGTGCCGCAGCCCAGACGGCGGTCCGGTCGTCGGCTGCGCCCAGCCGCCCCGCCGGACTCAACGCCGGCGTTGCGCTTGGGCTCGACGGCTCCGATTTGCGCTGGAGGTTTGGCGTCCGCAGGCGCGGCTTGGCCCGGCGCGCCGTCCGCCGGTGAGCGGCGCCGCGCCTAACCATGAGCGCCGGCGCGGGCGGTCTGGAGCAAGTTCATCTGAACGCCGGAGTTACCCCAGCGTCGGATCGGCATGCCGGCGGCGGCCACCGCCGCATGCGCGGTGCATCGACGAAACGGCGGGCGAACTCAGGTGATCCGCTCGGCGCACAATTGCCGAAACGCCGTGAGGGCCAGCGCTGCCGTGCGCTCAAGGTGGTGCCGTCCACCCCCCATATGCGCGGCGTTCACGATCGACAGACCAGGCACCGAACTGGTGAACGAATCGAGCCGGCCCTGGGCGAAGGCGTGCGGCATCCGCATGACGCGAGCGCTGAGAATGTCCGAGCTCCCGGGCACGGCACGGGCGAAATGCTCGATGACCTGCCGGTCGCCGGCACCAAAGAGCTCGTTGTGCGCCGCCAGCGGCCGCGTGATGTAGACGACGCCGCTGCGGCTTTCGTCGCGAGGATTGAGTACCGACGGATCGACGAGCGCGAAATGGTCGCCACCGCGGCTGACGCGCTGGATATAACGCGCGGCCGCGAGCGGTACGCGCCCCGAATTGATGACGAATGACACCGTGATGATGCCGACGTACCCGACGGTGCCGAGCGCCAAGCGCTCGCGTTCCGGGAGCGGATCGAGCAGCTCTGAAACGACCGGCGAGGGAACGGTCATGATGACCTCGTCGAATTCGCCGGTGTCGGCGCCGGTATTGACCTCGAAGCCCGTCCCGTCGGTCGCGACGCCGCCCACCGGAGTACCCAGTCGAATATCGACGTCGAGCGCGCGCGCGCGGTCCCGGAGGGTCTCGATGATACGCGCCCGGCCTCCGATGAGCGCCCCAAACCGCGTTCCGTTCAGCGTGATGTTGGAATCCCAACGGATCCCGGCCGACAGGTCGAGTTCGTCGAGCAATGCCAGCAAGGCGCGGTCGCGCGAGGCGACGGTGGCGTGCCCGCGCCGTTCGACACGTTCGGTGGCCTCGAAGACGGTAACGATACGACCCGCTTGCCGATAGCGCAAGGCGATTGCCATTCCGAGCATTCCCCCGCCGACGATCGCAACGCGAGAGCCGTGTCGCGGCTGGAAAGATCTGGACTCGACGAGCGAATCGATCACGGATACTGTCCCCATACACTAAGTGTGCGCGATCTGCGAACAAAAACACCGGGCGCATGGGCGAGAGGTGTAGGACTTGTGGCCCCTCCTGGGGACCGCCGAACGGCACGGATATTTCCGCCTCGGCTGGAAATATGAACGACGATGGCTACTGCTGCTGCGTCTTTTGCGGCTTCGCGAACACATAGTCGGGCTTGGTCCGCCGCCCTTATCGTGATGGATGTTACGTACCTTACGCTGGGTGCTTTTATTGCAAACCGGATGCACGCGCTGCCCATACCGGTACTGGTTTGCACTGCGCTCGCAGCGCTCGCACTCCTTGCGATCGCCGGGACATATCGGCGCTCGTTCAGCGGATCGATGCGCGACGAATGGTACGCGATCGGCGCTGCGCTAGCTCTCGTCACGATCCCGCTTCTCCTTTTAACATTTCTCGTTCCGGCGCTGTGGTATTCACGTACGGCGCTAACGACGTTTGCCGGAATCGCTTTTCTTGGCATTGCCGCGACGCGAACCGTCGCACATCGCACCCGCGTACCACGCCGGCTGGCGATCATCGGCGTACCCGAAAGAATCGATTTAGCACTCATGCATTTGCGCCCGCGGCGCGATGATTCTCTTTTGCGTCTGCCGGTCGTCAATATCGAATCAACTTTCGACGGCGTCCGGGCCGCGCCGCCGTGGATGCAGGGTGCGCTGGCCTGGGGCGCAACCCGCATCATTGTAACCGAAGCGATCCCGCCCGACCAGCTTTTGCACCTGATGGAGATCGCTGCGCGGCAAAATGCGACCATCGCGATTTCACCGCCCCGCCTGCGTTCGCACGCATACAAAATGCAGCTTGAGCGCGAGGGCGGACTGTCGCTCCTGTGCATCCGGCCGCTGCCGATCCTGACGCCGGCGGCGCAGGTGTACAAAAGAGCCTTTGACCTGGTCCTTAGTGTGCCTGCGATCATTCTATTGATGCCGATCTACATTGCTTGTGCCGTAGCAGTACGCATCGAGACGCCCGGCCCGGTAATTTTTCGCCAAGCTCGCGTAGGTAAGAACGGCAAAAGCTTCGACATTCTGAAGTTTCGGTCGATGCCGAAGGACGCCGAATTGACGACCGGCCCGGTTTGGGCCAACCCCGCGATCTCGCGCCCGACGCGCGTCGGCAAGTTTCTGCGCCGGACCAGCATGGACGAACTCCCACAGTTCTTCAACGTACTTCGCGGCGAAATGTCGCTGGTCGGCCCGCGCCCGGAGCGAGCTCACTTCGTCGAACGTTTCCGCCATCTGCCCCGTTACGAAGATCGCCTGCTCGTCGCTCCCGGCATCACCGGTTGGTCCCAGATCGGGATGTCGCGGGTCCTCACGACGGACAAAATCGGGCTTCGGCTCGAGGGCGATCTGTTCTATCTCGAAGAGTGGTCGCCGCTACTCGATGCGCAGATCCTGGTCAAAACCGCGTTCGAGTTCCTCTTCCACTGGGTCCCGCAATAGCCGCAACGCGGCACAGCACGGTCGGACTCGACTTTTATCCGATCTTCGCCGAAAGTACCGTTGTTGTGATTTCGACTGTCGTCGTTTCGATCTCGCCGCCCAGAGGCCAAGGGCACGCCCCTGACAGGGCGTGTCGCAACCCGGCACCGCGCACTCCTGCCACCCGGCAAACGGAGCCCCTCGCAGCGTGAACAATACGCTCGCCCGCAACATCGTGCGCACGTTCTCAACGCAAGTCGCCTGTCAGGCCATCGCCGTTCTGTCCGGAATCGTCATCGCGCGAGCAATCGGGCCGGCCGGAAAAGGCTACGTCAGCTATGCGGCCACCGCCGTCAGCTTCGTCTCGGTTTTTTTCTATGGATTGAGCGACGCGGTGCTCTACCAGTTCGGGAAAAAGCAGTACTCGGCGCGCGTCGTCAACACGATCGCGGTCCGCATCTTCTTCGGCATCCTGGCGGTCGTCATCCCGATTTTCGTGGTCGTGGCGATCTGGATTCCCTCGCAGCGTCCGCTGGCCGCAGCCGCGGCCGCATTGCCGTTCGCGATGTACCTCCAAGTCGTTACGCCGTTCTTAATGGTGCGCGATGACATCTTGCTGGTCAATCTGCGCGCGCTTTCTCAAAGTGTGAGCACGGCGGTCTGCACGATTCCGATCATCTTGCTCACGCATCTCGGGCTGAGTGCGGTCATTGGCGTCTGGGTGTTCTTCTATATCGTCGCCGCCGGGCAATCATGGTGGGCGATGCGTCCGATCCTGGCCTCGTCGGCACCGTCCGAGGTCGACCCGAACGACGTCATGCGCGAACAGTTGCACTTCGGGTTGCGTGCCGCCGGCGGCGCGACGGCCGGTTTCATGAACATGCGGGTCAGCATCCTGGTCGTCAGCGTGATGTTTTCGCCGGCCGCTCTGGGCTGGTACACGCTGGCGATCGGCACGGGCGAACTGTTGTGGCAAGTCAGCCGAGCGTTTGTTTGGTCGGCACTCGGACGGATCGGCTCGGATCCGTTCCCGGACGCCGCCGCTCTCGTCGCGCGCGTCACGCGCAATACCCTGGCCATCGTCGGCAGCTTGGGCGTGGCTGCATTTATTTTCGGGCCGTGGCTGATCGTTCGCGTGTACGGCGAAAATTTCGCCCCGGCGGGCGATGCGCTGCGCTGGGCTCTGCCCGGTCTCATCGCGTACGCCGCCGAAGTCGCGTTGACCAAATTCGTCGTCCTTCAACTGGGCCGGCCGATGATCGCGATCTGGGTGCAGACGGGCGGTACCCTGCTGTGCGCGGCCGGCTCCATTTCCCTGGCCCATCACTTCGGGATCGTCGGAGCCGCGGCATCGACGTCGGTAACGTATCTGATCGTCACCTGCGTGCTTGTCACGATCTTCATCCGCGGAACCGGCATCCCGGCGCGCCGGCTGCTCATCGTGCAGCAAGAAGATCTGCGTCACTACATCGACATGGTCGAAGCAATGTTGCGTACACTGCGCTTGCGGTCGGCCTAATGGAATGCGCTGAGCGCATTCCTTCGCGTTTCGGCTGCGCCGAAGCCGCCCTCGCGTTTGCGGCTGCGCCGCAAGCCGCCCGACTTCGTCGACCCTTCGCGTCGACCCGCTCGCGTGGGGCCCGCGGCACTTGGGTTGCCGACCGGTGAAGCGCCGCAGCCTGCTCGCGCAAACGACGCACACCCTGGGGTCGATGATCGGCAACCAAGGGCTGCAGATCGCCGCGGGCATAGCGATCTCGCGGGTCTACGGGCCGCCGGGAAAAGGCGTCGTCACGTACGCCGGAATCGCCATTTTGGGCGTTGTCGCGATCGCCGACGGCTTGAGTTCGGCGATCGCGCGCCAATGCGGCAGCGACCGGACGAACGGTCCGGCGGCTGCGGCGGCCGCGCTGCGGATTATCGCGCTGATCTCGTCGGTCGGCGCGCTCCCGCTGATCCTGCTCGGGGCGCTCGTTCCGGCCCAGCATGCGCTGCTCTTCGTCGGCTTGGCATTTCCGTTCGCCTTGTACGTCCAGACGATGAGCGGATTCCACCTCATCGATTTGAACGTCGAGCGGACCAACGTTGCCTCGCTCGTCATCAATGGCGGAGCCGCGCTGGCAATGCTGCTCGCGACGGTGCTGGTCAAGCCCCCGATCGACGTCATCATGGGCATCTGGTCGGCGGGCTACGTCGCCGGAGCGGCCATCATTTTCGCCGGGCTCGACTTCGCTCCGGCCGATTCGGCAAGGGTCGGCGCGTCTTTCGCGCTTGCGATCCAGTTCGCGCTGCGTGCATCGGGGGCGGCGGTCATGACGTTCCTGGCCGCCCGCGTCGATGTCTTCATCGTCGCCGCGACGCTCTCGGCGAGCGCGCTAGGCAACTATACGCTGGCGCTCGCGGTCGGCGAACTGATGTGGCAGGTCGGCCGGGCGATGTCGTGGTCGGCGTTCGGCCGGGTCGCGACCGAGCCGATCGCCCAAGCCGCTCGGCTGACGGCAAAGATTACGCGCATGATTCTGGCGCTCGAACTCCTCATCGCGCTTGGTGCCTTCGTCGCCGGACCCGCCGTCTTTACGCTCGTGTACGGACCGGCCTTCGCCGCTGCCGGACCCGTTCTGCGCGTCCTCGTTGCCGGGATGGCGATTTATGCCGCCGACTCGATCTTGAGTTACTTCAGCGCCGTGAGGGTCGGCCGACCGGGCTATATCCTGCGGGTCGAAACCGCGACCTTCGCCGTGTGTGCCATCGGTTCGTTGGCCAGCGTGGGTCGATTCGGCGTGATCGGGCCGGCCGTCGCAACGACGCTGGCATACCTGGTTTCATTCTCCATTAAATCGACCTTATTCGTTCAAACGACGGGCGTGAGCCCGAGATCGCTTCTGCTCATCGGCGTATCTGATTTGCGCCGTGCGGCAACACCCGCAGATCAGACCGGCCCGGCGGCCGTCGCTTAAAGTCGTTCGGGGATTTGATCACCAAGATGGACCTGACAGCAGCGGTACCGGCCGCCCCTCGCGCAGCCACGAAGAGTTAGCAGCATGAACCTATTGACGACCCTCTTGATCACGACCGCGTTGGCACCATTCGCAATCTACTTTACGTTGAAGCGGCCGTTGCTTTTTCCGTTCGGGCTCTACATTATGTTGGTTCCGCTCGACGGCATTCTGGGTGCGACGACAACGATCACACGCGTGTTGGCGGTCGTCACCGGCGTAGCGCTGCTCTTTCACATCATCTTAACACGGCGGGTTTTGGCGCCGCCCAAAAGCTGGTACGTTTGGGCCGTTTACGTGCTGCTGGCCTCGCTGACCGCGTTGTGGACGATGGATCCCGAAGCGACGGCGGCGACGTTGATTCAGTTGCTTCAGCTCTTTGCCTTCTTCACGGTCATTGCAATCTTCCCAGCGGAACCCAAAGACGTTCGTCTGGTCGGAGGAATGGTTGTTGCCTCCGGCGTTCTGCTGGCGGGGTGGGGCCTCATCGGCTACCTGGGCGGTCTTCGCACTCAAGAGGATCGCCTCACGGTCGCCTTCAACGGCTTGCTGATCGATCCGAATCACATCGCGGCCGCGCTGATTTTGCCGATCGCAATCGCGGTCGGCGCGCTCATCAGTTCGCGCGATGTCCGGCTGCGCTTCGCGTCCTTGGTCTCGACGCTTATTTTGATTGCCGCGACGTTTCTCACCGGCTCGCGCGGCGGGTTGATCGCGCTCGTCGTCACCCTCTTGTACATCGCTTGGCGCACGCGGTACCGCTTGCAGATCTTGGTGCTCATGACGCTGGGTGGACTCGCGAGCCTCGCCCTGCCCACCGTCTGGGATCGGTTCCAGGATAAAGGTCTCGCCGGCGGAAGCGGCCGGGTGTTCATCTGGGACGCCGCTCAAGCCGCACTCAAAGATCACTGGTTGGCCGGAGCCGGGCTGGGCGCGTTTCCGGCGGCGTACAATCACGTCTTGTTCGCAATTTATCAGCCCGTCTTTCAGGGGTGGTCGCGGCCGGCGCACAACGCATACCTGAGTGCCTTCGTGGAGGTCGGCATCATCGGCGGCGTGATTCACTTGTGGGCGTGGTGGCAGTCGTACCGCGATTCGCGCGGAAACGTCGTCATTGAAGCGGGAATCGTCGGCCTTGCCGTCGCTTCGTTTTTCTTAGACATCTTGGGATTCAAATATATCTGGCTTGCCTTCAGCATGGCCTTGCTTGTGAAAAACGCCGCCCAACCGAAGTTTCTGCGCGGCGAACCAAAGCCGCCCGAAGTCGACCACGCGGCCGGACGCCGCCGTCTGCCGTGGCGCCCCCGCGGCCGGGTCGCGGCCCGCGTCGAACGCGAACCAGCCGTGGGGAATCTCTAACTAGCGATCCTGAATCGTCCAGAGTGACGGCGTCGGCGAAAGACCCGCCGCTTGACCCCGGCGTTCGCGTTCGCGGGCGACGGATTTGCGGAACGCGGCGATCTCCGGACTCGCGGCCGCGGTACTCCCGCCCGCAATCTCGGCCACTTGGCTTCCGCGCGCTCGAAGTGCCGCGACGACCGCCTCATTGGGATCGAGAAGCAACATCGATCCGGCAGCGGGGAGCATCGATTTCGACTCGTCGCGACCGTATTGCACAAATGCCGTCGTCGGAGCGACGATGTCGGCCAACATGACGACGGAAAAATCCCAGAGTTCGGGCCCGCTGCGTCCTGGACCCCACGTCGAATGCCACACGACGACCGGATCTTTGGCATGATCGATCGCTCGGGCGATCGCACCGATCGGCGCGGTGCCGCCGTCGACCCACCAGGTATCGCGCCGCGACGAAATAGCGAACGACCCAAAACCGGTGACCGCCGTCAAGACCACGAAACCGAACGCCGCGGCGCGCATGCCGGCACGCGGGGAGCGCGACGCTAGCGCAAGCCCGACGCCGAGGGCCGCGTAAGCGGCCACCCAAAGTGGGATGAGATACCGTGAGGCAGTCGACCGCTGCTCGTGATGAATGAGATCCGGCAACACGAGCGCGGCGATCGCCACACCAGCAAGCGTGAAGATCAGACCCAACGACGGATTCCCCCGCAGACGCCGGGCGCAAGCGACCAACGCTAGGCCCAGAGCCACGAACCCGGGCAAGATCAAGACGGCACTCTTGGGATACAGATAGTCCGCGTCGTAGAACAGCGTGCCGACGTTGAAAATCCATTTCAGCACAAACGGCTTGAGCGAGAATCCGGAACTCAAGTAGGTGTTGTTCGTTACGCTGCCGTGCGTGTAACCGTACGTCAGGGCACGAATCCACGGCAGATATGCCGCTACGATCAATACGAGAGCAACGCCGAATTCAAGCGCCGCCGCTCGCCGGCGCGGGGCGGGGACCGCTAGCGCAAGCGCGTGGGCGACGAGAACGAGGAGGAACAACGCGTCCGTGTACAGCCCCGCGATCGAGACGATCGCATAGCCAAGCCACACAACCGGGCCTCCGCTCCGCACGGCCCGAATGTAGAGCGCGCTAGCCGCAAACGTCAGTGCAAGCCAGAGCGAATACTCGCGCGCTACTTGCGAATAAGCGAGCGCGAACGGCGAAGCGGCGACGATGGCGGCCATGATCCATCCGGCGAGCAAGGAATCGAGCTCAAAACCAAGCCAGAACGCGCTCAAAAGCGTGACCGCGCCGAATACCGCCGAAAGCACGCGCCGTGCAGTAATCGAGGAGCCGGCGCTGCGTTCCCACTGCCACTCGAGCAGATAATAGAGCGGCGGGTGCTGCGGGTCTTCTACGGCAAGCGACGCAACGACGTCGCGAGCGCCGTGGGCCGGATCCGGCTTTTGAAAGACCAGCAACTCGTTCGCCGTCCGTCGCCGTCCGTCAAACATCGTCGCGGCATATTGGGCGATCGTCTTGCCCGAAACGTGAATCGACGTCGTTGCTTCGTCGTTTCCGAAAATCTTGCCGTCGAGATGCGTAAACCGCAGGAAGACGCCGACGACGATCATTAATCCGCAGATCGCGACAATCGTGCGCTGCTTCCGGCGCTGCTCGAATTCGCTGATGGGCAGTCTCCTTCTGGGACGGAGTGCTACCCTCTCGTCTCGCGCATTACCTCCGGCGTCGTCGGCAGATCCGGCGATCAAGTACGACGACCGTTGGCAACGCCGCGGGTCCGTCGCCGGCGCCCGCGCGGCAAACCGGCGACGCGCACTATCCGCTAGACCACCTTACGGCAGCGCCGAGTTGCCGCCTTGATTGAGAGTGATCGTCTCGAGATCGCCCGCGCGAATCCGATTGAGGCACGACGGCCAATTTGCGGCGCTCGCACTGCCCGACGCGTCGCCGCCGGCGATCATCGACGCCATAATCGTCTGCCAGCCGGGGTTCGTTTCATCGACCGTTATCAGATGCAGACCCCAGTTCGACGCATTGTCGTCGGCGTAGGCGCCATATTCCTGGAGCGCGCGAACGACCACCTTGCAATACGAGGAGTAGCCGGAGTACGGAGCAGCATTGAGATTAACCGACGACTTGAGGTGCAGCATATCACCGTACCGGAGCGTCGGTTCCGCACCGTTGCCGCCATTTGCCGCATGGCCAGCACATCCTGAATCCGTCGAGCGTCCAGGCGTCGACGGATATTGCCCGTTGTCGTCCAAGCACGGCCCGATGAGGCCCAGGGCGTGTTTGATGTGCCCACTCAAGATATCACCGGCGGTGATCGCGGCCAATCCGTACGCCACGCCGCCCGCGATGCCCGAGTTGCCCACGACCGCTGCCAAGCCATTCCCGGCGAACGAGAACGCGCCGCCCCACGAGCAGGTAAGCACGCCGCCGATGAACGTCCCAACTTGACACGCCTCGTTTGACGCGTAACCGCCCCACATATCGATCTCCTGTCCGCCGGACGGATCGAAGATGAAGATGTGGTGATCCGAGTCCGATGTCGGAGCTGCACCCCTCGGGATATGTATCTTCGAGCCGGTTACGCTGGTCGCTGCGTCACACGTGCCGTAAGCCTGGCAAGTGACGGTATATTGCGGGTCACTGGAACTCGATTGCCACATCTTGTTGGCGTGGGAGCCGTTGGCGTTTATGTTGTCGTCATTTAGCGGATTGCCGTTATTCCAATAGTTCGATGCCGTGGCATCGTTGTGTATCTTCGCCCCTTTCGCGATAAGCGAGGCGACCGTATCGTGGTACGGCGACTTGGCCCTGAAACAGCCGCTAAAAACCGGGTCAGCGTTGTACGGGGCGCACGCTGCCGTCGACTGGACGCTCGTGGGTGCCGGTGCAGGTGCCGGTGTCGCGGAACCACCTCCGCCGCTTACCTCAATGCCCGCCACGCTCGCATTATTCGCCGCTGCTCGGAAAGCGATCGCAATTCTGCCCGTAGAATCCGCGCGTGCGCTGAACGTCCGGACGACGGCAATATTCTGCCCGCCAGCGGCGCTATAGATATCAAAATTCGAGAGCACCTGCGCGCCGTTGAGCGCCACACCGAAGAGACGTGCTCCGGCGCTTCTGAAAAAGGACTCCGCAAAATGCAGCCGCACGTTGTAGGCACCGCCTGCGACGAGGTTTCCGATCGTATAGGAAAACGCCGCTCCCGTGCGTTGGCTTTGGTACACCGCCTGCGGCGCCGGGTTCGTGACGCGGCTCAAATCGATGGCACTGCTGACAACGGCAGACCAGCCGCCGCTGTAATCTTCGTCGGAGCTCCAACTGCCGACGGCGCCTCCGCCGGCATCGATCAACCTCTCGCCCGTTGCAGATGCGTTGCTTGCGAGCTGCGTCGTTCTGCTGAGCGCGGCGGCCGGCACCGTGAGCGTCGCGTTTCCTCCGTCTTGCCCGCGAACAACGTTGGCACCGCCGCCGTTACATGCCGCGAGCGCAATAAGGCAACACAGCAACATGCTCCTAAGAGAAACCTGCATCCAAATCTCCGGCGGGAGCACCTCGTCGATCCCAGGGCACAGTTCATCCGAGCCTCAATGACTACGCGAGGCTCGAGGCTCGAAACGACCCATGTAGCAAATCGAGGTGCGGCGTGAAACAAACTGACAAGCACGTCAATGCGCGACGTCGTGATGTTTCGTACAACTTGGTTCCAGGGTACGGTAGTCGATACGTTAAGTAAAGTGACGCGCGGCGGCTTTTTTGTTTGTCGACACGCCGATCCAGTTACGCGCACACCTTACCGTTAGGACGATTACAACCAGGTCTGGGACGATCGGCCCATCGCTCCTGGAACCTATGCGCTACCTCACTCGAAATCCGCGGGGCGACATTTTGACGAACAGACGCGTCGCTTCCGGTTGCGCGTCGCAGCGATTCTCATACGTGGAAGCGCACCATCGAGCGTGCGCGCCGCGCATGGCCCGAAGCACGGCGATGCGCTGTGATACCCGACACATGCTCTTCAAGTTTGTGGACAGCGGCAAGAGATAATGAGAAACCGGCGGTAAGCCTCCGGTTCACGTTTCGGCAATCGTCCGGATTCGATTCGGCAACCGACGCGAATGATGTGTTCTCGAGTCGACTTCGGCAGTGGCCCTGAAAAAGAGACCCAAACCAACGTCGATCGTCGCGAAATTTTTTCTCAAGCACGTGCACTGAGGACTGCACAAGACCAGCATGGGCGGGACTCCGCGCGTCGGCATTTAATCGCGAACCCGCGGCTCGCACAAAGACTTTTCGCTTCCCATGAGTTCGGAGAATTTCCCTGTTAATGAAGCGCCGTGCAGCTATCCGCAACGGTCGACGTTGAGCGACTTGCGATGTCGCGGGCCTTTTTCGCTGGGCACGGCGGAAGTTCGGTGAGGAGCAGCCTTCCGCACGACGTGCTTGTGGCGCCGGTGCCACGGCGCGTGCTCAGTCAAGTGAAGTCCGTGGTCTTGGGATGGGCGTGCTGGTCATTTGGCGTAATTTTGATACCGATCGGTGCTTTCGCGGTTCCCGCGGATCCCGGTTACGCGCTGCCGCCGGTCTTCTTCGGCGGCGAACGCGACCTCGCCGTTTGGCTCATATGGGCAGTCGCGTTCGTCGCGATGTCTCTCGCGATGCGGCAACTGCGCGATGCCGCGCCGCGCGCGCTCATCATCGGACTTGCGCTCGGGGGGAGCGTTGTCGCATTCGCGCCCGCGCTTGACTCGCACGACCCGTACGCGTATCTGCTCTACGGCGAAATGGCCATGCACGGAGCAAACCCCTGGAATCCGGTTACGGTGACAATATGGAACGCAACGACGGCGCAGGGCGTGCGGCCCTGGGGTAATCCGCCGGTCGCGTCCGTGTACGGACCGGCCTTTATAGCGGTCGAAGCCGCGGTTGTGGCGACGTTTCATTCTGCTACTACGTACGAACTGTTGCTGGTGCAGCGCATCATCTCACTTAGCGCGGCCTTGGGCATCACCGCGCTCTTGCGTGGACGGCAACGCGCGATCTGGGCATTACATCCGCTCGTCCTTTTTGAAACCGCGTTCGGCGCACATAATGATGTTTTAATGTTGCTGCCGCTCGCGCTGGCGATGCGCCTGCACAACTCGCTCGGTGCCGGCGTTGCCTTGGCTTGCGGCACGTGCGTCAAGATCGTCGGCGTAGCGACGACCGCACTGCGTCCTCGATCGCTTCTTGCTGTTGCGGTAACGCTAGGGATTGTATTTGCTTTCGGTCACAGCAGCCTCGGCATTGCTCAGCTCAAGCACCATCAGGAGCTGACGCCGTTGAATTCGCCGGTCATGCTGCTGCGCGCGGTCTTCGACCACACCTTACATCTTCGCTTTGGGACGGTGCTTGCAAAGGGCATCGTGTGGGTAGCTGCCAGCGCCGCTATCCTTTCGCTGGTGATCCGGCGTCGGCGCTCGAACATGGCGGCGATTGCGCTGCTGGTTGTCGGCGCGATACCTATCATTTATCCGTGGTACTTTCTCTGGCCGCTTTGCGCCGCGACAATCGCCCAGAGGCGCTTCGCCGAGTCGGTTGCCGGCATAGCCGCGGCAAGTTTTCTCCTTGACTTACCCGCTTTCGTCGCGCCGACTTTTGCCCTCGAATATGGAGCAACCGTCGGCCTCGTTCTCTTCGCAGCGGTGTCGCTTTGGCCCAAGTGGCGTCCTGCGTAGCGGCGCAATCTCAAGAAGCGCGAGTAGCGCTTTGCCTACGACATTCCCAGCCTCTTCCACTATTACGTCCGCCTGCTGAATCGGATCTTGGCGACGATCACGAATGCACCGGGATCCTACACGGAAAACCGGCGTTCGGCATTCGGATGGGAGACGAGAAAGCGCTGACCATACCCGGGTCGCCGGACCAAAGTTACGATGATCGCCTCGGTGAGCGATGAAGAAGCCAGAACAATGGCGTCGAGGTAGATTTCACCGAGCCCGTTAGCACCCCGAACGACGCCTGGATGAGCGCGGCTACGATTTATTCAATAACTGAGGGTCCGTTTCAAAATCCGGCAGGAAAAGGAGGTTAACCTGCGTGTGAATGACCGGGTTGTAGTGTTCGAGGTGATCGTGGACCGCGACGTGCACAGTGTAGCCGAACTTGGCGAGAGCTACCTGGATTACACCCCGGTTGTCCGCATCCCATATCTCGCAGTAGATGAGCGGACGATCGCGCTCGATCAGCTTCAGCGCACCCAGAATGACCGGGACCTCGTAGTTCTCTACGTCGATCTTGATCGCATTGACCTTGCCCGGCAGGATCGTCTGGGTGGACAGCGTGTCGAGCGAGGTGCATTGCACGTCGAAGGTTTCGCCTTCGCTGACATACTGATCGGTCAATACATGGCTCAAGCCCTCCATTATCGAGCCGCCTTTCTGAGGGACCACCATCTTGAGAACGTCCGGCTTCTCGCCGATGGCCCAGGGAAAAATACTGACGGATTTCAGGTTGAACATCTTTAGGACAGTACGTAAGGCCCGGAAGTTAGCCGGGATTGGCTCAAAAGCGAAGATGCTGCCTTCAGGGCAAGCTTTTGCGAAGAGCACTGACATTGCACCGACATTTGCGCCGATATCGAGTACCACGTCATCCGGCTTTAGAAGCTTGATGAACTGTAGTACTTCGCCTTCCTGGGGACGCAGCTTCATCGTCAACGCGACGAATATCGAGTGTAGAACGAGGTATGCATGCAAGCCGAGGACTCGTTGAAAGATTGGCTTTACGATGTTCTTAGGATTCATTCGACTAAATGCCTTCCTGTTCAGCCGGTGGGCGGGGCATTGGTTTGATGTTGCGGCCTTGATTACCGCGAGTAAGTGAGCGTCTATCTTGCCGCGAGTGGCATCCTTCACGATGATGGCGCAAAGATACTTTCAATCATGTGGATTTTATGCGCGAGGATTTCATGCAAGGATGAAGCAGCGCGCGCTGCTTCGCGCCAAAGCCGACGCAGAAGCGCCAATTGGTGAACTGAGGCTGCGCGCGCGCGTGCTGCTGGGTCCGGACCGATATGCACGGAGGATTCACGGGTCTGAGCGCTCTGGGGCGAAACGCGTTAGCGAGCAATCCTTCTGCGGTCGTGGTTTTCATCTCTCGCGGACCGCGCAGCGATCGGTCCAAAAGATTTCGCGATGCGACGGAACCGCGCCTGATGCAAAGCGCTTGAAACCCGGCCGCTTCATCTGGCCGAGCGCGCATGGGTCGGGACCCCATGTTTGACTGGATAATTCGCCGCCTTACGCCGAATACTCCCGGACAATGATCGCACGTCCATGATGACTGGGTTCGGCGCGAGTCTCAATCCGCGAAAACCTCATGATATCTAAGGATCACGAGCACGTCATCCTTTTTCGTAAAGCATCGGCCCCCGCTTCGGCATGACTTCCTGCTTGCGCTTCGCGCGCGAAGACGGCGCATTCCGTCCAGACAGCCGTTTCGAAATCAATGTGACCAGAAACTGCGGTATGCCGCGGTCCTGGTCACATTGATGCTTTCTTATCGCCGCGTCCTACGCCGTAGGGGCGCGAACGTGCGTTAGGCTACGCGTAGATCGACTGCTCTTAACGATTGCTAATGGCCGGTAGACCGCCCGTATTCGTCGTTATGTGCATTGCGTCCCATGAGCCGGCCTGCCAAACGCGGTTGAGGCAGGTGCCCCAGTGGAATCGGCCTTCGCCGTTGGGATACGAGTCCGGACTGCCTGAGCCGTCGCCGCCGGCGAGAAGTGACGGTTCGACATTGCTTTGAACGAAGTCGGGGAGTCCGGCTTGATCGTCTTGCAGCGTCGTCGGAACACCGAGCGCGGGACCATAGCTCACGCCGGTCGTGTCCGCAATGTAGACGCCGTAATCGGCGGCTGCCTGCAGAATGTAGCGGCAATATTCGCTTGCTCCAGTGGCGGCAATTTGTGACGAATTGAGTTTAAGGTGAAGGAGGGAACCATACTTGATCGTCGGCGATGACGGGCAAGCAGTGTCCGTCTGAACGCCGCTGACAGCCGGGTAAATACCGTTCGTGCCGCCCTGAGTGCAGGATGCCGTCAGAACCAATGCGTGAGAGATCGGGACTCCATGATGCGCTTGGTAGAAGTCGTATTGGCCTAAGAACCCAAGGGCTGCGGCGTAACCAGCATGATTGCTCGCAGCATATTGGTCTAATGTGTCTGTCGATAGGCCGCTGCCGGAATAGAGATAATATGCACCCCAACCGCAATCCGTGATGCCGCCGGTCCACTGTAGAGTATCACATTGGAAGCCGCCGTATTCTCCAGCGCCCGAAGGTGAGAACTGATCTTCGACCATGATGTGAGAATCATTGATTGCTTGCGTCTGGGCGTAAGCCGGAATCTGCGATTGCGTACCGAGAATCGGATTACCAGAGCCGTACTCGTTCATACCCTGCCAAGTAAAAATCGGATCGCTTTGCTTGGAGATATAGACCGGCGACCCGCTCCAGAAGCTCTGCGAGTTGGAATACGCGATCTGATTGATCCAGTTACTGACTTCGGTCGAGCTCTGCGAATCGACCGCCGCCACACCGACCGCCGCCATCGTCGCGACTTTATGGTGAAAGGGTGTATTGCCGGTGAAGAGCGCGGAGTAATTGGTGTACGGGCTGCCAGTCGCCACCGGCGTTGACGTCGGAACCGGCGTCGGCGTGGGCGTGGGGGTTCCGCTCGGCGTTCCGGCTACGACGTCGATTGCCGTGACCGAGGCGTTATTTGCGGTTGCGGCAAACTGCAGCGCGATCGTTCCGGTCGCGTCCGGCACGGCTGCGAACGTCTTGGATATCGCGACATTGGTGCCGCCCGCAGTTGCGTAGATATCGAAGTTCGAGAGTACTTGGGACCCGTTTACAGAGACGTTGAACACACGTTGTCCGGCGCTTGTGAAGAACGGTTCGACGAAGTCAAGCCGAACGGAATACGAAGCGCCCGGGGTCAACTTTGGAATCGCGTACGAGAAGGCGGATCCGACGCGCTGCGTCGTGTAGACCGTCTGCGGTGCCGCATTTGAAATCTGGCTGGTGTTTACCGCCGTGCTGGAACTGGAGTTCCAGCCGCCGCTGAAGTCGGTGTCGGCAACCCAGGCGCCGCTTCCCGTACCGCCGGCGCTAATCGCGACGCCTGGTGCGCCTGGCGCTTGCGCCGTGGTGACGTCGATTGCCGCGATCGAGGCATTGTTTTTCGTTGCCGCCAGGCTGATTGCGATCTTGCCGCTCGCGTCCGCGTTTACCGTGAACGATTTTACGATCGCCACGTTTTGACCGCCCGCAGCTTGGAAGATATCAAAGTTGGACAGAGATTGAACGCCATTGAGGGATACGCCGAACACGCGCTGTCCCGATGTCGAGAAGAACGATTCGACGAAATGCAGCCGAACGCTATAGGCCGCGTTCGGTGTAAGATTCGGTACCGTATAGACCAAGCTCTGGCCGTACCGCTGCGATTGATAGACGGCCGGCGGGGCCGGATTGACGACTTTGCTCGTATTGATAGCGCTCGTGACGACCGCGGCTGCGCCCGAATTGTAGTCAGTGTCGGCACCGTACGTGCCGACCGCAGCGCCACCGGCGTCAATGCCGACATATTGAGGTGATGCCGAATTGCGAACGGCCATCGTATTGCGCAGCGACGAACTTTGCGAGGAAACAGTCTGCGAGTTTGTTGATCCGGTCACCCCGGGGAGGCTTCCAGAGCCCCCGCCGCAAGCGGTAAAGCTTGCCGCGGCCAATAGCGAACCAACGACCATCTTTAAACGATGGGTTCGTAACATAAAAATCCTTCCGGGCCACCCCGCCCTATATCCGTTGTCAACGGCATAACGCGGTACCGAAATTAGATCATATGCCACTCTGGGCGACGGATGTGTACCAGGTCACTGCGCGACATTACAGCGTAAGCACAAATATGCAGCACAAGATAAAACAAAAGAGCCTTAAGAAGAAACACACGAGAGTAAGGCAAAGCGTTTCTAACACAACTATTCGTAAATACACGCTTCATTGTTCCGATACAGCAAATGAAGTTATCGCGCATTGTAATGAAGTCATCGCGGGGACGCCGGAGACCGTGCCATTTGCTCGCGCTACGATGCAAGAGATTCGCGCGTGTTTTGACCGGCAACGCGGATGTGAGATTGCCTTTACGATCGAGCCTCACCGAATAGGCTGCGGAAAAACCTCCGTTCGCCCTCAGCGCTACGGTCGTGCACCCTTAGCGCGGTTCGTCTCGGGACGAATACATTCGGGTTCGATCGAGCGCTGCGGGCTCTTCCGCAACCGGCTCCAGAGCGCGGCGCAGGAGTAGTCTCGGCGGCGACACGTGCGGGTCGCGAACAGCGGCCAAGCGGCAAGCAGCACGCGTAATCGAAAGCCCCGAGCGTGGGTCGACTTCGTCGACCCTTCGCGTACGGACTTCGCCCGAGCCGCCGGTCGGCACAAGTCGGGTAAACCCGACACGTTCCTGATATGTTCCCTGACATATTCAAGGAGGGTCGTGTCGCGGACTACTCCCCGCAGCCGGGACGGCAACACCCGACGTTCCGACGGGCTTCGAGCGCGTCGCCGAGATCGATGACCGACCCACCCCGTTAGTGGATCGAACTTCGTCGATCCGTCGCGTTCGGGCCTCGCCCGAGCCGCCCGCCTTCATGTTCGGGTAAAACCGATATAATCGAAACGAAGTCGTCTTGTCGATCCGTCGCGTTCGCAGCTCCGCTGAGTGAGCCGAGCGCAGCCGAGGGCGGCCGTGCGCCGCTCGTCGCGAAGCCGCAAGCGGGCGTCCCACCGACGATCGAGGGCAACCGATCCCGTTCCGGAGACGGACCGGCATCATGACGGGCTAACGATCGATCCGAGGTGACGAAGGCGTCCGGACGTGCGCCAATCTCGGCAGCGCGCGACGTGCAGCCGGTAGGCGAATCAGCGTGATTGGGGCTTTCGTCGTGTTCGACGCCCCTGCTTCGCGCCCGGTCCCGTTGGCGGCCGATCACCGATCGGTCCGTGTCAACCGGTCCGTATCCGATGGCGTTCCACGCCCGCTTGAAATCGGCGCTATGAGTAAAGGGAGCAAGGGTACGTGCCGTTCAAGTCGCCTTCGCTAATGGCCGCTTAACGTTCTTTCCAAGCAGGGCCAATTCGGATGCTGCTGAAAAATTCAGACCCCCGCATGTTGCGGCCGGCGCGAACTTCGTTTCATGTTCTTTCGTTGTCTATCGACACAAGCCGCGTTTGCGGCGCGCCGATCTTTGGTGAGGGAGCGGTTTTAAGGTTGGAATCACGCGACGAGTCATTGGCCTCCCCCGAGCCCTTGCCGGCCGCCGAACTCGCAACGGCGCTGAGCGCCGCTCAGCAACGCGCCCTCGAACAACGACTGGCGGTCGAGAAGCTGCTGGCGGAAGCCCGCGCCCTTGAAGAGCGCCTCGCCGCGGAAGCGCTCGCGGCCCGTGTCGCGGCCCAGCGAGCGCTCGCAAGCGAGCATGCCGCGGCGGCCGTCGCAGCGGCGCAACGCGAACGGGAAGCGATCGTCGCGGTCGAGGCGGCCGCGGCGAGCAAAGCCGAGATCGCGCAGCGGCGTGAGGTGCTCGATACGTCGGTCGCTGCGGCGCGCAGCGCGCACGACGAGGCCGTCGCAGCCGTCGCGGATTGCGAACGGCGGCTCGAAGAAGCGCGTACCGCGCTCGCTCGAACAACGCAAGCCCAAAACGATCTGGAGAAACAGCGCACCGAGCTCGTCGCCGCACAAACCGCGACCGATGCCGACGCGGCGGCGGCCGCAGCTCAGCTAGCCGAGCACCGCGCCGAACGTCAGCGAGCCGAAACTGCATCGAGCGAGGCCGAAGCTCGCGCGCTCGAGCTGGGCGGGGACGATCTCGGCCATGCGCCCTCACTCGAACCGGTCGAAGAATTGCGTCTGCTCGAAGCGCGCGTCGCACTGCGCGCCGAAGCGGCGAAACGCGCGGCGGAGCGACGTGCCTCGGACCTCGCGCGTAACCATGTCGTCCACTGAAAGCGCGGCGTCGACCGAGCACACGGCGTCGACCGAAAGCACGGCCTGGACCGCAAGCACGGCGTCGACCGCAGGCACGGCATGGACCGAAAGCACGCTGCAGTTCGCGTATTGCAGAAACGCCGGCAATTGCACCAAGGCCGTCGCCGGCGAAACGATCGAATGGTATGTGGGGCCGGGCGAATATTGCCCGGAATGCGGCGAAGCGCTCGCGCAGGCCGGCGCGTTGCGCAGAATGCGGCAACCGAAAAATCAGCCCGTCGCACCGCCGGTCGAACCTCCGCTCGATACGAGCCTCTTTTTGCCCACGGCGGCGGCGCCCGCACCCGTTGTGCGCCCGAAGCATTCGTCGTCGGCGAAACGGCCGCTTCCGCGCTGGATGTGGCTTGCGTACGCCGCGATCGTGGCAATCGTCGCGCTCGGCTACGTGCTGCGCCGCGGTGCCGAAGTCGGCGGCAAACCGGCTGCCGCGTTGGCGCTGTGTGCCACGCCCAGCGCAGCCCAACTGGTCTCCGACCTCGTGCGTTCATATGCGCTAAAGACCGGCCAGCCCGCCAATACGTTCGTCATCGGCGACGAGAGTTCGTGCAGCGTCCGCTTCGGCAACATCGCCGAAACGCCGGACGCCGCGATCGCCCGCGACGGCATCGTCGTCATCGTCAATCCGGACAACGCGCTTGCGCGCATCAGCGAGACCCAATTGCGCGCCGTTTATAGCGGGTCGATCCGCGATTGGTCGCAGCTCGGCGGCAAGCCGGGCCCGATCATCGCGATGCTTCCGCAGGCGGACACCGCCGAAGCCAAAGCACTCGAGTCGTCGCTGTTCTTCGGCATGCCGGTCGATGCGAGCGTGGTGCGGCAGCCCACCAGCGTCGATGTGACCCGCGCGATTACCGGCGCCGACAAGACTAGCCATAAGGCGATCGGGTTGGTCGTGTTTAGCCAGGCCGTTGCCGCGAAGGTCGTCCCGATCGCGTATTTGCCGCCGCCCAACGTATTGTCGATCGGCTCGCGGAGGTATCCGTACACGCTGACGGTCGCGGTTCAAACCGTCCCCGGCCGGACCAGCCCGGCTGCGCAGCGGTTTGTCGATTTTGCGCGCTCGCGCGACGGCGCTGCGGTCGTGGCCAAAGACGGACTCATTCCCCGAGACGACCTGTGATGGGCGCACTCCGGCGCGCGTCCGTGGCGACCATGCTCGCCGCGGCGCTGGCGCTGCTGGCGCTACCGATGCCGGTGCCCGCGGCGCCGAAGGTGCCCGCAGCGCCACCCGTGCCCGCGGCACCGAAGGGTGGGCCGGCGCCGCGGGGGCGAACACTCCTCTTCGGCGCAGCAGTTTCGTTGAGCGGCGCGCAGTCCAAAGAAGGCCTTTTAACCCAGGAAGGCTACGATTTCTGGGCGCGCTACGTCAACGCCGACGGCGGCTTGATCATCAATGGTATGCGCTATCCGGTCGCAATTCGCTATCTGGACGATTCGTCGAGTCCGCCTGCGACGGCGCGTGCCGCTGAAACGCTGATCTCCAAAGAGCATATCGACTTTCTCCTCGGACCGTACGGTTCGGCGGAGACGTTCGCGGCCGCCGCGGTTGCCGAACGCCATGGTGTCCCCCTCATCTCCAGCGGCGGCTCGGCCGAGCGCACGTTCAACGAAGGGTATCGCTACGTGTTCGGTGTGCAATCGCCGGCGCGCAAATACCTCACCGGGATCATCGAACTCGCCGTGCGGCGCGAACCGCGGCCTCAGACCGTCGCAATCAGCGCGGCGAGCGATGCCTTCTCACGCGAAGTTCAGCAAGGTGCCGTGCAGTCGGCGAACGATCACGGCCTGCATGTCGTGTACGCCGACAACTATAGCGACGATCCGGCCAGCATCACGGCGGCGGCCACGGCGATCGTCGCCAAACATCCCGATGTCATACTCAACGCGGGACATCTGCAGGACGCGCTCATCCTGCACCGCGCGCTCGAATCACAGGGCGCGGACGCCAAGATGTACGGCTATTCGGTCGGGCCCGATACGCCGCAGTTCCGGACCGCGCTGGGGGCTTCCGCACAGGCCGTCCTCGGCAGCGCGCAATGGTCGGCCGCCGTCAACTATCGGGCGGAGCCCGGCTTTTACCGCACGGCCCAAGCGTACGCGCGAGCCTTCAGCGCGCAATACGGGCACGCACCGGATTATCACGATGCCGAGGCGACGGCGGCCGGGCTCGCCTACGGCTACGCGCTTCAACGGGCGCACTCGATCGAGCGCAAAGCCGTTCGCAATGCGCTCGCTCGGCTCAACGTGACGACGTTCTTCGGTCAAATCAAATTCGATTCGCGCGGCATCAATATCTACAAGCCGATGGTCGTCAATCAGATCCAAGACGCAAATTTAGTGACGGTCTATCCGTACCGGCTGGCGAATGCGCGTCCGATCTATCCGGCGCCCAAATCGAATACCGGCGAAACGGCAGCCAGGCAGTAGCGTCTGATCTGCGACCGTGTGCTGCGGCGCTCACGGCCGCCGGTTCACGCGGCGGCGCTTTACGGGACAACGCGCGTCGCACCCTCTTCACGTCGACGCTGCTCGCGCTGTGCATGACCTGGGGCGTGCCGCTGACGACGGCAGCCCAACAGACGCAGCCGGCGCCACCGGACGCGCCGGCCGCGGCCCCAACGGCACCGCCCGCGGGACGCATCCCGGTCCATCTCCGGCTCATCGTTACCGGCGACCCGGCGTCGGCGGAGTTTCTCCAAACCCAGATCAGCGCGGCGATCGCGGCTGCGGTGCAGCCCAGCCTCACTCCCGGCAGCAGCGTCAACGCCGCAGCGCCGCTGCCCGCCGCGCAGGACTTGGATAGCGGCTTTCTGACCGGCTTCACGGTCCCCGTCGCACTCGATCCCGGGCCCGGTTCGGTCGCCGTGCGCGGCTTGACCGCCGTCGACGTCGAGAATCGCACGCTGCCCGGTTTCCGGCCGTTCACGCTCGCTTTCGCCGACGATCCGGAGCGGATCACCGCCGACGGCGTTCTCTCGCGCACCACCGTCGCCCGATCGCACTCCGCGCGCATCTATTATTATCATGAGAACATGGGCGTGGCGCGGCGCTTTTGCGTCGTGCTGACGGCCAACGACAGTGTCCGCTCCCACGTCCAGATCGTCGGCGCCGCCGCCGGCCCGAACACCGACGTCATGGGCGTCGGCCACGCCGTCGCGAAAACGTTCCTGACCGTCGAGCCGCACGCCGAAGGCGTCGTGCTGCCGATTTCCGGCGGCAAGCCGATCCTCGAACGCGATACGCTCGCCGGTCCGGGCGACGGGATCGTCGGGGCGCTCGACGTGCGGGTTCTCGACGGCGGGCCGGTCACGGCGACCGTCATGGCTATCCCACCCGGGGCCGAACCCCCAGCATACCTCTACGGCCGCAAGCTGCCCGACGACGGTCACGCCCGTCACGGTTCTTTTCGGCTACATGGCTTCGGAGAGCGGATCGTGGCCTACTCGGCCGGGGGCCGGGACGTGAGTTACACGTACGGCAGCCGGCAGCAGACACCCACGAACGCCGATCCGCTCGACGCCGGCCACGACTACGGCGATTACGGCGTCGTGCAGCGCATAGCGTTCGACCTGGACAACCCGGGACGGAGCTCCGCGACCATCTATCTGTACGAGAAGCCCCTGGGCGGCGACGTGCGCAGCAGTTTCGTCGTCAACGGCGCGCTGGCGGACCTGGGCTGCGTGCGCGTCCCGCAGCGGTATCTCATCGCGAGCCTCGACCTCGCCCCGCGCGCCGCCGGCGTCTTCGACGTCCTCACGACGACCGACGGCGGCTCCAACTACCCGCTCGAAATCGGCGTGACGACGACGCCGCCGCTGCCGGCGACGCCCGCCATCTCGGCCGCCGACGGCTGCTTTCCCAAGCCGGGCGGACCGGCGGCCGCGCAACCGGCGCCGCCACCAGCGGGTCACTAACCATCACCATGTCAAGCATCACTGCGCCGGCGACCTACGTCGGCGACGATGACGGTAGCCTCGACGGCTATTCGCGCGTCGTGACGGCGGCGGTCGATCGCGCCTCGCCGGCGGTCGTCGGAATCGAGGTCCGCGTCGACGGGCGGCGGGCCGGGAGCGGCTCGGGCTTCATCGCGACGCCCGACGGGTTCATCTTCACGAACAGCCACGTCGTGCACGGCGCGCGCGAAATAGAGGTCGCACTGCTCGACGGCCGCCGCTACCGCGCGCTCCTCGTCGGCGACGATCCCGACAGCGATTTGGCCGTGATCCGCATCAGCGGCAACGATTTGACGCCGATCGCGTTCGGCGACTCGGCGGCGATTCGGCCGGGCCAGCTGGCGATCGCGCTGGGCAACCCGTTCGGGCTGCAGACGACGGTCACCGCGGGCATCGTTTCGGCGTTGGGGCGCACGCTGCGCTCGCAATCCGGTCGCTTGATGGACAACATCATCCAAACCGACGCGGCGCTCAATCCGGGCAACAGCGGCGGCCCGCTGGTCGATTCGGCCGGCCGGGTCATCGGAGTCAACACCGCGATCGTCGCGGCCGGCCAAGGGATTTGCTTCGCAATCGCCGCCAACACCGCCAAACACATCGCCAGTCTGCTCATCCGGGACGGAAAAATTGCGCGCGGCTACGTCGGCATCGCCGGCAGCGACGTGGAGATCCCGCGCTTTCTGCAGCGGCTGCACGGCCTCGTGCAGCGGCGTGGCATCCTCGTGCAGAGCGTGGAGGCGGCTAGTCCGGCCGCGCGCGCCGGAATCGAGCCCGGCGACATCGTCATCGCCTTGGGCGCCGAGCCGGTCGAAGGCGTCGACGGGCTGCACCGGGTGCTGACCGGTCACGAACGGGTCGATGCGCCCACGAGTTTGACCGTGCTGCGGCGCAACGAACGCATACAGCGAACGATTATCCCGTCCGAAGCGCTCGGCCGCGTCAATTAGCGGCTCGGGACAGCCGCTGCCCGTGCTCGAACGCGCGCGAACCCGGGCCGGGTACGAAGGGATTGTCGCGCAGCGGATCGACAAGCACTAACGAATGACGTGCCGTGACGTCTAAGTTGACGACAGCGCCGCGAACGTCACCGTTGCCATGGCGCGGCGGCTCCGCCATGCCGCAAACGGCTGATCAAGCCGGCGAACCGCGCCTCACCCGACAAGGAAACCGTGTGGACACCGTAACGACGCTTCCCGCCCCGCGCCCGCAGATCGAGCAGGAATCGATCGAAAAGCTCATGGGCTTAGCTATTTTCGGCGAGAAGGTCGCAGCCAAAATCTATCTGCTGGCGGGCGAACTGCGGCCCGAATACACGTCGCTGCTGACGCAATTTGCTCGGATGGAAGCCAATCACGGGGCCTGGTTCCTCGAGGCCAGCCGGGCCAACGGCATCGAACCCGACCGCGCGTTCGCCGACCGTGAGTTGGGCTACCTCATCTCGCAGGTCGACGCCCATTTCGCCGCGCGGGATTTCGACGCACTCATCATCGTGCAAGGCTTCATCGTCGAGAGCTTGGCGATCGCGACGTACGAATCGTTTTTACCGATTGCGGACCGGTATCCGGGAACCGCGCGCGCCTTCGGGCAAGCGCTCGATGAAGAGCGCTACCACGTCGACTGGGTCGTTCGGTATCTGCGCCTGCGCTATTTCGACGCGGTCGACGATTTTCGGACGCTTGCCGAGCGGGTGAACGTCCACGGCATCGATTGCATCGGCGGCACGATGATGAATATCTCAGAATATCTCGACAACGTCGGCATGTCGGGCGCGTATTGCGCGGGTGCGATGATGGACGGCTACACGCGCCTGCTCGAAAGCGTCGGCTTCGAACAAAAGGACGCGACCAAACACGTCGTCGGAATGTTCATGCCGCTCATTCGCAAGTACCGTCGCGGCGAAAAAACGAAGTGATGGTTCGCAGCCGCGCATGAACGTCATCACCGGGATCGACCGCAGCGAAGCGCTGCTCTGGACGATCCTCGACCGATTCGAATCGCTCGCCGTTCGTCAATATGCCGACTCGGCTCGAGCGCTGCTGACACCCGAAAAAGCGGCCGTCGTCACGCTGCTGCGCACGCGCGTCCACGGCGACGACGACTTGACCGGCACGCCGCTGGCCGCGCCGATCGACGCGCTGACGGCTTCGGTCACGAGTGCGAACGAGGCCCGCGTGCTTATCGGGCAGGGACTGTTTTTGGAACTGATCGGCGAAGCGATCTACCGCAGCTTCGGCGAAAACGTCGCCACGAGCGAACCGACCCGAGCGCTCTGCGCCAGCGGTTCGGCGGCCAGCGCACGCGTGCGAGAAATCCTGCCCGGCTTGCTGCGCGAACGGATCGGCACCGGCGAGCGGCTCCTGCAAGCGATCATGAACGAAGCCGCGCCGCTGCTGCGCTCGCTCGACGACTTGGGCGAAGGCATCGACGCGACGTTCTTGGATCGGTTCGGCGTGAGCTTCGCCGACCTCATGGGCGACGTCGCGGCCGAACTCATCGCGGTCTGCATCGCACTCGACGTCGACCGGCGCAAGTTCGTCGCCTTTCTTACCAGCGCTCTGATGGGAATGTAACGTGAACGCGCTTTTAATCGGCGGTAGCGGTTACCTCGGCGGACTGGTCGCCGCCGGGCTGCTCTCGGACACCGATAAGCTCATCGTCGCCCCAATTCGCGGCGCGCACACGCGCGACAGCGTGCTCGCGCCGATCCGCACCGAGCTCGAGTGCGAGGGGCTTCCCGACGTCGATCTCGCGCGTATCGTGACCGTGCCGCTGCCGGCGGGCGACGATTGGAGCGAGCTCGACGCGGTCGTCGAGCAGTACGCCATCGAGCAGATCGTGCACTGCGCGGGTTCGGTCGACTACTTCAACTCCGAGTTGTTGCACGAGGCCAACATCGTGCTGACGCAGCGGCTCCTCGAGCTCGCCAAACGGCATGCCATGAAGCGATTCGTTTTTTTGTCGACGGCGTTCAGCAGCGGCTACATCGACCGGGCCGTGCGCGAGGAACTGCATCCCGGCGACGGCGATGATCCGACCGAATACACCCGCACCAAACGCAACGCCGAGGCACTCGTCGCCGCCAGCGGGATGCCGTATCTCATCGTGCGGCCCAGCATCGTCATCGGCGATAGCCGGGACGGACGCTATGCGGGCAAGGCCTACGGACTCTATCAGTTCTGGACCGCGTTCGAGCGCCTGCTGACGGACCGCTACCGCGACGTGCTGCACGTGATCTCGCCGCGCGTTCAACTCCAGCTCATCCACCAAAACGCGTTTAAGAACGCGTTCGTGGCCGCATGCCGCCATTTGCCGCTGAACTCGATCGTCAACCTCACCTCGCGGCTGGATGCGCTGCCGACGGCGCGCGCGCTGACCCAGCAATTTTGCGAAAAGGTCGCCCGGCCGCGCCAGATCTTCTTCTACAATAAGTTGGCCGACGTGCGGGCCGACATCAACGACCGCCGCATGCGCATGCTGCTCGACTTCACCGCCGTCAACAGCGAGATTTCATCGCACGCGTGGCGCTTTGACAATACGGCACTGCGCATGCTGCGCTCGCGCGGGCTGCAGTTCGCCGACGCGACACTCGAAACGGTGCTCACGTGCCAAAACCGGTTCGTCGAAAAGTCGCCCCGGCTGCAGGCGTATCTGACGAAGAACGAAGACCTCTTCGCGACCCATCCAGGCACCGTCGAGATCGGCGCCGCGTAAGGCGGATGGCCGAACCGCGGGTCGACCGGCGTTCGATGCGCCGACCGCTGCCGCCGGCATGCGGTGCATCGAGCGGTTGCTTTGAGGGGTAAGACCGAAAAGCGGCCTTTCGGGTAACGGGTTCACCGGGCGGCGTCGTGAATGGCGCCGCCCATGGGATATCGCACGACCATCGCAGGCAGTTTGCCGAAACCGGCGTGGCTGGCCGAAACGGAGACCCTCTGGCCGCGCTGGCGGCTCGACGGACCCCAGCTTGCGGAGGCCAAACGTGACGCCACCCGGATCGCGGTCGCCGTCCAGGAACGCTCGGGCGTTTCCTGCGTGACGGACGGCGAACAGTCGCGAGTGCACTTCGTGCACGGCTTTCTCGAAGCACTCGACGGGATCGACGCGCAGCAAAAGGTGCGCATGGGGATCCGCAACGATCGCTACGAAGCCGACGTGCCTTCGATCGTGGGCGAGATACAGCGTGTCCGTCCGGTTCATCTCGAAGAGGCGCGCTTCGCGCGCGAATTCGCGACCGGCACGCTGAAATTCACGCTGCCCGGGCCGATGACGATCGTCGACACCCTCTATGACGCGCACTACCGCGACCGCAAGACGGCGGCGTTCGCCTTCGCGCGCGTGCTCAACGAAGAGATCCGCGACCTCGTAGCGGCCGGCGTCGACGTGATTCAACTCGACGAACCGGCGTTCAACGTGTACTTTGACGAAGTCGACGAGTGGGGCATCGACGCGGTCGACGCCGCGTTCGCCGGGATCGCGTGCCGCAAAGCGGTTCACGTCTGTTACGGCTACGGTATCGATGCGAACCGCAAGTGGAAAGCCGAACTCGGCGCCGCCTGGGATCAATACGCGCACATCTTTCCGTTCCTTTCGCGCAGTTCGGCCGACGAGATTTCGATCGAACTCGCCGGTTCGCGCGTGCCGCCGCACGTGCTCGCCGGCTTGAGCGGGAAGGATGTCGCAGTCGGCGTGATCGATGTCGCCAGCGACGTCGTCGAACACCCCGAGCAGGTTGCCGCGACGCTCGAGATCGCCGCGCGGTACATTCCGCGCGAACGCGTCGTCGCATCGACGAACTGCGGCATGGCGCCGATGAACCGCGAAATTGCGTACGCGAAGCTGCGCGCCCTCGGCTTGGGCGCGAACTTGTAGCGAACGCCCATGACGATACGAAAAACCCGGCCCGCGCTCTCGCACCGACCGGGTTTCGCCAGTTGCGGCGACTTCGTCGCGCGCAGCAGATCGATTTCGGCCTAGAGACCGAAAACCGAAAGAAGCGGCCCGATCGATGCCGGTTCGGGGATGAGGATGAACTCGCCGCTGATGACCGGACGGTCTTTTTCGAAGCCCGTCTGGACGTAGAACACGTCCTGATCGGCGGGGACGTCCATGAGCGCCAAGAACGCGTCTTCCGCCGTTCCGGTCGAAAGCGTGGGCACCGAAGCGATGAGCGTGATGCCCGTGAGCGACGTCAAGGCCGTGAGGTATGCGCCACCGATGATGTTGCCGACTTCTTTGATCGTCGACTCGACGATCTCGTCGGCCACGTCGCCGCCCGCGCCCGTGAAGATGCTCACGAAGCTGATTGCTTGTTCTTTCTCGAACAGCACGACGATTTGACACGGCGCCTCGCCGTGAACGTGCATGTGCACCGCGCTGACCGGGTGGCCCTTGCGGCTGACGCGGCTCGCAAGCTGCGAGAACGGCAGAATTTCGACCGACGGCGTGCCGATGGCGACCGGCTCGTTGAGCATGTCCGAGAGCGCCGTCGCCGCATGTCCGGCGCCGATGTTCCCGACCTCCTTCATCGCCTCGATCTGCATCTCGCTCAGGTCGAGCGCGGCCATTATGCTAAGACCTTTTCAATCGCTTCCACGATCTTGGGCGGCTGAAAGGGCTTGGTGATGAACGATTTCGCGCCGGCTTGAATGGCCTCGACGACGAGCGCCTGTTGACCCATCGAGGTGCACATGATGATCTTCGCCTCCGGGAATTCGGCAACGATCGCCTTGACGGCCGCGATGCCGTCCATGTCGGGCATGACCATGTCCATGGTCACGATGTCGGGCTGCAGCGCCTTGTACTTCTCGACGGCCTGCACACCGTTTTCGGCTTCGCCGACGATCTCGTATCCGCTCTTGCTCAAGATGTTCTTGATCATCATGCGCATCACGACCGCGTCGTCCACGATCAATACTTTTTTACCGGCCATTATGATTCTGCGTCTCCTTACGCTGCGAACCGTTTCACGGCCGCACATTTGTACGAGTTATATGGGGACGGCCCGGCGCTTATCGTCGCTGCGGTTATCGCTGAGCTCGTCTCATTAAAAGTTTCGGTGTGGGTGGCCCACAATCTGAGGCCTGCAGTACTAAATTGTGTAAGATAACGCTTACTTGGTTCGCACAAGCGCGCCAGCGAGCGTCACTCTTTATAGCGCAGGACGACGATGTCGACGCGCCGGTTCTGCAACCGGCTTTCGGCCGACGTGTTGGGACTGAGCGGATGCCATTCGGCGAAACCGATTGCCGCCAAGCGGTCCGGCGCGACGCCGTCATGTTCGCTCAAATGACGGGTGACGGCGACGGCGCGTGACGTCGAGAGCTCCCAGTTGGTCGGATACAGCGGCGTCGAGATCGGAACGTCGTCGGTGTTGCCTTCGATCTTGAGGGTGCGGGCGCGTTGCGCGGGCGTGAGCAAAAAGCCCGCTAGTTGATGGATGAGCTCACCGGCCTGCGGCTGCAGCACCGCGCTGCCGCTCTCGAACATCGCCGAGTCCGTGCGCAGGCTGACGACGACGCCCCGCTTCTCGCTGTGGACGCCGACGTTCTTGGCCAAGTGGTGCTGGCGGATGTAGCGCTGCAGCTCGGCCGCGAGTTCGTCCAAGCTCGCCGTATCGGAGACGACGCTCTTCTCGGTCGGCGCGTGATTGTCGGCGTCGGGGGCGCTAAATCCGCCCGACATCTCGTGCGCGAGCGCTTTGAACTTCACTTTGCTGACCGTCGAGATCGAGAACAAAATGATGAACAGCGCGAGCAGCAGCGTGATCATGTCGGCGTAGGTCAAGAGCCAACGTTCGTTGTTGGCGTGGGCGGCCGCGTAAGCGCGCCTGCGTCTGGCCACGGCGGGATCAGGTCGTCTGCGGCGCTGCCGCCGTCAACGCGTCGGCAGCGTCCGCTTCGTCGCGCGCCGTGGGACCCGGATTCGACGGCAGCGCGACGTAGGCTTGGAGCTTCTGACGCATGATGCTCGGGCTATTGCCCGCCGCCAGCATCAGGATCGCTTCGGTGATGACTTCGCGCTCGAGTTCCACTCGGGCGATTCGCGCTTTGACTTTGGCGCCGATCGGCAGCCACAGCAGGTTGGCGAAAAACACCCCCAGGAACGTCGCGATGAACGCCGCGGCCGTTTCGCCGCCGATCGCACCCGCGATGTTGCCGGAGTCCGTGAGCGCACCGAGTTTACCCAGCATCGCGATGAGCCCGAGCACCGTCCCGAGGATCCCCAGGGTCGGCGAGAACCCGCCCAGCGCGTTGAAGAAGGCTTCCGTGTCACGCATCCGCGCGACCGCGACGTCGGTTTCGGTCTCGAGCACCGTGCGGATCACCTCGGCGTTCTGGCCGTCGATCATCATCTCGATCGCCCGCCGGATCGACGGATCGCTCACGTCGGCAAGCTGGTTTTCGAGCACGAGCAGACCGTCGCGCCGCGCGATATTCGCAAAGCGCGTAAAGCGGCTGATCAGTTCGTCGTACTCCACCTTGTGGTCGAAGAGCATGATCCGGAAGCCCTCGCGCAGCGAATACAGACACGTATCGAGCGGGAAGGAAAGAAACGCGGCACCCAGCGTACCGCCGAACACGAGCACGAACGCTTCGTACTTTTCATACAGCAGAGCCATATTGGCGTGGCTGACTTCGGCTGCGACAATGATCGAACCGAAACCAAGCACCAATCCGATGATCGACGCGATATCCATAGCCCGGTTATCGGACTGCGTGCTTGCCTCGGCCGACGGCGGTGTGTAAAGTTCCGGTTAAGCCGGCTCGGGCCCGCCGGGCCGCCCGCCAACCGGCGGTTACGCGAACGACAGCAGGTTGACGACGGTTGAATCGCGTGCCCGAAGCCGTCAAAGGTCGCGCGGACGATCGCGCTCGGCGGGCAGCAGGTTGGCCCGCGTGTCACGCCCGCGCACATCGAATACGGCGATGAGATACGCGCGCAGCGCGGCTCGATCGGTTTCCGAAAGGCCGTGGACCGCGCGCTTGAGATCGGCGAGCGAAGGCTTCGGGGACATCGAACGCACGTTCGATACTCCCGAAGCCGAACCTTGTGCCCCGACGCTACTCGTGCCCCGAATCTTCCTCCGGCGCCCCGGCTTTGGGCGCGCTGAACGTTGAGCCGGAGAGGTAGGAGTCGAGGTTGTCTTTCGTCACGACCGTGCCCGGCGTTTCGAGAATCGGGGGGACGCTTTTTCCGGACAGCACTTTTTGCATTTGATCGACGATCGTGACGCCCATTTGCTTGGGATAGACGCCCAGTGTCCCGGTCACGTGGCCGGCTTTGATCTCATCGAGCGTCGCCGCATTCCCGTCGATGCCCAGCGTGTAGACGTCCTTGTGCAGCCGCCGCGCCGCGATCGACGCTCCGATCGCCATCTCGTCGCTGCAGCCGAAGAACAATTTGATGTTGGGATATTTGGTGAGCGCCGCGGTCGCGACTTGCTGACCCGCCGTGCGCAGCCAGCTCGCCGACTGTTCCCCGTCGATCTTCACGCCGCCCGGACCCATGCAGGATTTCAAACCGTCCTTAAAACCGCCGGCCCGACGGTGGGTGTGAAACTCGACGATACCGTCGAGAATGAAGACCTCACCTTTGCCGCCCAGCAATTTGCAGGCGGCTTCGCCGACGAGCTTGGCGCCCTTCCACTGATTGTAGCCGATGTATTCGACGACTTTCACGCCGCCGCCCAGCGGCGTGATGCCGTTGTGGACGAGCACCGGAATCTTGGCCGCATTGGCCCGTTTAATCGCGCCGATGTCGGCGTTGGGATCGATCGGATTGACCGATAGGATGCTCACTTTTTTGGACACTTCGTCGTCGACGATGTTGGCCTGCTGGTTGAAGTCGCTCTCGGATGCCGCCGACGCCGTGTCGATCGTCCAACCCAATTTTTGCGCGGCTTCGACGGCGCCGTCTTTGACCGCGACGTGAAACGGGCTCGTGTAGCCAGGCGGGATCACGGCGACGGTGTACGTCCCCGCGGTGCCCAGCGCGGTGGCCGCGAGCGTCAATGCGGCAACCCCCGTTCCCAGCGTCAGAGCCCGTCGATAGAGTAGTCTCATTCTCGTTCCCTCCGATGTCGATGAAGTGCGATTGAACTCCGCCGCCGG
>PLAE01000272.1 GCA_003134035.1 Candidatus Velthaea versatilis
GCTGCGGGTGAGGCCGGTATAGCGGGTGACGGCGCGCGCTAGGGAGCGCGCCTGCCACTTCACCGACTGCGTGATATTGCCCTGAACGGCGGCCACACGGATCGTCGCTGGGCCGAGTTCGCGGGCCGGCCACGCCCACCAAGCCAGGCCCGCCGCCGCGCCGACGCCGACCGCGCAAGCGGCGCCGGCCAGCGCGACGTGCCGCAGTTCGCCGCGCAAGCCGGCGGCGCCGAGTGACGCGCCGACGAGCGCGACGGCGAACGTGAGCGCATAGACACCGCCGAAGGCTGCCAGCGGCGCCAGCGGCGTGTCGACGAAGGCGGCTCCGATCTGGTACAGCGGAACGCCGAGCAATCCGCTAGAGCGCAAGACCTCGGCCAACGTGAAGGCGGCCGCGGCGACGATCGCGATCCACTCGCCATGCAGCCGCCGTGCCGCGACCGACGCCAGCGCCGCCGCCAGTCCGAAGGTCAGCCCTTCGATGAGGGACGGGCCGAGATCGAGCAGGAACCCGAACGGTCCCAGCAGCGCTCCGGCGGTTTCACCGAACCAACTGAAATTCAGCGTGAAAAACACCACGCCCGCGAGGTATCCGACGCCCGCCGCCGCGCGCGGCTCGAGCCGCATCCAGGTGGCGAAGAGACCGCCTAGCCCTAGTGGTGCCAGCCACGGGAGGTTCGCACGTGGGAAAGCGAGGTGTAAGGCGAATGCGCACGGCAAAGCAACGGCGGCGGCGCGCAGCGCTTGCGAGGTGAAGATGTTCCGATGGGTGGGAATGGCCGTGGTCGTGGTTGCGATCGTGTTGGCTGCCTGTGGGCGTCAAGTAACGGGGCTGGACGCGGCCGGCGCGGGGTCGATCCAGCCGGGGCGCCTGCTCGTTCGGTTTCGCGTCGCGGGCCAACTCGACTTTGTGAACGTCCAATATCTCATCGTTTTTAACACAACCGGCAACCAGATCGAACCGTACCCCCAAGCAAACTTGACCGGTTACGCCAACTACAGCTTCGCCATCGTCGTCGGCGGTAATCAATACACTAGCGAACCTCTTCTCTACCAGTATTATCTTGCGCCCGGAACGACGTCGGGAATCCAGCTTTTTCGAATCACGATCCCGCCGCAGTACATCAATTACGTGCCCAACAGCGGCGGCAACCCAACCGGCGGCGGCGAGTTCACGCTGACCTTCGATCGCAATCTGCTCTACGGCGTCAATCCGTCGGGTTCGCCGACGCCGGTGGCCAGCGCGACACCGAGTTCGGGCGCGACCTTCATTCCGAACGTGCAGCCGACGACGGCCGCGCAGCACGTCTGGGCGATCAATTTCATCACGACCGATCCGAGCGGCGTACCGATCGATTCGATGGGTCTGGGCGGCCCGACCGACACCACTTTTTCGTCCGGCATCGTCGACACGACGCAATCGTTCGATAAGGTCTTTACAAAGGCCAACTCCAGCACCACGATCCAGAATGTCTCGGCCCAATTGCAGGGCTTCGAAATCATCAACGCGCCTTAGAGCGTGTCGGGTTTTACCCGACATGCGACGGCGGCTCGGGCGAAGCCGAACGCGACGGCGGCTCGGGCGAAGCCGAACGCGACGGACCGACAAAGTCGGTCCTCGAACTTATTGGCCGGTCGCAAAGTTGAGCTGACCGGGCAAAATCGACGTCGGCGTCGCCAGACCGAAGGTCGCCGAGTGCGACGGATACGCCAGGATCAGCACGTTGAACGTGACCTGTTTGAGATCCTGATTGTACGCCAGGTTCAGTTCGTAACAGTCGCCGATGATACGCCGGTAGTAGATGTTCTTGCTTTCGATGCGGCCGCGCGCTTTCCAATCGATATTGCTGGCAAATTCGATGTCGGCGCCGCGTCCGAGCGGCGTGATGAGCTGGACGTTGGTGATCGGAAAGCCATTGCCCGGGCCGGGGATCCAGGTTCCGCCCAGCAGCAGCGATGAGCGCGGCGACGGCCGCAGATTGAGCTGGTAATTGATCGGCTGTGCGGCGCGGTCGAACAGGGTCGTCGCCTCCAGCGTCAGCGTATAGATGTCGCCATTGAAGAAGCGGATCACGTCCGAGGCCTGGTGCGAAGCGCCGCCGAGGATGTCGAAGGTCTTGAACGGTTCGGCTTGCGGTCCGTTCGAGTTCTGCTCCGAATACGTGATGGCGTTGACCACGTGATTGCTCAGCGTCGTGGTGAGGCTTGCGTTCTGCTGCACCTGCGCTTTGAGGTCACCAGTACCGTACGCGTCTTGCGTTGCGATGACCGATGCGTTGAAATCGCTGCCGAAGAAGTGCGCGAGCGCCGGCCCGAAGGTGACCTGCGCCTGAGCGCGCTGCGTCTTCAGACCCGGTATCGTGTCGCCCGCCGCATCGGTCGTCTGCGGCTGATGTTCGCTGTACTCGCCCAGCGCGAACTGCGCCGTGATGGGCAACAACGTAAAGCCCGGATCGAGCGTGCCGTGCGGGCGCACCAGCAGTTCGGGCAGCTTGTCGATGCCCGAGGGGTCGGTGCTGTCGGTCTTGTCTATCGTGAAATCGTAGTCGACGCCGCGCGTGGTGATATGCGTGAGCGTATTGAGGTGCAGCGAGTCCGACGCCGTGGACGCGCCGGCGTAAGCGTTGGTGTTGCTGGTGTAACTGACATTGACGCCCTGGGTCACCGCGGGTGAAAGCGTGCGCTGATCGATGAAGCCCAAATCGAGCGACGACTGTTGGGAGCCTTCGCCGTATTTGTTGAACGTGTAGCTTTGCGACTCGCTTGGACCGGTGTGCACGACGGAACCGGTGATCGTGTAACTCGGCGGCAGAAAGACACCGGGGGCATAATTGCCCTGGTAGTTCACGCCGAACTGGGCACGCAGCGTGCGCGAGAAATTTTCCTGGTCGTTGATCTGCAGGTTGTTTTGGTCGGCCTGCCCTTGATTGCTTTTGAAGCGGTAAAAATTCACGTCGACGGAACGCTTGCCGTCCTTGCGCCGGAAGAACGCGACGTACCCCAAGCCCAGACCGAGCTTGGTTTCCTCGTCGATGCGGTAGTAGCCGTAGTAGGTATCGCTGGGCGCGAAGCCGATCCGCGCCTTGACGTAAAAGCCTTCAGCCTGCGAGTACCCGATGACGGGCAAGAACCCGGTCTGCCGCCCGGGTCCGCCTTCGACGTGGGTGAGCGGGATGACGAGGATCGGCAGAAAGAACACCGCGAAGCCGCCCAGGTACAGCACGGCGTCGCGCGCGACGGCTTTGTCGCCGGGAAAGATATCGAGGGTTTTAGCTTCGATGTGGTAACCCGCGCGCTGGCGTTCGCAGGTGGTGAACGACGCGCGGTCGCCGTGCGTCTTGCCGTCGGCATTCGTGGTGAGCGTCCGCGCTTTGTAGAACAGGTGTCCGGTCTCGACGCCTTGCGACGTCTGTCCGCTGCCGTCGAGCAGAACCGCTTTGGACGTGATGGTATCGAACCGGATCGATGCCGCGTGCAGAACGCTGTCGTCGGCGCGGTTGCGGATGTAGGGATGTCCGGTGAGATCGATGTAGCGGACGCCGTCGTAATGGGCGTGATCGGCGACGAGGATGCCGTCGGAATAGATCACATTGACGTTGCCGTCGAGGTCTGCCGGCGCGCCGGGCGTGTTCGCTCCCGTCACCTGGTCGGAGAGCACGACGTACTGATCGGGACCCAGCGTCTCCAGCGGTGCTGGCGATGGCGACGGTTCGAGCGATTGAGACGGTGCGGCCGTCGCGCCGGCCGTCGGCGTACCCGTCGGCGTACCGCTCGGCGCGGGGCTCACTCGCTGCACGAACACCGGTCCGGCGCTGGCGGTCGCCGCGGCCGTCGGGGTCGGCACCGGTGGCGGCGTGACGCTCGGCGTCGCGGTCGCCAGCGGCGGCGGGTTGAGTTGCTCGGGTCCCGCCGGAGCACGCGGCGGTGCCGGCGCCGCCGGGCCGCCGCTGGGCGCAGCGCTGGGTGCGGGCGCGACGTCGGGCACGCTGCCCGGCACGGCTTGGGCGACTTGCTTTTGGGCAGCGCAGCTATTCGCCAGCAGCCGCATCGCCGCGACGGATTTGGGATCGCCCGAGCCGCCCGCGTTCGCGCCGGCGCCCGTGGGCAAGAAACCGCTCACGATCAGCGCCGCAACGGTGATCGAAGCGATGAACCCGCGCACGGACTACGCGCCCGTCTCGCTCGGCCTCAGCGCCGATACCGAACGACGCGGGCCTCGACCCGCTATCGGTCTTCGCTGAGGATCAAGAAGCCGCCGGCGGCGGCCATGATCACGTTGGGCAACCATGCCGCAACGTAGGGGTCCAGCGCGTTGTTGCTGCCGAATGCCGCAGCCATCGCACCGAGCACGTAATAAACGAAAAGCACCACGATCGAAAGCGCGATTCCAAGCGTACGCCCTTTCTTCCCGAACTTCACGGCGAGCGGCAACGCGATCAGCACCGCGATAAACGAGGCGAACGGATACGCGAGCTTCTGTGCCAGCGTGATTTCGCGTTTGGCCAAATCGGACCCGCCTTGGCCGGTGGCTTTGCGCGCGTTGATATCCTCACGCAGGCGTTTCGAGTCCATGGTATAGGGGTCGCTGTACGCGGAGCTGAGAAATTTGTCGGCGGTCTCGGCCAGCGGTAAACCCACATCGAGCGTGTGTTCGTGCGTCTCGAAGTCGAAATCGCCGTTGGGCTTGTAACGCGAGATCGAGGCGTCGTAGAGCGTGAGTACCGAGCCCGCAATCTGCGCGGTCTCGGCGGTCGTGACCTGCTGAAACGGCGACGTGCGCGACGGTTGAAAGATCATCACGGCGTGCATCGTCTTGCCGTCGGGGTCGACGTTGCCGACGAAGAAGGTATTGCCCGTCGCCGGATCTTGCCGGAAGATATTGGGCTCGAGCGGCAGCGTCTGCATTTTGTAGACGATCTGGTAGAACGTGCGCGTCGAAAGATCGGTCGAGGCCGGGACGACGTGCTCGTTGATCCACCACGATGCGCCGAAGGCGAGCAAGCCCGCGATGAGCGGCAGCCGGACGATGCGCCGGAACGGCACGCCCGACGTGCGCAGCGCGGTGATCTCGTTGTCGGCCATGAGCCGGCCGAAGGCCATGAGGGTCGCGAACAAACAGGCGAAGGGGAAGGCCTGCGGCGTCGCTTGCGGGACGCGGAAGATCAGGAAGCGCAGCACCAAGAACAGCGGCGCGCCTTTGTTGATGACGTAGTCGGCGGCCAAGAAGAAGATGTTGACGAACCAAAACAGCAGATAGGCGCCCAGCGCGAAGGCGAACGGCGGCCACAGTTCGCGCAGGATGTACGCGTCGAGAATCGGCAGCACGCGCGGCTTGCGCGGCGCCGTTCGGACATAGAAGCGATTCCCGACGCCGTAATACGCGGCCATTGATCGCTAGCGCGCGGGCATCGCCGCGATGACGCGCGCGACGTAGGCGCGGGTCTCGGCGAACGCGGGGATTCCATGCGCGGCATCGACCGCGCCCGGGCCGGCGTTGTACGCCGCCACGGCCAACTTCACATTGCCGCGGTAGCGCCGCAGCAGGTCGCCCAGATAGCGCGTGCCGCCGTCGATGTTTTGCGCGGCATCAAACGGGTTGACGACGCCGTATTGGAGCGACGTCGCCGGCATGAGCTGCATGATGCCTTGCGCGCCGGCCCGGCTGACNNCGGCCTTGACCGACTCGACGACCGCACAGCTGCCGCCGGCGGCCAGCGGCCGCCCGACGCCGGGCACGAAACTATCCGAGCTGCAGCCGAAGAACGTGCTCGTCACCAGGCAGACTGTGAACAAAGCCCACGGGAGCTTGCCCCGCCGAACTGCACGCCGCTTCACTTCACGACCTGTGTTCTGTCGTCCCCGCCGCCAAGCCTACAGCTCTTGGCCGACCGCG
The DNA here is from genome assembly GCA_003134035.1 of Candidatus Velthaea versatilis. Classification (GTDB taxonomy): domain Bacteria; phylum Vulcanimicrobiota; class Vulcanimicrobiia; order Vulcanimicrobiales; family Vulcanimicrobiaceae; genus Velthaea; species Velthaea versatilis. Next base: position 5,894 of record PLAE01000272.1, read on the forward strand.
CAGAGCCTTTACCGCCGCTTTGCCGGCCCGCCGATGACAGGCACCGCTGCGTGAACGTTGCGCGTGCCGATTGCTGTGCCGCGAAACGAGGCGCGCGACGCTCAGCGACGGGCATCCGTTCGGCGCCTCGCCGCGGTCAACCCGGGCTACGGCGCACGACGGTTCTGAATTACCAGCGATCCGGTGGCGATCGGTGGCATGCCGTTGCACATCGAAGGGTTTGAGCCGTTTGAGGACCACGAGACCAATGCGCCCGGCAGCGACCGTCCCGACGACCATGCCTTCGACGTCGTAGCCGCGCTGCACACAGTTGGCGATNNTGGCACATCTCAATCGTCCCCAAGTTCAACGCGGGACTCACCACGAACTGCGCTCCCTCCAGGATGCAGATGCGGGCGGTCTCGGGGTCGAGGACGGTGCCGGCGCCGATGAGGATGTCGGGGCGCTCTTCGGCCAGGCGGCGCATGACGTGGAGCGCGCCGGGGACGGTCATGGTGACTTCGACGACGGTGACGCCGCCGGCGATCACGGATTCGAGATGACGTGATCGGAACCGATGCCCGCTGTGATCGCGAGCTTGAGTTTCGGCGCTTCGCAAAACGCTCCGGCGTCAAGTACGCGGGCCAGAAGGGTTGTGATACTACGATATCCGCGTGGGCGGAGCTCTTGTTTGAGCGTGTCTTCGTCGATGAGCATCCGGCGCGCCCACTTCAAGACGATCTCACCCTCATGCGTGTAGCCACGAAAGCGGTTCCCGCGCTGGACGATTGCGACGCCGAGTTCGGTCTCGAGCTGTTTGACGGCCAGCGATACGGCGGGTTGAGATAGCTCGCAGCGTTCGGCTGCGCGAGCAAAGTGGTTCTCGTGCGCGAGTGCCACAAGTTATTCAAGCTGGCGGAGCAGCATCGTCGCCTCTTATCCGCGTAGACTGCGCTGCGCGCGTCCGTCGCGTGGTGCGGCTTCGCCGCAAGCCGCTCGTCGTCGCCTTCCAAGCCCGAAAGGCAAGATCGCGAACCGGCGCGTGTCGCCGCCGTCTCGAGCGGGGGACCCGAGCAACAGCTTTACTTCAGTGGCATGTCCGTTGGGGCCGCAGAAATTCAGACCGACCCTTTCCAAAGGGTGTCCGGTGGGATATAGTGGTTGAAAGTGGGGCCAAGTGGAAGCTAATGGGAAAGACGTGCTGTGGCCGCGGACCGACCGCTCTTTACGGGAAGCGTCGAACACAGCCTTGACGACAAAGGCCGCCTCGTCGTGCCCGCGCGTTTCCGCGAGCGGCTCGGCGCCGGCTTCTTTCTCACGATTGCCGATCCCGATCCGTGTCTTGCGCTGTACCCCGCCCCTACGTGGGAGCGCATTTGCGCGAAGCTGGACGCCGCGCCCATCAAGGACGCGGGCTATCGCAGCTTCGTGCGCAAGCTTTTCGCGCACACCGACGAGGTGTCGTGCGACTCGCAGGGCCGGCTGCTGCTGCCGGCCGCGCTGCGCGGCTATGCGAACATCGAGAAGGACGTCGTCTCGCTCGGTACGCTCACTCGGGTCGAGATCTGGGCCAAGGACGCGTATGCCGAAGAAACGCGTGCCGCCGTCACGCGCGATTACGCTACCGATCTCGGCCTCTTTTAGTGCGTGATAGTGCGTGACTCGGATGAACCAAACGCAGCGCCAAGCTCACCCGACGCCTCCGAACCAAGCGCGGTCGCGCCGGTCGAGGACACCCCTTGGGGTG
>PLAE01000012.1 GCA_003134035.1 Candidatus Velthaea versatilis
CGTCCCGCCGCCGCCACAGGCTGAACGCGACCAGAAGCAGCGAGGCAAGACCAAGCGTTTCCAAAAACGGCCCGGGCGGCAGCGCGCCGCCAAGCGCCAGAAAATTCGCCTGCATGAGGTGCCGGAAGCGCAGCAACGCCAGCAGCGCCACATTCAGCATCAGCCCGCTCAAGGTCGCCGTCAGCGGAATCGGCCCTTCCGCATAGGCATCCGGCAGCCAGCCATGCAGCGGCACGAGGGCCGACTTGGTGCCGTAGCCGAACAGCAGAAACACGAATGCCAGCGTCATCAGCGCGCCGTCCAGATGCGCCGCGTGGGCTTCGAGCGCGGCAAAACTCATCGCCTGCAGCCCCGGTCCCAGCACGGGCTGCGCCGCCAGATAGGTCAGCATCGTGCCGAACAAAGCCAGCGCGATGCCGACGCCGCCCAGCACAAAGTATTTCCATCCGGCCTCCAGCGCCGTCGCCGTCCGCGGCAAACTCACACCCAGCGTCGCGGAAATCGTCGCGCCTTCGACCGCCACCCACAACATGCCGATGTTATCGGCGTAGAGGCCGAGAATCGTGGTGCCCAGCATCACCTGGCACATCGCGTGATAGACCCGCCAGCGCCGCACGCTCATGCGCGAAATTTCCGAGCGCACGAAGGCGATGTTGGTCAAAGACGTTGACAGCGCGACGAAACTCGTCAGCACGCCAAACATCATACCGAGTTCATCGGCGTGGATCAGCCCGCCCCCGGGATGCCTGAACACGGCGAGCGTGAGCAAAAAAACCAGGAAGCACAGGACCACATTCGCAAACGCGCCGTGCATCGGCTTGCCGAAAAAGCCGATGACGGGTGCGGCGAGCAGCGGCAAAAACGCCGCCGCTTGGGCCGCAAAACCGAGCGCGACGCCGAGCAAGTCATCGAGCAACCCGGCGATCTCATCGTCTGCAATTTCAATAACTCCGCGAACGTGCAAGGCCAGGGCACGACGATCGAAGACATCAAACCGGTCGCGGGATCGACGCCGACGCGCATGACGCAGAGCGCCTCGCTCCTCGGCTGCGATGCGATCGCCATCGGCCCGACCGGCAACCCGTGGCTGGCCGACTATACGGCGGACGACAATCCGATCGTGAAGCCCACCGGCGCGCTCGCGGTCAGCCTCACCAACGCGGCGCTGAAAGCACCGTGGGGACAAGCGTTCAGCGGTACCGCCGGCGCAACGTTCTCATCGGCCTTCTATGAATCGAATGCCGCCGACGGATCGATCGTTCGGATCGACATCACCTCGAACGGATTCGTCTACGACACGATCGCGACCGGCTTCAGCGTGAACGGCGGCCAGCCGGGCAACATCCTCGCGCCGGCCGGCCTCACGTATAATCCCGCAAATGACACGCTCTACATCGTCGACTCGAACGTCAACAAAGTGATCGCGATCAAGAACGTCACCCAAGTTCCGGCCGATGGGATTCAAGCCACCGATACGGTCGCGGCGACGACCTTCGCCGGATCGTCTGCATCGTCTGCATCCGTGCTCTACGCCGGTTCCCCGCTGAACGCTCCGATCAGCGCAGCGCTGCTCTACAACGGTGCGCTCGTGGTCGGCAATACGGCGAACAATCTGCTCGTCGAGATCTCGCCGACCGGCACGATCCTCGATACGGTGTCGGTCGATTCCGGTGCAGCCGGCGCGATCTTCGGCATCGCGGCCGAAGGCACGAGCACGGCGACGACGCAGATCTTCTTCAACGACGACAACACGAATAGCGTGGTCGAACTCAGCGCGAGCGCAGCGGGAGCGACGGCTCACACGCGCGCCAAAGCCCGCTAGGATTGCGCCTGCGGGTGCGGCTCACGGCCGCACCCGCAGCCCGATCGTCGTGCGCCGTCCGCCGGCGACGTGCTCGCTGCCGACGATCAGCGCATGACGCGCATCGAGCGGCAGCGCCACGTCGCCTTCGAGATAGCCGGCGCGCTCGATGACATCGAAGCGCAGCGCGCCATCGTAACTGAACCAGACGGAGTTTCGCGTCAGCGCGGCGGCGCCGGGCAGCGGCATCCCGTAGCCACCCGCTCCGGCCGCCGACACGGAATTCGTCGCCGTCCACGCACGCACGCTCACCAGCGGGGCGATCTCCCACGCTCCTTCGACCCCCACGCCCGCGGTATGTTCATCCCAAGCGAGCGCCTCGAATCGCAAGCGGCGGCCGTCGGCATACGCGAGCCGCAGATCGGTGAACGACGCGCGCGTCGCGACCGGATGGCCCAGAAACGACGCCTCGATCGGCGCCGGGATCATGGCCGAACCGCCGTCGGCACCGGCCGACCACGCAGCGCCGAGCGGAATGTCGGCAGCGACCGCGCCGACCGTGCCCACGTCTTGCCCGCGCGTTCCAGCGGTCACGGTGCCGTCGCGCTGCAGCGCCAGCGCCGGACGCACCACGAGCGCTCCAAGCCGGGCGCTTCCGTCGAGCGAGAGCGCTTCCTCATCCGTCGTTCCGCTGTAGGCATCGGCGCCGTCATCAAATTCGC
>PLAE01000121.1 GCA_003134035.1 Candidatus Velthaea versatilis
TATCCGCGCAGCCGCGGCTTGCGGCGTCAATATCCGCGCAGCCGCGGCTTGCGGCGTCAATATCCGCGCAGCCGCGGCTTGCGGCGAAGCCGCAAACGCCACGGATTCGACGCCAGTCGAATCCTGCACGCCCCTATCCGCCCTGGACGACGACGCGGCGCGCTCCGGCGCGCCAGATGACCGTTGCCGCCCCGGCGAGCAGCAGCAGCCAGCCCAACTGCAGACCGAGCGCCCCGACATACCGCTGGGGCGGGATTTGACCGACGTAGATGAGCAGCGGGGTCGAGAACATCGCCGCGAACGGCAGCCAGAAGATCACCGTCTGCAGCGCCGCCGGAAACAACACCAGCGGAACGATTCCGCCGCCGAGCAGATCGGTCACCCAGGTGAGAATCAACTGAACCGCGTGAATTTCCAGCGTCCAAAACGCCACGCAATTCAAAATGAAATTGATGAAAAAGCCGACGAAATAGCCCAGCAGAAAACTCACGCCGAAGGCGACGAGCACCGGCGGCGCCGGCACGTCGATGTGTACGAAGAGCAGCGCGAGCAGCAGCGCCGGCACGATCAGGAACGCATGGAAGATCACCTCGCCCGTACCGTCGCTGAAAAAATACAGCGGCACGTTAATCGGCTTCATGAAGTCGGTCGCGATGCTGCCGTCGTTGAGTTTGTCGTGCAGGATGCGCGTCTGGTCGATGTCGAGCACCAGACCCATGAGCAGCGCGACGGTCGAATAGGTGATGATCGTGTGCAGCGGCAGATCGCGCGGTGCCGCGTTATGCGCGTAGAGCGCGGTCCACACCATGCGCAGCAGATAGACGCGCACGACGAACGAGCCGATGCTGCTGAAGACGTCAAACCGGTACGTCGCTTCGCGTGAAATCGCTTTCTTGGCGAACTCGACGTAGGGTTCGATGCGAAACCGGGCGGCAGCGGGATTCACCGCTGCCCGATCGCGGGCACCTGTTCTCGATAGCCCTCGACGTAGATGCGACGCACGATCGTCTCGATATCGGGTTCGATAATGGAAACGTCGGTGATGGCGTACTTTTCGGTGACGCGCCGGATCAGCGCCTCGGCCGTCAGCGTGCGGCGGTCGAAACGTAGGCGCGCGGTATTGCCCTCGCGGCCGTCGATCTCGGTCCCCTCGACGGCGATGTCGTCGTACGACTCGGCGAACGTCACGACGAGGGTGCGGTGCGTGCCGTATTCCGTGCGCAGCCGCTCGACCGAACCGTCGTAGATGATCGTCCCGTTATCGATGAGGATGATCCGGCTGCACAGGCGCTCGACGTCGGCGAGATCGTGCGTGGTCAGAATGACGGTCGTTCCGCGCTCACGATTCACCTCGCTGATGAAATTGCGGATCGCTTCCTTGGCGACCACGTCCAAGCCGATGGTCGGCTCGTCAAGATAGACGATTTGGGGGTCGTGCATCATCGCCGCCGCGAAGTCACCGCGCATCCGTTCACCGAGCGAGAGCTGGCGAACCGGCGTGGCCATGAATCGATCGAGATCGAGAATTGCCGAGAAGTGCGCGAGGTTTTGCCGGTAGCGGTCGCGCGGCACGCCGTAAATAGCGCGCAGCAGCTCGAACGATTCGCGCAACGGCAGATCCCAATAGAGCTGGCTGCGCTGACCGAAGACGACGCCGATGTTCGAGGCGTTCTGGCGCCGCTTCTCATGCGGTACGAGACCAGCCACGCGGATCTCGCCCGACGTCGGCACCAGGATGCCGGTCAGCATCTTGATCGTCGTCGACTTGCCGGCGCCGTTGGGGCCGATGTAGCCGACGAGCTCACCCGCTTCGAGCGACATCGTTACGTCCTCGACCGCGACCTTCTCTTCATACGTGCGCGAGAACAATGTCAAGAGCGTGCCAAGAACGCCCGACTGCCGCTTGAGCGACCGAAAGACTTTCCGGAGCTCGCGCGTTTCGATGATCGGCATTCGGCCCTGTTTTCCACGAACCGTCACGTTAACCCGGCAGACGCCGGGCGCGGCACGCGAATCCTGCTCACATCACAAGTTTACCCCTGCTCGTCTGAACCAAATTCTCATCTAACTCGAAGGGTTGAATCCCGTCATGCGGAACTCGCGGAGACCAACATTCGTTGGTGAGAATACAGCAGCCGGCATGACGCCGATTGCGTGAAATCTTGAACAGATTTGGGGGTGATGGTCACATGGCAGCAAAGAAGAAAGCAAAGAAGGCATCGAAGAAGGGCAAGAAGTAGCACCCGATTCGGATCAGTTCACGATTTAGCAATAATACCATACGCGCGGCTCGTTTGAGCCGCGCGTTTTCTCATTGCTCGGCGGCAGCCGGCACGTGGACGCCGGACGCGCGCGCCGCGAGTCGTTCGAGGTGCCCGGGCAACGCCTGCGCCACTTTCCTCGCCGGGCGATTTAATAGCGGTCCCGCCGCGATGCCCGCGATCCCGACGGCGGCTTCGACGCGCGTTCCGCCGTTCTGCGCCCAGAGGGTCCAAGTCAGCTCCAACCGAGCGACGGGTCCGACCGTCAAACCGAGCGCAAAACGTTCCGTCGCGAGCAGGTCACGGATGACGAACGCGGTCTGCCGGACGCCTCGGAGTTTGATCGTAACGAGCGTCCCGGGCGCCGGCTCGCCTTCGAGCCACATCCACTCCACGCCCGGATTCCAAAAACTCCAGCGCGCACCGTCGAGCAGCACTGCCCAGACGGCTTGGGGCGCAGCCGCGGACATGGCGACGGCGCGCTGTTCCCACCTCATTGCGCGCTTACCGGCGCGTGTCCGAATAGCGCCGGAATGAAGCGGCCGGCCGCAAACGACACGCAAAACACAAGTGCGCCATACCCAAACAGCTCCGCCCCCTTGATAAACGGATTGCGATTCGACAAACGGCCCGCGAACGCGCCAATCGCGAAGAGCCCCAGCGAGGCGAGCGCAATCCCGATCGCCAGCGACACGCCGTAGGGGAGCGGAAACAAGTAGCCGATGAGCGGCACGATCGCGCCGCCGGCGAACGATCCGCCCATCGCGAACGCCGCTGACGCACCGCCGCCCTCGGCGATGCGGGGATCGATGCCGAACTCGTCGCGCATCATCTCGTGCAGCCAGACCTCGGGGTTGGTCGCCAAGCGTTTGACGATCATCACGGCCTCGTCGGCCGTGAAGCCCTTGAGCCGGTAGTACGCAACCTGTTCGAGAAATTCGTCTTCGGGTTTTTCGATCATTTCGCGCTGCTCGAGCCGGATGGCGTTGCGCACCACCTCACGCTCGGATTTTCCACCCAGGTATTCACCGCCGCCCATCGAGATCGTGCCGACGATGAGCGCGACGAGCCCGGTGAGCAAAATCGTCGCCCGCTCGGGTTGGGCGGCGCCGACGCCGGTCACGATCCCCAGCGTCGTGAGTACGCCGTCCTGCATCCCGAAGATGACCTCGCGGATGCCGCGCTCGCGTTCGAGCCGCGAACGCTCCGGCGTGTCGGGCATTCTCGGTCGTCCGCCGCCCAAGACGGCACTCTCGACGTATTCGCGCATCAGCGGTGCTCCCTGCGGCGTTCGCGCGCCGGACATCGATCGCGAGGTAAGACGCCGCCGGCAGCCCAAGCGTCGATACCGGCGGGGCCCGCGGAGCGGGCCGAACGCGCTATCGGCCGAAGCTGGGGGTTGCGCGGATTCTTTCCCCCGGCAAAGCAGCAATGAACGACGACGAACAACAGCAAAACCCGATCGTGGCGATGGCAACCAAGCTGCGCGCCCGACGTGACCTCGGAGCAGCGATCGATTCGGCGACCTCGAACGCCCCTACTCCGGCCGGCGGCGACGCCGAAACATCGTTCGCCGGGCTTGCCGACGCACTGGCGATCGGCAGCAAGCGGCTTAATTCGATTCTGGGCAAAAACCGTGTGACGTATGTCCGCTTGGAAAAGCCGCTGCGCCTGCGTTTGCGCTTTGGCGGTAAACGTATCGCGCTTGATCTCGACCCCCAGCGGCAACTCGTCAGCGTGACGGGCTGCGAACTCGACGGCGACTACCAGTTCGACGCCGGAGCCGACGCGCCCGCACTCGTCAATCTCTCCAAACTCTCGACCGAAGCCGGCTACGGCCAGCCGCTCACCGCCGCGGGCCTGCTCAAATCGATCGCGCAGGACGCCGAGCTTCCGCGCCCGGCGCACCTGGACGCGCCCGGCCCGATGCGCTTCTAGGAGGCCTCCTAGCCTTGTGACCGCGGGCTTCCGTTTCGGCTTGAACCGCGCCGACTGAGACGGACGGCTCGACAGAACGGTCCGACGGTCGCAAGCGATTCAGGCGCCCCCCGCGCCGGTCCGCTCGTCAGCGGTCTGGCCGGGGCCGCGCCCCGTGGTGAGCACCGACGGCTTTGGGTTGGTCCGCCTTTACCGGTTTTTCTCGCGCCGGCGGCGGTTTGGCGGCCGTCGAGGTCTTGTGGGACCGCGGCGCGGCCGGCGCGCGAGCGGTGACCGCCGACCGGGTGGACCGCTTCGCGACCAGGCGCGCCTTTTCGACCAGCGGCCGTGACGGGCACATCGTCACCGGGCACGTTGAGCACAACGGCGTCGGCGCCTTGCATACGGCGCGGCCGTGCAGGATCAGCCAATGGTGGGCGTGCCGCCACTGGTCGGGCGGCAGCAGCGCGGTGACGTCGTCCTCCACCGCGCGCGGCGTTTTCCCCAACGTAAGCCCAAGCCGGTGGGCAACGCGGAACACGTGCGTATCGACCGCGAAGGCCGCCCCTTCAAAGGCGACGGACAGCACGACCGCGGCGGTTTTGCGCCCGACCCCCGGCAACGCTTCGAGTTGCTCGCGTTCGCGCGGAACCTCACCGCCGTGGTCGGCGACGAGCGCGCGCGCCGCGCTCACGATGTTCTTGGCCTTCATGCGGAAGAATCCGCACGATTTGATGATCTGTTCGACGTCCGCCGTCTCGGCATGCGCCAGCGCAGCGGCATCCGGGTAGGCGGCGAAAAGCTGCGGCGTCGTTTGGTTCACGCGGGCATCGGTGCACTGGGCCGACAAAATGACGGCGATGAGCAGCTCGAACGGATTGCGGTACACCAGCGCCGTGACCGCCGCCGGGTACGCCGCCTCGAGAATAGCCAGTTCCTCACGCGCGACCTTGCGCGTAACGCGACGTGTCGGAAACGCAATAGGCACGCCCAGAGCTTAGCGCTGCAATTCGGAGTGCCTCCGGCGAGCGGCGTGGCGGAACACTCGAATTCGACGCCGCAAAGCTCGGCGACAGCGCCGATGAGGGGCGAGTAGCCGCGCAACCACCGGCGGCTTCTCCAGCGTCGAAAGCCGCATGCCGTTCTTCAAGCAAAAGGATGCGACCGTGCCGCCGGGACAGAGCGTGACAACCGGGTTTCCGGTGCTGCACGTCGGCGACGTGCCAGGGTTCAACCGGGAGACCTGGCGGCTGCGCCTGTTCGGACTCATCGAAGAACCCTTCGAGCTGAGTTTCGACGAACTGCGCGCGCTGCCGTCGACGGAGTGGCGCGGCGACATCCATTGCGTTACGCGCTGGAGCAAAAAGGACACCCAGTGGCGCGGCGTGCGCTTTCGCGACTTGGTCGAGCGAGCCAAACCCAAGCCCGAAGTGACGCACGTGGTTCAGCACGCGGACAACGACTACACCACGAATCTGCCGCTCGCCGCGATGCTGGGCGACGACTGCCTCGTCGCGTACGAATTCGACGGTCAAGCGCTCGAACCGATCCACGGCGGACCGGTGCGGATGTTCGTACCGAAGCTGTATTTTTGGAAGAGCGCGAAGTGGATCCATGGTCTTGAGTTCCTTGACCACGACGTCCAAGGTTTTTGGGAGAAGCGCGGCTACAACAACGACGCCGATCCGTGGAAAGAAGAGCGCTACTCCGACCTGCCGGCCTGGTTCGGTTAACGCAGCCGCCCGCGCCCGACGGTCGACGACGGGCGGCTTGCAGCGGAGCCGCAAACGCGAAGGGTCGACGAAGTCGACCCACTAGCACTAGCTGCTGAGCCGAACCCCGCCTTCGTCGCGCGCGACGATGCCTTCGGCGATGAGGACCCCGACGACAGTCGGGATTTCAGCCAGCCGGTCGGGCGGAACGACGCGCGCGAGATCGCGCTGCAACTCCGTTACGGCAAGGCCGGCGCGCAGCGGTACATCGCGCAGCCGGTCGATGATGCGGCCGCGCAGGAAACGCGTCGTGCGCTCGAACGGCAACGCTGCCTGGGACGAGCGGCGCGCGACGGCTTTGGCGCGGACCGCGAGTCGCGCCGGGTCGATCGGCGCGGCCCGGCAGTGCGCGGCAAGCGGACACAGCAGACACTTGGGGGCGCGCGCGGTGCAGATCGTCGCGCCCAGGTCCATCATCGCGGAATTCCAATCGTGTCCGCGACCGGGCGGCACCATCCGCGCGGCCGCCGCATCGATCTCGTCGGCGCCGGCAAAGGCCGGAAACTCGACGCCGAAGGCCAATCGGTGGACGACGCGCCGAATATTCGTATCGAGCGCGACGTCGTTCTCGTCGAACGCGAACGCGCGGACCGCCGCGGCGGTATACGGTCCGACGCCGGGCAGTTCGAGCAGCGCAGCGCGCGAACGCGGCAAGGCTCCCGCGTGCCTGGCGACCACGGTTTGCGCCAAGCGCCCTAAGCGCTGCGCGCGCGAATTGTAGCCCAGCCCGCGCCAGGCGCGGATCACGTCGCCGGCATCGGCCGCGGCCAGCGCCGCGAAATTCGGAAAGCGTTCGAGGAATGCCCGATAGAGCGGCAGGACGCGGTCGACTTGCGTTTGCTGGAGCATGAATTCGGCCACCACGATCGCGTACGGATCGCGCGTTTGCCGCCACGGCAGATGGGTGCGCCCGAAGCGCGCGTACCATGCCAGCAGCGCAGCGACCGCGCTCATTCCGCGGTCGATATCGAGCGTCAACTGGGCCATACAATGCGCATCGTACAGCGGGCCAATTAGCGCAACGGCCGGGTCATTCCCAGCGCCGTCCCTTAGACGAAGGTCGAAATTCGATCGCTTGCTCTCTTATAAAAAGGGCGGAAATACCCAGTGATGATGCAAATTCATACGCTTCGCTCGCATTGCTGCGAGACGGAAACGAGTCGCCCACGAAATGGGAGTCGCCATGATCGATTCGCCGCGCCCGGCCAGTGCCGTCAACGGAAACGCCGCCGCTCCGCAAGCCGATCCGCAGGAGATGCGCGAGTGGATCGACGCCCTCGACGGCCTCATCGCCGCCGAGGGCGCCGACCGCGCACGTGAAATTCTCGACGCGCTCGCCCAGCGCGCCCGAATACGCGGCGTCGACCTGCCGCTGGCGTTGACCACGCCCTATATCAATACGATCCCGGTGGAGCGGCAGGCGCCGTTCCCGGGCGATCACGATATCGAAGAGCGGCTGCGCCACTACGTGCGCTGGAACGCGATGGCGACCGTCGTGAAGGCCAACAAACTCGGCACGGATCTGGGCGGCCACGTCGCGACATTCTCCTCCGCGGCGACGCTCATCGACGTCGGCTTCAACCACTTCTGGCATGCGCCGTCCGATAAGCACGGCGGCGATCTGGTCTACTTCCAAGGCCATTCGTCGCCCGGCGTCTACGCGCGCGCTTACCTCGAGGGCCGGATCACCGAAGACCGGCTCAAGCATTTCCGCCAAGAAGTCGATGGCCGCGGGCTGTCTTCGTATCCGCATCCCTGGCTGATGCCCGAGTTCTGGCAGTTCGCGACGGTCTCGATGGGTCTAGGACCGCTGCAAGCCGTGTATACCGCGCGCTACATGAAGTATCTGCACAATCGCGGACTCGCCGACACGACGGGCCGCAAAGTGTGGTGCTTCTTGGGCGACGGCGAGGTCGACGAACCCGAATCGCTCGCTGGGCTGGCGCTCGCGGCGCGCGAAGGTCTCGATAACCTCATCTTCGTCGTCAACTGCAATCTGCAGCGGCTCGACGGACCCGTGCGCGGCAACGGCAAGA
>PLAE01000168.1 GCA_003134035.1 Candidatus Velthaea versatilis
ATTCGGCGCAGCCGAATCCCGCTAGCTGGTATGTTCCCGCAAAAAGGCTTGAACGAGGTCCCAAGCGTCGGCCACGACCGTGCTCGAATCGAGATCATCGGATGATTCTCGAAAGAACGCATGGTCCGCATCGGGATACACTTGGATCTGGAACTTTTTGTGCGCTTGCGTCAGCGCGGCGCGGATGCGCTCAACCTTGTCCGGCGTGATGTACGCATCTTTCCCGCCGAACGCGAGGAAGATCGGGCTGCGGATGTCGTTGACGTCGGCGAGCGCTTCGGGCTCGCCGCTGGGAAACGGCGCCGCGATGCTGCCGCCGTAAAACGCGATCGCCGCGCTCAATCCGGGCAGCGTGGCGCTGATGAATGCGACCGAGCCGCCGAAGCAAAATCCCCAGGTCGCAACGCGGCCGAACTTCACGGCGTCGAGTTTGTTGAGATAGTCCAGCGCTGCGCCGACGTCGGCTTTTAGCGTTGCCCGGGTCACTTTTCCCGCCGCGGCAAAGCCGTTTTTCAGTCCTTCGGGGGTATAGGGTTCGTTGAGGTCCGGATGCGTGCGGTGATAATAGTTGATCGCCAGCGCGACATATCCGGTCGCCGCAAGCAAGTCCGAGATGCGTTTGACCTCGGTATTGACACCAAAGATTTCCTGCAGCACGATAACGGCCGGCCGTGGCCCGTCCTCGTCGGGACGCGCGAGATAACCCGGCATCGCGCTGCCGTCGACATCGATGGAGACCGCTTCAGACGTCACATTTTCCTCCTGCGAACACGGGTAACGAATCAGATGAGAGAGATCAATGGCTTCGACGACGCAAACTGAGATTTCCGAGCGCTTCGCGCTGAGCCGCGATCTGCATCCCGAACGCGTCGCAACGTTCGCCCAGGATGTGCGCGCGGGGCTCGGTGCGCGACCATACGCCCTGTCGCCCAAATACTTCTACGACGATCTGGGCTCGTCGCTGTTCGAGGCCATTTGCCGGCTTCCCGAATACTATCTGACCCGGGTCGAACGCGATCTGCTCGCGACCTACGGCCGTGCGATCGTCGCGGCGTTTCGCGAGCCGCTCGAGCTCGTCGAGCTCGGTTCGGGCAGCGCGCTCAAGACCAAGCTCATCATCGAGGCGATCCTCGAGCGCCAGCCGCAGTTGACGTATCACCCAATCGACATCTCGCCCGACGCGCTCGTCGAATCGTCGCTGGCGCTCATCGCCGCCAACGACCGCTTGCGGGTCAGCGCCCACGCGAGCGACTACTACACCTTGCTGCGCGAACGCCGCTTGACGACCCGCGACCGGGTGCTCGCGCTCTACCTCGGATCGAATATCGGCAATTTCCAGCCGGCCGAATCGCGGGCACTGCTCGAACTGGTGTCGGCGACACTGCAGCCCGGCGACGGGCTGCTCGTCGGCTACGACCTCAAGAAAGATGCGCAAATTCTCGAGGCCGCCTATTCCGACGCCACCGGCGTAACGGCCGCGTTTAACAAGAACTTGCTCGGGCGGATCAACCGTGAACTCGACGGCGACTTCGATCTTGACGCATTTCGGTTTCGCGCGACGTACGATATGCGCCGCGGCGCGGTCGATTCGTTCCTCGTCAGCGAACGGCGGCAAACCGTGCGCATCGGCGGCGCGGGTTTGCACGTGCCGTTTTCGGTCGGTGAAACCATTCACACCGAGTCGTCGTTCAAGTTTTCCCGCGAGGAAATCGTCGCGCTCGCGCGGCGCTGCGGCTTCGCCGAAAGCAAAACCTTCACCGATGCCGGCGCGCGCTACGCGCTCACGCTCTTCACCGTCGAACGGTGATGTCCACCGACGCGGCGACGAAGCGGCGAATGTCGGCGACGACCTCGGCGCGCGACCGGTCGGCCGGCCGCTCGTCGACGACCGGAGTGCCGCGCGCCTCCGGCACGACGTACATGAAGCAGCGCTGCACGACACGGTCGAGCGTGCGCCGCGCATCGACGGTGATCCGATCGTAGACCGCGAGGTCTTCCCATGCGTCGGCGACGGCATAGGCCGCGGCGTCGAGCGCGACGAGCGCCCCGCGGATCGTCGTGCCGGGTCGCGGCGTGGCGGCCAAATAGCCGCCGCCGGTGCTGAGAACCACGAAGCCCGAGACCTCGGCGAGCTCCATCGCGAACGTGCGCGCGAACAGTTCGAGCTGATATTCGGGGTCGCGTAAGGTCCCGTAAGCGAAGAGCGGCAGCATCACGGCCGCAGCGTTGCGCGGAGCGACTTCACACGTAATTGCGTTCGGCGGCGCGGATGCCCCGATAGCGTTTAAAGGCGACCTGCTCGTCTTCGAGGCGCAGGAACGTCCGCAGGGTGCTGCCGCGAAAATGAAACGCGAAGATCCGCCAAATGTTGCGCGCCATGAAGAACGGATCGTGCTTGATGAGTGCCCACATGTGACGGCTCTTCATCCAGCGTTCGGCGCTCCAGCGCAGATACTCGATCTCTTCGTTGGTGAGATTTTCGCATTTGACGACCGAGGTGGTGCCGTCGTACTCTTCGACGCGATCGGAGGTGATGAGTCCGCGCGCGGCCAGATCCTTGGTCATCGGCGTGCGCGGGTAGGGGGTGGGATGCTGGATGTAGGGCCAGTCGACGAACCGCCGCGCAAACTCGAGGTTGGCCTCGATCGTTTCGCGCGTATCTTCGGGATTGCCCACAATGAGGCCGCCGATGACGTACATCTTGTTGCGGTGCAGATGTTCGATCGCGGTGACGGCGGCGTTTCCGGCACGCTTCCCGGCCTCGTGTTTGGTATTTTTCGAGGCGGCGTGCAGAAAGCTCAGGTCGTCTTCGAGGATGTTTTCGATGCCCAAGAACACGTAGCGGAATCCGGCTTTGCGCATTAGCGGCCCAAGCGTTTCGCCGTGATCGGCAAAGGCCGACGTCATGCCCTGCACCGTATAGTCGATGGTGTTGAGGCCGGCGTCGATGATCGCCTGACATAGCGCCGCGAAGCGTTTGACATTGAGCGTGAGGTTGTCGTCGACGATGAAAAGCGCGCGCGCCCCGTGATCCCGCGCATCCCGAATATCCGCCAGCACGCGGTCGAATGAAAACTTATTGATGTTGCGGCCGCGCATCTCGATGATCGAGCAGAAGCTGCAGTCGAACGTGCAGCCGCGCGAGGTCTCGATCACGTCCATTTGGCGGCCCAGCATCGTGTAGCCCGACAGGACGCGCGCGCTGCGATCGGGCAAGCGAATCGAGCCGTCGTCGAGGCTGCTGATCGGGCGGTCCGGGTTGTGCACAAAGGTGTCGCCGGTGCGGAACGAGAGCCCCTTGATTGCATCATACGGCGTTCCATTTTCGATCGCCCGCAGCAGTTCGCGAAACGTCAATTCGCCTTCGCCGCGCACGATGAAGTCGACGACGCCGTGCGCGTTGCCCAAATAGGTTTCGGATGCCAAACTCGGATCGTAGCCGCCGACGACGACCTTGACCTCAGGGCGTAGCGAACGCACGAGATCGATGATCTCAAAGGCGGTTTTGCGCTGAAAGGTCATGACCGACAGCCCGACGACCGCGGGTTGGAATTCGTGCACGAGTCGCGTCACGGTTTCGCGGACCCGGCCTTGCACCAGGATCAGATCCGCGACCGCTACCCGGTGATGGGCATCCACGTTGCCGGCCAACGACGTGAGCGCGCCGTTGGGAACGCGGACGCTGCTCGCCGGCATGTGTTCGAATGAGTCCGGCATCGACAGCAGAAGAATGTTCACCCGACCATCTCCTTCGACTCGCTATTCGACTGAAAAGCCGGACTGCCCGGTCAGGGTCCGCACCGCCCTGCGCATCGCCCGGAGCCATCCTTATTTAACGATAAGCGGCGTAAACACTCCTCGAACGCCGAACGACGCCTGCGGTGCCGAATGACGTCCGGCGCCTCTACTCTTACTTTTTAGGAACGTCGAGCCTCTTAGCGGCGGCGGGCCAGCCGTTCGGCGCCCCGCAGCAGTGTGTCGGCGGCGATCGCCAGCAGCGCGGCGGCGACGCTGCCCGCGACGATCTTTTGCGGATAATCTTGATGGATGCCGTCGAAGAGCAGATCGCCCAATCCGCCGGCATGGATATAGGACGCGACCGTCGCGACGGCGATCAGCGACACCGTCGCGATGCGGATGCCGCCCACGATCGTGGGCAGCGCGAGCGGGAATTCAACCCGCAGCAAGCGCTGCAGCGGCGTGAACCCCAGGCCCGTGGCCGCGTCGAGCACGGCGGCATCGACGCCGTTCAAGCCGGCGGCGATGTTGCGCACCAAAATCATCTGCGCATATGCGACGAGCGCGACGAGCGCCGTCAGGGTGCCCAAGCCGAGGAAACGGACCAGGAACGCGAGCAGCGCGAGGCTGGGGATCGTATAGATGATACCGAGCACGGCGAGCACCGGACCGCCGAAGCGGCGGTCGCGCGCGGCCACCACGCCGAGCGGCAGCGCGATGAGCAGCGCGACGGCCAGCGAGCCGAATGTCAGCAGGAGGTGCTGGCCCGTAAGCGCCGCGATCTCCTGCGGATGCCGCACGAGGTAGGTCATCGCGGCGCGCGCACCAGAAGCGGCCGCTCTTGCGCGAAGCGCCGGCTGGCTTCGTCGATCCCCACCAGCCCCCGGACGACGTCGCCGCTGGGGTGTTCGAGCACGTTCCGCGGCAGGTCGTTCTGGACGATCGTACCCGCGTTCATCACCACGATGCGGTCGGCGATCCGCAGCGCCTCATCGACGTCGTGGGTAACGAAGACGATCGTGGTGCCCAGTTCGCGGTGGATCGCGCGAATCTCGTCTTGGAGCGCGGTGCGCACGATCGCGTCCACCGCGCCGAAGGGTTCGTCCATGAGCAGCAGCCGCGGTTCGGCGGCCAGCGCGCGCGCGACGCCGACGCGCTGCTGTTCACCGCCCGAGAGTTCGCGCGGATAACGGTCCCGGTAGCGGCCGGGTTCGAGCCGCACGAGCGTCAGCAATGCGTCGACCCGCGCGCGGATGCGCGGCTTGTCCCAGCCCATGAGGTTGGGCACGACGCCGATGTTCGCGCTGATCGTCAGGTGCGGAAAGAGGCCCACGGCTTGAATGACGTAGCCGATGCCGCGCCGCAGCGTGACCGCCTCAAGTGCCGTGATCGGCGTGCCGTCGATCTCGATCGTGCCCGAGGTCGGCTCGATGAGCCGGTTGATCGTGCGCAGCAGGGTGCTCTTGCCGCAACCCGACGGCCCGAGAAAGACGCACAGCTCGCCCGCGGCGACGTCGAGATCGACCGCGTGCACGGCGGGCGTCGTGGCCTTGGGATACCGGACGCCGACGCCGCGCAGCGCGAGCGCCGCGCCGCCGCTAGGCGAGGCCATGCGCGGTGATGAAATCGTTTGCGACGTCGGCGGCCTCGCGCTTGTGCGTTCCCTCGACTTCGTCGTTGAGCCGGCGCATCTGCGTGTCGGTGAGCAGCGGTGCGATCCGGTTGAGCAGCGTGGCGATCGCGGGATATGCTTTGAGCGTGGCATCACGCACGACCGGCGCGACGTTGTAGGCNNCGCGACGACGACGTCGACGTCGCCGAGCAGCAGCGCTTTATACTTGAGCCCGATGTCGACCAGCCGCGTTTCTTTGAAGTGAAAACCGCCGTACACGCGCTGCAGTCCGGGCAGACCGTCGCTGCGTTTAAGGAATTCGGGAATCGCGCCCAGCCGCAATTGCGGCGCCGCCCGCGCGACGTCGCTCAGCGTCACCAGCCGGTATTTCGCCGCGATCGGCCCGGTCGTCGCGAGCGCCTGAGTGTTGTTGGCGGGCGCCGGATCGAGCCAGGTAAGTCCGTATTGTCGCTGATACGCCGCCTTGACGACGCGGTAGATGGCCGCGCCGTCACCGGTCGGCGATAATTTGAGCTGTGTGATGAGGGCCGTTCCGGTATATTCGGGATAGAGATCGATCTCGCCGCGGCGCAGCGCTTCCATCGCGATATCGGTTCCGCCTAAATTGAGCTTGCGCGCGACGGTGATCCCGTGGCGCTCGAGCACCTGGGCGTACAGCTCGCCGAGGATCAGCTCCTCGGTGAAGTTCTTCGCACCGACGGCAACGTCGCTCTTGCCTCCGCCGCAGCCTGGGACGGCCAGCGCCGCGCCCAGCAGAGCAAGCGCGCGGGCTCGCGTCGGCCGCGGCGGGTGCGGTGTCATCATTTAGACGACCGCGATGCGCGCCGCGAGGCGACCCAAGGCGGTATCCACAACCAAGGCAAGCGTCGCGACCGCCGCCGCTCCGCCGAGGATTTCGTTCCCGTCGTTGGTCGATAAGCCGTCGATGATATAATCTCCCAAACCGCCGCCGCCGATGAACGACGCCAGGGTCGCGCTCGCAACGACTTCGACCGCCGCGGTTCGAACGCCGGAAAGCGCGACTGGAAACGCGAGCGGCCACTCGATCCGGCGCCTGATCTGCGAGCGGGTCATTCCCATGCCGCGCGCGGCTTCGGTGAGTGCGGGACCGACGTTGCGCAAGCCGATATCGGTGTTGATCGCAATCGGCGGTATCGCGAGCACCACCAGCGCCAGCAGCGCGGGCCGGAAACCAAGGCCCAAATAGGGCAGCGCGAGGGTCAGCACCGCGAGGCTCGGTATAACCCGCAGCACGCCGATGGCACCGAACGCGAGTCCGTGCGGCAGCGGGCGGTCGACGAGCGCGGCCGCGAGCGGCATGCCGATCGCGATCGCAATTGCGAGCGCCGATGCGGCCAGCGCGACGTGTGCGCCGAGATGTGCCATGAAGTCGGCAATCACGCGGCGAATCGCCTCATATGATCACCGGTTCGGAAGCAGAGTCCGAGGTCCGCTCGGGTCCGCCGGCAGCGGGCGACGCACTCGACGATCCGGCGCTCTACATCAGCCGCGAGCTGACCTGGATCGAGTTCAACGACCGCGTCCTCGAAGAGGCGCTCGACGAACGTAATCCGCTGCTCGAACGGCTCAAGTTCGTCGCGATCTTCGGGACGAATCTGGACGAGTATTTCATGATCCGGGTCGCGGCGCTCAAACAGCAGGTCGAGGCCGAAGTTCACAAGCGTTCCGACGACGGCAAGCTGCCCGAAGAGCAGCTGGCGGCGATTTTCGGGGCGCTGCATGGATCGCTCGAGCGGCAGATGCGCTGCCTGGACGACCAGATCTTGCCCGGGCTCGAGCGGCACGGCATCCGGATCTTGCCCTACGAGCAGCTCGACAACAAGACGCGCGCGATCATGCACAAGTACTTCGACGACCGGGTCTTTCCGGTGCTGACCCCGCTGGCGATCGATCAGAGTCATCCGTTTCCGTATATTTCCAACTTGTCGCTCTCGTTGGCGGTCGAACTCGAAGAAGCCTCACGGTCCGAGCCGGACGGTTATTTCGCCCGGGTCAAGGTTCCCGGCAGCTTACCGCGCTTCGTCCCGGTCGAAACGGCACCCGCGGGACAGCACTGGTTCGTCATGCTCGAAGACCTCATCGCGAACAATCTGGGTGCGCTCTTTCCCGGTATGAAAGTCAAGGCCTCGTACGGGTTTCGCGTGACGCGCGACGCGGATCTGGACCTGCAGCAAGACGAAGCCGACGACCTGTTGCGCGCGATCGAATCGGAACTGCGCAAACGCCGCTTCGGCGAACCGGTGCGGCTCGAAGTCAATAAAGGCATGCCGGAGCACCTGCGGGCACGGCTGCTCGAGGCGCTGTCGCTGGGCGCCGTCGACTGCTACGCCATCGACGGAATGCTCGCGACCTCGGACGTCTGGACGCTGGTCAACATCGATGAACCGGAGCTGCACGATCCGCCGTTCACGCCGGCGATCCCCAAACGCCTGATCGGCACGACCGATTTGTTCGCGGCGATTCGCGAAGCCGATCTCCTGCTGCACCATCCCTACGAGTCGTTCGATCCCGTCGTTCAGTTCGTGAATCAGGCGGCCAACGATCCCGACGTGCTCGCGATCAAGCAAACCTTGTACCGGACGAGCGGTAATTCACCCGTCGTCGGTGCGCTCATCGACGCCGCGGAGAACGGTAAACAAGTCGCGGCGCTCATCGAACTCAAAGCCCGTTTCGATGAGGAGAACAACATCCACTGGGCCCGCAATTTGGAACGCGTCGGGGCGCACGTGGTGTACGGGGTGGCGGGTCTCAAGACGCACGCCAAAGTCATCCTCGTCGTGCGCAACGAACCCGAAGGCATCCGGCGCTACATGCACTTCGGGACCGGCAACTATAACGATAAGACGGCCAAGATCTACACCGACTTGAGCCTCTTCACGTGCCGTGCCGAACTGGGCTCCGACGTTACGCAGCTCTTCAACGCCCTCACCGGCTTTTCCAAGGCCGATGCGTATGCGGAGCTGATGGTCGCGCCGGTCGGTCTGCGGATCGGTTTCGGGGCGCTCATCGCGCGCGAGACTCAACACGCGCTGGCGGGCCGGCCGTGCGGCATCCGCGCCAAGCTCAACGCGATCACCGATGCCGGCATCGTGCGCGCGCTCTATCGCGCCTCGCAAGCAGGGGTGCCGATCGATCTCATCGTGCGCGGCATGTGCGTGCTGCGCCCCGGCATTCCCGGGATCAGCGAGACGATCCGCGTGCGCAGCATCGTCGGCCGGTTTCTCGAACACTCGCGTATTTTCGCTTTCGCGAACGCCGGCGAGCGCGAGATTTTTATCGGCAGCGCCGATTGGATGGGCCGCAACCTCGACCGCCGCGTCGAGACCGTCGTCCCGGTCCTCGATGCCGCGATGGGCGACTTTATCGAACACGAGATCCTCGATCTCATGCTGGCCGACAACGTCAAATCGCGCGTTCTCTCAGCCGACGGCAGCTACGAACGCCGCAGCGTGATGCCGGGCGAAAAGCGCGTCGACGCGCAGCAGACGTTCTTGCGCGAATACCAAGCCGTCTAGCTGGCCGGTGCTTTCACTCGGTCGATATGCTATCGTGAACCAGACGTTGAAGACCCGTCCGGACGACCCGAGATTGCACGACCATGGTGCTCACCAGCAAGACGTACGATGACCTGGTCGTTGGGGATCAAGCATCGATAACGCGCGTCGTGACGCCCGATGACCTGTATGTATTCGCCCACCTCAGTGGTGATCTGAACCCGCGGAACCTGCCGAGCACGGGGGAGTTCGGAGCCGCCGATGATGGATCGGCAGCCCCCGCGATGTGGATCGGATCGCTCTTTTCAGCGGTGCTTGGAAATGTGCTCCCCGGACCTGGGACGACGTACGAGGCACAGACGCTGCGGTTTCACGCCCGGGCGATCGTGGCCGATTCGCTCACGGTTACCGTTCGCGTCCAGGAAAAGCGGCCGCCGCGCACGGTCATCTTGCGGACGTTTGTGGAACGCGACGGCGAGACGATCGCCGACGGCGTCGCCGAAGTGCGCGCTCCGGCGACCCGCAGGTCGATCGCCGATACCGAACTGCCGCGGCTGTGCGTCGAAAAGCACGCCAACGTCGACCGGCTGCTCGCGGTGTGCCGCGGCCTTGCCCCGATGGTCACCGCGGTGGTCGCGCCGGACGAAGAGATGGCGTTGCGGGGCGCGCTTTCGGCCGCGCGCCAGGGACTCATCGAACCCGTCCTGATCGGGAGCGCGGAGAAGATCCGCGGCGTGGCCGCGGAATGCGGCTTGTCGCTCGGCGGTTGCGCGATCGAAGACGTGCCCAGCCACGATGCCGCGGCGGCTCGCGCCGTCGAGCTGGTGCACGCGGGGAGCATAGCGGCAATCATGAAGGGCTTTTTGCACACCGACGAGTTGCTGCATCAGATCGTCAAGACGCAGGGCGGCTTGCGCACGTCGCGGCGGTTAAGCCACGTGTTCGTGATGGACGCCCCGGCGCTCGCCGGACTTCTTTTGGTAACCGACGCGGTCGTCAACATCGCACCGACGCTCGAAGACAAGGTCGATATCGTGCAGAACGCCATCGACCTCGCCCTCGCGCTCGGAATCGTCGGACCCAAGGTCGGCATCCTGTCCGCGATCGAGACGGTAAACACGAAAATGCCGTCAACCCTTGACGCCGCTATTTTGTCCAAAATGGCCGAGCGCGGCCAGATCCGCGGCGGCACGGTGGATGGCCCGCTCGCGATCGATAACGCCGTCAGCCTGACGTCGGCGCGAACGAAGGGCGTCGTTTCCGCGGTCGCCGGACGCGCCGACGTGCTCGTCGTGCCGAATGTTGAAGCCGGCAATATCCTCGCTAAGGAGCTCACGTACGCGGCGCAGGCGGAAGGCGCGGGGATCGTGCTGGGCGCGAAGGTGCCGATCATGCTGACCAGCCGCGCCGACGACGAACGCTCGCGGCTGTTCTCGTGCGCCGTGGCGGTGCTCTACAACGCTTGGCGCGCCACCGGCCAGAGCGTTGTGCCGTCGGGGCCAAGTCCGACGGCGGCGTGAGGCGCCGATCGACAACTGCGCAAATTCGCACGCGCACCGGCTGATCTTCATGCTCGAAGAAGCAACCGGCTATCTGGCAACGGCGATCGCAACCGATCTCAATCCCGCTCTCTCGTGCGCCGCGAAAATCGCAGCCGGCGACGGCGACCCGCTCTACCCGGCGAAGCTCGCCACGGCGCGATTTTTGTCGGCCGCGTCCTGAGCCAAGCGCTTTGGCTTCGTGCGGAGATCGTGCAAGGCTCGGCGTCGGTGATAACGTTGATCCCCGAAGACGTTCGACTGGACCTCAAGATGGTCGTGCCGCCATAGAAGGTGAGGGATTCAATCCATGAGAGACACGATATTCCCGTGGCCTCAATTGACGTAGACTAGCGAAACAACGACGTTGGTGCGGATCGCGGTCGGCCAGTTACGCCGTAGCCGTCCACGCATAACGGGTCGTCCTGAGGTTATTTCAATATGGGTACGTATCAAGCTCCGCTCCGCGATATGCAGTTCGTGCTGCGCGAGCTCGCCGGCGTCGACGAGATCGCAAAACTGGCCGGCTTCGAGGATACGCCGGACGTTCTCGAAGCGATTCTCGAAGAGGCTTCGAACTTTGCAAGCGACGTGCTCGACCCGATCAACCGCATCGGCGATGTTGCTGGCTGCAGCTGGAAAGACGGCCGGGTCACAACGCCGCCGGGCTTCAAGGAAGCGTATCAAAAGTTTGCCAAGGCCGGGTGGATCGGACTGCCCGTTTCGGTCGAACGCGGCGGGCAGGGCTTGCCGCAGTTGCTGCTCGGCCCGACGCTCGAGATGTGGAACGCCGCGAACGTCGGCTTCGCCAACGCACCGCTGCTCAACTCGGGCGCCATCGACGCAATCGAACTTTGTGGCTCCGCAGCGCAGAAGCAGACGTTCCTGCCCAAACTCGTCAGCGGCGAATGGACCGGGATCATGTGCCTGACGGAACCGGACGCCGGCTCGGATTTGGCCGCGGTTCGCATGAAAGCCGTGCCCGACGGCGAGTCGTATCGAATCACGGGCCAAAAGATCTTCATCACGTTCGGCGACCATGACATGACTCCCAATATCATCCATTTAGTGCTTGCCCGGCTTCCGGACGCGCCTGAAGGAACGAAGGGAATTTCGCTCTTCATCGTTCCCAAAGTGCTCGTTGAGGCCGACGGCAGCCTGGGAGCAGCAAACGACGTCTATACTGCCGGCATCGAGCACAAGCTGGGCATCAATGGGAACCCGACCTGCACGCTCAATTACGGGGAAAAGGGCGGCGCCGTCGGCTATCTTGTGGGCGAACCGAATAAGGGACTCGCGTACATGTTCGTCATGATGAATCATTCCCGCTTCAGCATGAGCGTACAAGGTCTAGCAATTGCTGACCGTGCCTACCAAAGTGCGCTCGCGTTTGCCGCCGAGCGTCTCCAGTCGCGCGAAGTTGGCAGTCCGTCGCATGCGCCCGTAGCGATCATCAAACATTCCGATGTGCGCCGGATGCTCATGTCGATGAAGTCGCAGATTGAAGCGATGCGCGCGTTGACGTATGTCGTAGCAGCGTCATTGGATCTGGCCGCAAAGCACCCGGATGCCGCCGTGCGTTCCGAGCATCAAGCCTTTGTCGAACTGATGATCCCCATTGTCAAGGGCTGGTGCAGCGAAACCGCGACCGAGGTCTGCTCGACGGCCGTTCAAGTGTTTGGTGGCGCAGGATATATCGAAGAGACCGGTATCGCACAGCAATATCGTGACGTTAAGATCGTCGGAATCTATGAGGGCACGACCGGAATTCAGGCGGTCGACCTCGTCGCACGAAAAGTTCTGCGAGAGAAGAGCGCGACCGTCCGGGCAGTCATTGCACAGATAAAATCGAGCACGGCAGAACTCGACGCCGCCGACGAGAATAGACGCGTCATCAAAGAGCAGATGACGAATGGGATCCGGCTGCTCGAAGAAGCATCAGACTATCTTGCGAGGGCAAGCTCAACCGATCTCAATCTCGCACTGTCGTGCAGTGTACCCTATCTCAAGCTCTGGGGCATCGTTGCCGGCGGCTGGCAGATGGCGCGTTCGGCACAGATCAGCGCCCTGAATATAGCAGCCGGCGACACCGATCCATTCTACGCAGCGAAGCTTGCCATAGCGCGATTTTATGCCGACCATATCTTGAGCCAGGCGCTTTGGCTCCATCACGAAATCGTGCACGGTTCGGCGTCGGTACGGACGTTGACCCCCGAACAATTTCGACTCGACCGCAAGCTCCTCGTCCCGGCATAGAACGTGAAATCATGGAGCGCCATCGGGGATGGTGCGTCTACGGCTTGAACTTCGGACTACCAAAAGTTCCCATCGTTGGCAGCGAGATGATGGGTATCCTCACCGCGCACTCGTGGAGCGTTTACCCCCTAGCTTGGTTATTCGGTATTGCGGCCGGAATGATTGGTGCGTGGCAGAGTAACTTTCGATCAAGCTTTTCCGAACTTCATGTCGCCAGTGCGTGGATGACCCTAACAAGCACGCTGACGTTGCTAAATTCCCCAACCGCGATAAATATGGGCTTCGTAGTCGCCCTAAATGCCGGTGTCTATGCAGGTTGCTATCTCGTGAGGAAAATCAACGAATTGCGTGTAGTCGTGTAGCCTAGAGCATTATTATGAAAGCGCTCGCTCCGTCTTCGGCGGAGGCAACTCCGGCAACGACTACGGCTTCATGCACGCTTTAGACGATCAGACATCGTTCCTGACGGGCCGTAACTTCAAAGCTCCATCGCACTCGAATTGGTTGTCAAGGTCACATTCGGCCGCATAGACTCGTCGTCGGCGAGGTGACGAGAAACGACTCACCGTGCGGCGTCGCGCGACGAAGTCACGGCCTGCAGCGACGCCATCGTCGTGTCGGCGATGGCTAGAATCGCCGTCCACTGGGCCGCAGTGACCGGCTGTACCGAAAGCCGCTGGCCGCGACGCAGCAGCGCCATGCCTTCGAGTTCCGGCATGGCGCGCAGTTCGTCGAGCGTGATGAGGCGATCGAATTTGCCGACGAACCCGACGTCGACCATCCACCACTTCGGTTTTTCCGGACGCGAGGTCGGATCTTCGTACTCGTGACCGCGCTCGAACTGGGTAAAGTCGGGATACGCCGCGCGGATCACCTCGGCGATCCCGGCGATGCCCGGCGGCTTGACGCTCGAGTGATAGAAAAAGCCGAGATCGCCGACTTCCATCTCGCGCATGAAATTGCGCGCCTGGAAATTGCGCACGCCCGACCATTCGGTTCGGCCCTCGCGTTCGAGCCGGTCGATGCCGTAGACGTCGGGTTCGCTCTTGAAAAGCCAGTAGTTCGGCATAGCGCTTAGCGGATTCTCCGGCCGCTGCGAGCCGCCATCTCGGGCCCCAGCGCGCCGCTCGTGGCGGCAGCCGGACGGCGCCTCTCCGCCGCCGAAGGCCGCACCGTACATGTCAGCCGCCCGATCATTCCCAAAGGTGGGCCTCGAACGAACGCTGACGGTCGCCGCCTGCGGCTTGGGCGCGCTGTTGCTGTACGCGTCGTGGCGGCATGCCGTCGAGACGGATCTGACCGAAGCGCTGGGGTTCGTGACGGGTGCCGCTTGCGTGTGGTTGGGCGTTAAGCAGAACATTTGGAATTGGCCGCTCGGCATCGCCAACAACGTGTTGTACATCATCATTTTCGTCGGCGCGCGGCTGTTCGCTGATGCGAGCCTGCAGGTCGCCTTTGCGGCGGTGGGCGCCTACGGCTGGTACGCCTGGCTGCGCCGTGACGCGCGCGATCGGCCACTCGCGGTCAGCCGCACGCCCCAAACGGTGTGGCTGATGTCGGCGCCCGTCGTTGCCGCCGCGACGGCCGGCTTGACCCTCTATCTTGCGCGCACGTCGGATTCTGCGCCGTTTCCCGATGCGCTAACGACGACGCTAAGTCTCGCCGCGATGTACCTCATGACACGCAAGTATCTCGAGTGCTGGTGGGTGTGGATCGCAATCGATGTCATCTCGATCGGTTTGTACGCGTTCAAGCACCTCGACCTGACGGCACTGCTCTATGCGATGTATCTGGCGATGTGCATCGTCGGCGCGCGTTCGTGGAAAGCGTCGCTGCTAGAATCCGGAGCGGCGATGGGCGGTGCGTAAGGGTCTGGTGATCGGCAAGTTCTTGCCCCCACACGCCGGACACCATTTCCTCATCGACACCGCGCGCGCCGCGGTCGACCGTCTCACGGTTGCGGTGTGCGAACGGCCCGGCGAGCCCATCGCGGCCGAACTCCGGGCACGCTGGCTGCGCGAACCCCATCCGGACGTCGAGGTGATCATCGTCGATGCTGCCGTTCCCGGCGACGATTTGAACGGTTGGGCAACCGCGATGAAAGCGGCGCTCGGCGGTTCCCCGGATGCCGTCTTCACGTCCGAATCGGGCGGCGAAGCCTGCGCGCGGGCATTGGGCTGTGCGCATTACCGCATCGACGCGGCGCGCGAGACGTTTCCGATTTCCTCGAGCCAAATTCGAGCCGATCCGCTCGCCGCGCTCGATTGGGTTGCGCCCAACGTGCGGGCCTATCTCGTTCGACGGGTGTGCATCGTCGGGCCCGAGTCGACCGGCAAAACGGTGCTGTGCGAACACCTGGCCGAACGTCTGGGGGCACCGTGGGTCGGCGAATACGGCCGCGATTACACCCTTCTCAAATTGCGCACGTCGAGCGCCGACGTTTGGCGGCCCGACGAGTTCGTGCATATCGCACGCGAGCAGCAGCGCCGCGAAGACGAAGCGGCCCGGCGCTCGGGAGGCCTCGTGATCTGCGACACCGATGCCTTCGCGACGGAGATCTGGCTCGAGCGCTACCTCGGCCCCCAGCCGGTCAGTGGTTGGCCCGCGCGCGATCGCGCGATGGACCTCTACCTGCTGACCGACCCCGACGTGCCGTTTGTCCCCGACGCGATCCGCGACGGGGAGCATCTGCGCGAGTGGATGTTCGCCCGTTTCGCGGACGAGCTCACTCGGCGCGGTCTGCCCTTCGCGATCCTCGCCGGCGATTATGCCGAACGCGAACGGCGCGCCGTCGAGCGGATCGAAGAGCTGCTAAGGGCGCGCGATGTCGTTGCCTGAGCGCCACATCCTCGAACTGGCCCGTCCGCGTCACAGCGCGAAATCGAGCAGGAAGCGCGCGGTGCGCGGCGGCAGCGCTTGCAGCGGCGTCGAGGTCGAGGCGCCCGGCCCGGCGTAGATGAGCGCGCCTTTGCTCAGGTAGACTCCGGGTTCGACATTGCCTTGCGCTGCCAGCGTCCGGCCCAGCGCCGTGCCGGGGTTGTAATTCGTCAGATTCTGGACCGAGAGTTGGGCATGCACGCGGCGGCTGCCGAGCGGCACGCGCACCGACGTGTCGCTAATGATATACGGCGCTCCGAACGTCGAATTGTCCTGGCCTTCCCAATCGGCGCCGAACTCGACGGTGACGCCGTTGCGCGAGTTAAAAAACACTTGGCCGTAGCCTTTGACGAAGGGGTTTCCGAAGATCTGCACGTCGTTGATGTTGTAGTTGACGTTGCCCGCCGAGGTATTTCCGGCGTAGAAGCTCAACGGAAGTTGCGTATAATACGTGCGGTTGAGCGTGAGCGATGTGTAATAGCCCAAACCGACGGGCGGGTTCTTGTAGATCGAGACTTCCAAACCGGACGAACGCTGCTCGGGCCCATTGACGTAGTTGGTCTGCAGATACTGCGTCACGCCGGCGATGACGCCGGGAACGCCGCTCACCGGTGCAATCGCTTGCGTTTGCGATAAGAACACGTTGTGAACCGTGAGATCGTACGCATCCAGCGATAGGATGTTGTCGCCCTCGAAGCGCTGATCGAGACCCAGATCGTACGCCACGGTCGTCTCGGGTTTGAGATTGAAGTTCGGAATTGCGACGGTGTAGTTGGGATTGGCCGCGTTGGGGATCGAAATAGACCCGAAGCCCGAGACAAGCGCCGGATACGGCTGCGTGATCGAGGAGCCGGCGTTGGCGCGCAGGCTCAGCGTCGGCGTCGCGCGGTACTGCAATCCGGCGTGCGGGTCGTAATGATCGTAGGTGCTCGTACGGCTGACCAACGCGACCGGCGAGGCCGCGGAATTGCCTTTGGCGGCGTACGCAGCGAGCACCGCCGGATCTTCCACCTGCGCGGCAAGCTTGTAGATCTCAAAGTAGTTACCCAGCGCCGCGGTCAGTCGCGGGGTGAGTGCGAAACGGCCCGTCAGCGCGAAATCGAGATACTGCGAAACGGTCGGTGGAGTGCCGATCGCCGAACGCGGCANNGTCGTAGGTCGTGAGCGCGCTGCCCGTGGCCGGATACTGCGTCGTCGAGCAGCCCGGTTGAAAAAGCGTGCCGGCACCCGCGCCCAACGTCTGGTACACGCTCGCGCCGCTGACGGAACCGATGACGAACGAACAGCCCGGCGCGGCGCCGGTCTGATCGGTGCTCTGGGACTGTGCGTAGTCTTTGCGGTAATCGTAGGTGAAGTTGTACGCGTTGTCGCCGACGGGGTGCAGGTACGAGAACGTGTAGCCGTTGAGGCGGTCGATCTCGGGCTGACTGAAGGGTGTGCTGAAGCCGTACAAACCGTTGTTCTGGATGCCGGTCGGCGTGGTAAAGCACGTGTAGGGCGGCGTGGGCGAGCACGTCGGTGCCGCCGACGTCGTGGCGAAAACCGGGGTCAAGCCGGCGGCGTTCGCACCGATGTAGGCGGGCGAGGTCGCGGTCATGGTCACCGGAAAGCACGGGCCGGCCGCGCC
>PLAE01000268.1 GCA_003134035.1 Candidatus Velthaea versatilis
GGCCGCTGCAGTCCATGTGCGGATGGGCGTTGGCGTCGGAGGGCCGGCCGTGCGTCGCCCAACGCGTGTGGCCAATGCCGGTGCTGCCGGACAGCGCCTCACCGTTGGCCAACCGCTCGGCTAGCCGGGCGAGCTTGCCCTCCGCTTTCGAGCCGGCGAGCGCTCCGCTCGCATCGATGACCGCGATGCCGGCCGAGTCGTACCCGCGGTACTCCAAACGGCGCAGCGAATCCATGATGATCGGCACCGAGTCCTTGGCGCCGACGTATCCAACGATCCCGCACATAACGAACAGTTTCTATTTGATGCCTTCGCGGGTCCGCTTGTAGGGGATCTTGCCCAGCCGGACTTCGTTGAACGCCGTCGAGACGGGCTTGTTGGGATTGACGCGGTCGGACAGCGGCGGGGCGCCGTTGTTGAGCTGTTTAGCGCGTTTGGTGACGACGTTGACCAGGGTGAATTTCGAGTCGACGTGCTCCAAAAGGCCGTCGAGGTCGCCGAATACGGAGTCGCTCATGATATTTAGGTGTTTTCCAATTCTGTGATGCGGTTGTCGGGGAGGCGGTGGATCCGGAAGCGCTCGGCGCGAACGATCGCCTCGAGGTCGTCCACCGCGATCTCGGGATGGGCTTGTTCGTTGATGACCAGGTAGTCGAAGCTGCGCACGAAGGTCATCTCCACGTGCGCGATCTCCATGCGCGCGGCGATTTGCTCGTTGGTCTCGGTGCGCCGGGCTTCGAGCCGGCGGCGCAAGTGCGAGAATTTGTCGGGAGCGAGGAAAATCAGCACGGCCCCGGGGTAGCGCTCCTTGATCGCCAGCGCCCCGTTGACTTCGGGCTTCATGATAACGTCGAAACCGGCGCGCAACGATTCGTCGATGAACGAACGCGGCGTTCCGTAAAGATGTCCGTTGTATTCGCGCCATTCGAGAAACCCGTCGCCCGTGCGGCGGCGGATGAACTCGTCGCGGTCGAGGAAGAAATAGTCGATCGCGTCCTGTTCGCCCGGCCGCGGCGCCCGGGTCGTCGAAGAAATCGAGTAGAGCAAGCGTGAATGGCGCGCTTTGAGGGCTTCGACGAGGGTGTCCTTACCGGCTCCGGAAGGACCCGACACCACGAACAACAGACCGGGTCCGGGAATTCGGGCCTCCTCGTGACGCAAACCCGCGGATCACGCTCGTCCAGGGTCAAACGAAGTACGTGCGCTCCCGGTTCGCGCCGTCCCTGCCGGATCGGCCCGTTCTCCCGGGCCGCTTGGCGCTCCCGGCGAAACTGCAAGCCGATGACTACGGACTGGATCCTCACCCGGCGCATCGCCCTCGAACTCGAACGCGCCCTGCGCAGCGGTCGGGTCATCGACGTCGGACTGCTCGAGGACGGCCGGTTCGCCGTGCGGGTCGGCGGACTGCGCGGCCGCGGCGACGCGACGCTAGCCGTCGATGCGTTCGGCTCGCCGCCGCTGGCGACGCTCACCGGCCAGGACATCTCGCTCGCCGCCGATCCCGGCTGGACGCGCGCCATCTCGGCCGCGCTGCGCGGGATGCGCGTCTTGGGCGTGCGGGCGCGGCCGGGCGACCGGGTCGTCGTAGTCACGCTGCGAACCAGCTCGCGCTTCGGCGTGACTAGCGAACTGCGGCTCGTCCTCGAACTCATCCCGCGCTTCGGCAACGTGCTCGTGGTGCGCGACCGGACGATCGTGGCCGCGGCCAAGCAATTCTCGCCGGCGCAGAACGAGGCGCGCAGCATTCAAGCCGGGGCGCCGTACGCGCCGCCGCCGCTGCCGCAGCCATCACTCGACCACGCCGGTTTCACCGCCGCGCTGGCCGCCGCCGGCACTGACGCCCGCGCGGCGGCGCGCGCCCTCGGGGCGTTCGCGCCGCAGTTGCCGCGGCTGTTGGCCGAATCGCTCATCGCCGAGGCCGCCGCGATCCCGTGGCCGGCCGCAGCACCGCTGGCCGCCTGGCTCGAAAAGCGAACCGCTGACATCCTGAGCTCGACCGGCGGCGAACCCGACGGCTTGGGCGACGTGCACGCCTACTATCGCGCTGAGAAACTGGTCGCCGTCCACGTGCTGCCGCTCGCGCAGTTCGCCGGCCTGCGGCACGAGCTGGGCCCGCAGCTCTTACCCCTGCTGGCGCAGGCGCGCGCCGCCGACGACGACGTGCAAGCGTCGAGTAAAGTCGAGCGCCGGCGCACGCTGCTGTCCAGCCGGATCGCCAAGCGCCGCAGCGCGCTCGTCGCCGAGCAGGCGTCCGTCGAAGGGAAACGCGACGATGCCGCCGGCCGCGACCGGCTACGGGCCGCGGGCGATGCGCTCCACACGCACGCCGGCGAGGTTCCGCCGGGCGCCGCGGCGTTCGTCCCGCCGACGCAGCCCGACCTCATCATCGAGCTCGACCCCGAGCTCGACGCCAAAGCCAACGCCCAAGCCTACTTCGCCCGCTATCGCAAAGCCAGCGACGCCCTGCCGCATCTCGAGCGCCGGCTCGCGACGCTGGCCGCCCGGCTCACCTCGCTTGAGGAACTGGCGTTTGAAACCGAACGCGGCGACGCCGCCACGCTCGATGACATCGCGGCGGCGCTCGACGAGCTCGACGGCAAACGCGCTCCGGCTCGGCCCGCGCGCGGCAAACCGCGGGCGATTCTGCGCTTCGAGCAACCGTCGGGCGCGCGCATCTACGTCGGCCGTTCACCGCGTGAAAACGTCGAAGTGACGTTCCGCATCGCCCGGCCCGACGATTTGTGGTTTCATGCCCGCAACATCCCGGGTTCGCACGTCGTGCTGCAGGCCCCCGACGGTGGCGACGCCGCCGACGCCGACCTCGACTTTGCGGCCAACCTCGCCGCCACGCACAGCCGGGCCCGCAGCGCGCCGCGCGTCGACATCGATTACACCGAGCGCAAACACGTGCGCAAAGCGCGCGACGGCGCGCCGGGCTTAGTTTGGTACACCGACGCGCGCACGCGCGTCGGTCGCCCGCAGTCTTAAGCGCGGGCGGCCGGCGCACGGTGACGGCCGTGGGATGGTGCGGGGGGTTCCGGATGAGGCCCAAGCACCGGGGTGCTTATCACCTACCCGCACAAAGCGTTCCCGCGGGGCGCGATCGCTAAGCGCTTTGCTCCATTCACGCACACGGACTTTACACCACGGTCGCCGTGTATTCCGCAACGCGTGACGTCAGCTCGGCGTAGCGCCGCTCGAGCTCCTCGAAGAATTCGACGATCCCATCCCAGCGTTCGAGCTTTGCCCGGTCTTCGATGTCCGCGGCGACGCGGCTGACCTGCAGCGCGCCGATGTTCGAGGCGCTGCCTTTTATCGAGTGCGCGGCCCGCGAGACGGCGCGCAAATCGTTGTCGCGCATGCCTTCGCGCAGCGCCGTAATATAGCGCAATTCGGTGCTGCATGCCAAGGTAAGGAGGCTCGCGATCGCCGCGCGATCGTCGTCGTAGGCTTCTTCGAGCCGGCCCAAGTTCAGTACGTCGTTAGCGTTCACGCGGAAAATCTTGGCGTTCGACGCCCGCATTTCCGGTCGAAGAGAGCACGAACATCGCATCTCCAAACGAAAAGAATCGGTAACGCTGGGCGATCGCGTGCGCGTACGCGCCCAGCGTCGCTTCGCGGCCGGCGAACGCCGCGACGAGCACGAGCAGCGTCGACTGCGGCAAGTGAAAGTTCGTCAACAGCGCGTCGACGACGCGAAACCGAAAGCCCGGCGCGATAAAGAGCTCGGTCGTACCGGCGCCCGCCGGCAGGGATCCGTCGGGGCGGGCGGCGCTTTCGAGCGCGCGCACCACCGTCGTCCCGGCCGCGACGACGCGACCGCCGGCGGCGCGCGCGCGCGCGACGGC
This sequence comes from Candidatus Velthaea versatilis, assembly GCA_003134035.1. Lineage (GTDB taxonomy): Bacteria > Vulcanimicrobiota > Vulcanimicrobiia > Vulcanimicrobiales > Vulcanimicrobiaceae > Velthaea > Velthaea versatilis. Next base: position 3,849 of record PLAE01000268.1, read on the forward strand.
CGCCACAGTCGCGGGCGGAATGGCATAGTGCTCGGCGTGCATCACGTGCTCGTCGATCCGCTCGCCGCTCATCGGCGCAAACGTACCGAGCCCCACATCGAGCACCAGCGGCGCGATCGTGACGCCGCGCGCTTCGATCGCGGCGAGAACGCCGGCGGTAAAATGCAGCGACGCGGTCGGCGCCGCGACGCTGCCGGGCACGCGCGCGAACACCGTTTGATAGCGCGCGTCGCGCGCGGCGTCGCCCGGCCCGACGTACGGCGGCAGCGGCATTTCACCGCGCGTCTCCATGAGCGCTTCGAGATCCGCGCCGGGCGGGAAGCGCAGCACGCGCGGCCCGTCCGGCAGCACGTCGGCGACGACCGCGCTGAACGCGCCGAAGTCGATCCGCGCACCGTGGCCCAAACGTTTGCCGGGTTTGACCAGCGCGTACCATTCGCGCGCGGCGAAATCGAAGGCCGGCCGGTCGCGCGGATGCAGCAGCAGCACTTCGGCGGCACCGCCGCCCGCGCGCGTTCCCCGCAGCCGCGCGCGCACGACGCGCGTTTCGTTGACGACCAGCACGTCGCCGGGCGCGAGCAGGTCCGGCAAATCGGTAAATGCCGCATCGCGCAGCGTCGTGCCGCGCACGACCAGCAGCCGGGCGTCCTCGCGCCGGTCGGCCGGCACGCGCGCGATGAGTTCGTCGGGCAGCTCGTAGCGATAGGCCGCGACGAGCCGTTCGTCAGGAGCCGCCGGTGTCGACCATGGCGATACGCGTGCCCGGAAAATAAAATGCTAAAATATCCGCAGCCGGCGTGCCGGCGGCGCCCATCGCATTAGCGCCCCACTGGCAGAAACCGACGCCGTGACCGCGCCCGGCGCCTTCGATGGTGACCTGCGGCGGCTCCAGGCGCAGACTGCGAATCCAGGTCGAGCGGACGACATCGGTACCGAGCACGGTGCGAAACTCCGCGGTCGAGAGCGTGGCGCGCTGCGCACCGGCGAGCACGTCGAGCGACAGGGGCCGACCGCCGGCATCGCCCGGCCCGATCGCAAAGCCCGTGATCGGCTCGCTGACGTGCGCGGCGAGCGCCGCTTGGACGCGCTCGAGGGGCACGCTGCGCTGCCAGCGGTAATCGGGCGCGGCTGCGCAATACGGATCGGCTACGCCGCGCAGATACGGCAGCGCGGTGTGACCCCAGATCGCCGCCGCATCGGCCGTATGACCGCCGCAGCACGCGGCGTAGAACACGCTGGCATTGACACCCGCGAAGGTCAGCACCGCGCCGCGGGTCGCGTCGACGGCGACATTGGTGCCCGGAAATTCCGCTTCGATCCCACCAAAGCGCTGATCGCTTTGCGACCCGACGACGTCGTAGGGGCGGGCGAAATTTCGGCGCGCCAGCGCGAAGGTGCGCGCGACGATTGCCTGCGCGGCCAGTGCCGCGGGCGGCCAGCGGGGCGACGCTTCAATGGGCAGCACGCCGTAGAGATAATTTTCGACGTCGACGGTCGCCACCACCCCCGACCGGCCGTCGGGCAGCGTCACGATCGATGGCGTGCCGCGATAGCGGCGATTCGCGAAGAAAAACATGTCGCCGTCGGCCGCCTGCGGTACGTCGTCGCCGCGATCGGCGCAGATGAGCACGCGCATGCGCGCGGGTGCGATCTCACCCGGCGTCGCCCAGACATCGAGGCCGCCGGTAAAGAACGCCGCGGACGTCGCTTTGAGAAAGCCGGCCCGATCGATCGGCATCGTTAGAACAAACGTTCTTGACGCGAGCCACTGATTCCGCCGCCCGAACGGTCGAGATGCGCGAGGCCGTTCGCGGTAATTTTGCGGCCGCTCGCGGTGCGCTGCACGAAGCCGGTCTTGAGCAGATACGGTTCGACGACGTCCTCGAGCGTTTCCACGTCTTCGGTCAGGGTCGCGGCAAGGGCGTTGATACCGACCGGTCCGCCGCCGTACTGCACGGCAATCGTGGTCAGATAGGCGCGATCGAGCCGGTCCAGACCAAGCGCGTCAACGCCTTCGCGCGCCAGCGCTTCGTCGGCCACGGCGCCCGTGATGACGCCGCCGGCGCGGACTTGGGCGAAGTCGCGCACGCGCCGCAGCAGCCGATTCGCGATGCGCGGCGTGCCGCGGCTGCGCTTGGCGATCGTCGCCGCGCCGTCGGCGTCGACGGCGATATCGAGCACCTGCGCGCTGCGCCGCACGATGCGTTCGAGTTCGGCGTCGGCATAGTAATCGAGATGGTACATGATCCCGAAGCGATCGCGCAGCGGCGCCGAGAGCATCCCCGAGCGGGTCGTCGCGCCGACGAGCGTGAAACGTTTGAGCGGTAATTTGAGCGTCTTTGCGTACGCGCCGCTGTCGACGAGAAAATCGATCTGAAAGTCTTCCATCGCCGGATAGAGATACTCTTCGACGACGCTGCCCAGCCGATGGATCTCATCGATGAATAGGATGTCGCCGGCCTCGAGCGCGGTGAGGATACCCACCAGATCTTTGGGCTTCTCGAGGGTCGGGCCGGAGGTCGGGCGCAGCGTGCCGCCGAGTTCGCGCGCGATGAGTCCGGCCAGTGTCGTCTTGCCCAGTCCCGGCGGACCCGAGAACAGCACGTGTTCGAGCGGTTCGCCGCGCCGTTTGGCGGCGTCGACGGCGATCTTGAGGTTGTCGACGATCTGGGCTTGGCCGACGTAGTCCGCGAACGTTCGCGGGCGCAGCGTCGCGCGGTCGGCGTCGTCGTCGGCCGGTAATTGGGCGGTCGACACGATGCGTTCGCCGGCTTCGTCCGCGACGGGTTCCTCGGGCGGACCGACGATCTTTTTGCGGACGCTCACGCGACGGGTGCCGCGCCCGGCGCGCGCCGCCGGTAGACTTGGGCCAGCAGCGTCTCGGCATCGCGAATCTGCGGCGCGGCTTTGAGCGTGCTCGCGATCATCTCTTCGGCCTCGGTCCGTTTGTAGGCCAGTTGCAGCAGCACCGCGAGCGCTTCGGCCGCAAAGTCGGGGATCGCCCCGCCGTGGGCGGCCGGCGCATCTTGGATGAGCAGAAAGCGGGTGACCTTGCCTTGGAGCTTGGCGATGATGTCGCGCGCTTTTTGCTGGCCGATGCCCGGCAGGGTGCGCAAAAACGCGTGATCGCCGTCTTCGATCGCGCGCGCGATGCGCGCCATCGGGGCCGAGAACGCCCGCGCGGCCGACTTCGGACCGATGCTCGCGACGGTGATGAGCGCCTCGAAGAAGTCCCGTTCGACGACGTTGGAGAAACCGAAGTAGGTAAATCGGCCGCTGTTGCCGTCGATCTGCAGTTGGGCGTAAATCTCGAGCGCGACGGGGCTGCCGAGCGCCGCCGGCAGCTTGTCGGCGAGGCTGGGCGGCATCACGATCTCGTAGCCCAAGCCGCCGGCTTCGACGATCACCGCTTCGGCCCGCCGTTCGAGCAACGTGCCGCTGATGCGTGAGAACACCGCTAACGCGTCGCGCGGGTCCGCGGTCGCGGGCGTCGCAGAACGATGCCGGCCTGGCCGAAGCGCGTGCGCTGGGCATCGATATTGGCAAAGGCGATCGCCAGCGCGAGCGCGTCGGCGACGTCGGGCGGCTGCGGCGCGCCGCGCAACCCCAGCAGTTGGACCACCATCCCGCTCACCTGTGCTTTGGGCGCCGCGCCGCTGCCCGCCAGCGCGCGTTTGACGAGCGAATGCGCAAGGTGCTCCATGGTCACGCCGTGCGCGCCGGCGGCCAGCGCGATCACGCCGCGCGCATGACCCATCAGCACCGCGGTCGTCGGATTTTTATACGACGTCCACAGTTCTTCGACGACCATGCAATCGGGACGCGTCGCGACCACGACCTCGACCATCGCAGCGTGCAGTTGCGCCAGGCGCTGTTCGAGCGGCAAGTCCGCGCGCGGCTGCAGCACGCCGCCTTCGACGAGCCGGCAGCCGCCGGCGCCCACGTCGATGACGCCGTAACCGGTGATGCGCAAACCCGGATCGACGCCCAGGATGCGGCGCGTGGTCACTTCGGGACGTCCGAACGGTGAACGTACAGCGTGACGGCTTCGCCCGGCTTGACGTCTTTGTTGGCCTCGGGTTCGGTGCGTACGATCTTGCCGTCTTCATCCGGGCACGGCGTGAGATCGCCGGCCGCGGCGCCGATGCAGTCGCTGGTGAAGGCGATGTTCCCGCTCTGGTAGCCGTTCTTTTCGAGCGCCGCTTTGGCCGCGTCGAGCGGCATCCCCGCGACGTCGGGGACGGTGCCCGGCACGCCGATGAAGATCGCGACGCGCGAACTGCGCTTGGCCGACGTGCCCGCTTCGGGCTGCTGCGCGGTTACCGTTCCGCCGGCGTTGGTCGGATCGACATTGTACATGATGAGCGGCTCGAAGCCGGCTCCGCGCAGCAACGCGAGCGCGTCGCCGGGCAGCTTCCCGCCGACGTCGGGAACGCTGGCCGTCGTTGGTCCAAGGCTCACCATCACATCGACGGCCGACCCGCGGTCGGCTTCCGAATCGGGCGCTTGCGCCTGCGACATGATCGTGTCTTGCGGGATCGCGTCGCTGACTTGTTTATCGACGATGTTGAGCGTCAGCCCGAGTTTGCGCAGCGCTTCCCGCGCGTCGTCGACGCTCATGCTCACCACGTTGGGCACGCGCGCGGGCGGCTGGCCCTTGGAGACCGTCAGGGTCACGAGACCGCCTTCACGCAACTGCTGGCCCGGCGGCGGCGCGACCGCGACGACTTGATCTTTGGGCTCGCTCCCGAAGCGCGCAACGATCCGATTGCGCAATTTCGCGTTGGCCAGTTCGCGCTGCGCGTCGGCGCTGGTGTAGCCCAGAATCGAGGGAATCGCCACGAACGGCGCGCCGCTGCTCACCAGCAGATCGACCTCGGCGTTGCGCGTCAGCTTCGCGCCCGCCGCCGGCGTTTGGCGGATCACGCGATTGGCGGCGACCGTTTCGCTCGTTGTTTGGGAAATCTTGGGTACCAAGCCCAAGCCGGCCAGATCTTGCTGCGCGGCGTTGACGCTGCGATTGACGTAATCCGGCAACACGATTATTTCGAGCACGGGTTTGGAGTGACCGAAAAACACGAACCCCGCAACGGCGGCGGCCACGAGCAGCACGAGCAGTACCACGACGCGCAGCACGATCGTCGGCGCCGGTGGTCCGGGCGCGGCGCGGGCCGGCTCGGCGGGCGCCGCGCGCGGTCCGGTATCCGGGGCGGCCGAGCGCCGCGGCGGCGGCACGAACGGATTGGGCACATCACCGGAAATCGTCGTGTTGACGGGCACGGTGACCGTGGGGCGTTCGCGCGCCTCGCGCAGCGCCGACGCCAAGTCGGATGCCGAAGCGAAGCGGTCGCGCGGATTCTTCTGCAGGAGCCGGGCGACGATTGAGGCCAGCGCCGGACTGACACCAGTGACCGCGCAGTCGATCGCCGGCGCCGCGGTCGAAACGTGCTTGAGCGCGACGGCGACGGGCGAATCGCCGGTGAAGGGCAGCGCGCCCGTCAGCATCTGATACAGCACGACGCCGACGGAATAGAGATCGGACGTCTCGTCGATCGCCAAGCCTTGGGCTTGTTCGGGCGAAAGATAATAGACGCTGCCCATGATCATGCCGGGCTGGGTGACGCCCAGCGTAGTATCCGACACGGCGCGCGCGATGCCGAAGTCGGAGATCTTCACCACGTCGTCTTTGGTGATGAGGATGTTGGCCGGCTTGATGTCGCGGTGCAGCAGCCCTTGCCGATGCGCGAACGCTAGGCCGCTGGCGATCTGGATCGCGTACTCGACGGCGACGGGCTCGGGAACGATGCCTTCGGAGGCGATGAGCTCGGCCAGCGTGGCGCCGTCGACGAGTTCCATCACGATGAAATAGGCGTCGTCTTCGCTGCCAAAATCGAACACGCTCACGATGTTGGGGTGCGAGAGTTTGGCCGCCGCCTGCGCTTCGTACGAGAAGCGCTTGACGAAGTCGTCGTCGGCGGCGTACTGCTCGCGCAGCACCTTCACCGCCACGCGGCGCCGCAGCAGGGTATCGGTTCCGGAATAAACGAGCGCCATTCCGCCGTTGCCCAACCGGTGTTCGATCCGGTAACGGTTGTTGAAGATGTGTTCGGGGTTCACCGGCATGCCGCTCACAAATCGGCCGTCCACGCGTAAGCCGTCGGTCTGGCTCGAGCTGTTTTTCGTCGCGCGCCCTCCGCCGCCATGATTGTCGATCAACTTCCCTCTTTTGCCAACGCCACCCGTAGGACACGCTTGGCGATGGGTGCCGCGAACGTGCCGCCGTAGCCGACGTTTTCCACGACGATCGCAACAGCGACACGCGGGGCGCGGGCAGGTGCGAATGCCACGAACCAGGCGTGCGATCTTCCGTGGGGGTTCGTCGCCGTACCGGTCTTTCCGGCAACGGTCACGTTGGGCAGCGCCGCCGCCGCGCCCGTCCCGTGCGTCACCACCGCGATCATCATGTCGCGCACCACGAGCGCCGTGTCCGCCGCGACGGGCGTAGCAAGCGTTTCGGGGCGCGTGGCAAGCTGGGTATCGCGCTGCGCGATCGCGCGCACGAGATACGGGCGCGGCTCGGCGCCGGCGTTCGCGATCGTCGCCGCAACAAGCGCCATCCGCAGCGGGGTGACGAGCAACGATGCCTGCCCGAAGCCCAGCTGCGCAAGCACCGACGGAGTGACCGTGTCGCGGGCCGGGAGGCGGTCGCGCGCGGCCGGGATGTCGAACTCGAGCGATTCGCCCAGGCCCCAGCGCGCCGCATAAGCGAACCACCGGTCGACGCCAAGGTCGATCGCGACGTGCGCGAAGTCGACGTTGCTCGACAGCGCGAAGGCGCCCAGGAGGGTCTGCCGGCCGGTGCGCTCTTCCTCATCGTTGTGCACCACGAAGTTGCCGACCGCAAAGCTGCCTTTATCGTCGAAGGTCGTTTGGGGCGTCACGATGCCGGCGTCGAGCGCGTCGGCCGCGGTAACGATTTTGAAGGTCGAACCCGGCGGATACAGGCCCAAACTGGCCCGGTCCAAGAGCGGGCTTTGCGCGTTCGTGCGCAGCGCCGAAAAGTCCGCGTCGAGGGTGTTGGGATCGAAACTCGGCACGCTCGCGAGCGCCAGCACCGCGCCCGTTCGCGGGTCGAGCACGACGCCGGCGGCGCGCGCGTAGGGCGCAAGGCCAGTCACGAGTGCGCGCTGCACGTCGGCATCGAGCGTCGTGATCACGTCGCTGCCATGCGCCTGCCGGCGCGACCCGGTGACGATCTCGAAGGCTTGCTCGAACGGGTTCTCCGTTGCGGGCGGCGCGGCCAGCACGCGGTCGAAGGCATCTTCGAGGCCCGCCGTGCCGTAGCGCGTCGAAGCGTAGCCGATCGCGTGCGCGAACGCGCTGCCGAAAGGATAGATGCGCTTTTCGCCGCGGGTATAGGCCAAGGGCGTGCCGTCGCGCCCGACGATCGAGCCGCGCCCTACGGCCAGGCGCGCACGGCGCGGATTGCGCGCGTCGGCGTCGAGCGCCGGAGCGTCCACCAGCACAAGCCACAGTTGACGGCCGACCAGCAGCGCAAAAAGAACCACGAAGAGCGTTCCGAGCCGCGCGAGCGCGCGGTCGGTCAGGTCGCTTCTCCCGGCGGCGGCACGGCCCGTTCGCGCAGCAGCGTGTAACCGCCCTCGGTGCGCACCGCCAAGTGCGCGCCGGGATCGCCGGCCATCGCCGTCACGATGAGCGACTGCGAGAGCGCGTCGTCGAGTCCGTCGATGGCGAGGATCGCGTCGACGCCGACGTCCTCGAGCAGACCGCCGGCAACATATTTGGCCTTGGGCAGCGTCTCAAAGTAGCGCGCTTCGTAGGGTTCGTTGCGCCACGGACCGCGCTTGCCGAAGACCGTGGCGTGATAGTCCCAAGCGCACATCCGGCGTTCGTTCCACACGAAGTGGTCGCGCACGCAGGTTCGCCGGCAGATCGCGCACTGGGTCAGCACCTCGGGCGGATGCGCGATCCCGTCGAGCACGTCTTCGGGAATGTCTTCGGGGTTCACGATCGCCGCCTCGGTCAGCTCGGTCGGTGCCGGGGCGTTCCAGCCGATCCGCAGCAGCATTTCCAGATCGCGCAGCGAGGTGACGAACGAGCGCTCGTCGTCCGGGGAGAACGTCTGATCGGCCCAGCCCGGCACGTTGTCGGCGGCGATGCTGACCTTCTGCCAGTTTTCGCCGATCGCCACGCCGATCGGGGTCCAGGCGATCGGCACGAGCCAGGCGGCAATTTGGCGGTTCTCCGGAATGAGGCTGGAGACGAAGGCCAGCGTGCTGGCGTTTCCACCCAGGATATAGGCGCGCGGCTCGGCCAAAGCGGGTTCGGTCATGTCGGGTTGGGTTACGACGCGCGGGCGGCAACGCATTTGCCGGACGTGCCGCGCGTGGAACTAGCGGTGCGCGGCGACGCGGAAGCTCTGATATTCTTGCAGCGAGCGCGGCGGCCCGGATTCGGACTCGAACGCCGTGACCAAGGCGGTCGCCGTGTCGAGGCTCGTGAGACAGGCGATCGACGCTTCGACTGCGGCGCGCCGAATGCGGTAGTTGTCGGCGAGGCCGCGCGGACCGCTCGCGTTGTTGATGACCAGATCGACGTCCCGGCGCGTGATGAGGTCGAGCACGTGCGGCGAGCCGTCGCTGATCTTGTTGACGAATTCGGCCGGAATGCCGGCCTCCGTCAGCCAGGCGTGCGTGCCGGGGGTGGCGACGAGCACGTTGCCCAGCGCGACGAGCCGGCGCATGAGGCCGACGGCGTCGGGTGCTTTTTCGGCCGCGGAAATCGACACCAGAACGCGGCCGCCGTCGCGCGGGAGCCGAATCCCGGCGCCGATAAACCCTTTGCGCAGCGCGCCGGCATAAGACGCATCGATGCCCAGCACCTCGCCGGTCGACTTCATCTCGGGCCCCAGGATCGTCTCGACGCCGCGCATCTTGGCGAACGAGAACACCGGCACTTTGACGACGCTAAAATCGGGCCGCGGCAGCAGGCCGGTGCCGTACGGCATGTCGCGCAGCCGTTCGCCCAGCGCGATGCGCGTCGCCGCCGCGACGATGTTGACGCCGGTCGCCTTGGAGATGATCGGGACAGTGCGGCTCGCGCGCGGATTGGCTTCGATGATGTAGAGGCCGCCGTCGAAAACCACGAACTGGATGTTGATCAGCCCGCGGATGCCCAGTTCGCGGGCGATCGCGTGGGTGACCTCGACGATGCGCCGTTCCATGTCGGCCGAAACCGTCTGGGTCGGAAAGACGCTGATCGAATCGCCGGAGTGGATGCCGGCGCGCTCGACGTGCTCGAAAATCCCCGGAATGAGGATGTCCTCGCCGTCGAAGACCGCATCGACTTCGACCTCGAGTCCGCGCAAGTATTTGTCGACCAGCAGCGGCGAGCCGGGCGTCGGCGGCGGTGCCGACCCGATGTACGATGCGAGTTGCCCTTCATTGTAGACGATCTCCATGCCGCGGCCGCCCAGCACGTACGACGGGCGCACGAGCACCGGGAACCCCAACTCGCGCGCGATCACGCGCGCTTCGCGGAAGGTGCGCGCGGCGCGGCCTTGTGGCCGGGCGACGCCCAGCCGCGCGAGCGCCGCGTCGAACTTCTCGCGGTCTTCCGCCATGTCGAGCGAGGCGCGGTCGCTGCCGATGATGGCCACGCCGCGCCGCGCGAGTTCGGCGGCTAAATTGATCGCGGTTTGGCCGCCGAAGGCCAGCATCACGCCGCGCGCGTTCGTCGCGCGATAGGCGGCCTCGACTTCGTCGGCACCGGGCGGCTCGAAGATCAGCACGTCGGAGACGTCGAAGTCGGTCGACACGGTTTCGGGATTGTTGTTGATCACGACGGGCGAGCAGCCCGCTTCGCGCAGCGCCCACGCCGCGTGCACACACGAGTAGTCGAACTCGATCCCCTGGCCGATGCGGATCGGTCCGCTGCCGACGACCACGACGGCTTCGTTCGGCGGCCGGCGCATCTCGTCGGCTTCGCCGCGCGAGAGATAATAGTAGGGCGAGCGGGCTGGGAATTCGGCGGCCGCGGTGTCGACCATCCGAAATTGCCCGGAGTTCGGGCCGCCGAAGCCGACCTCGCAGCCGCACAGCGACGCGATCCCGCGCAAGCTGTAGCCGGCCTCGATCGCCGTTCGCACGCGTTCGGGGTCCGGTTCGCCCGCCGCCCGCCCGGCGCGCAGCGCGTCCTCGAGCGCCACGAGTTCAGCAAACTCGTACAGCCAGAACCGGTCGATCGTCGAGAGCGCGTGCAGTTCGTCGACGCCGCGGCCGCGGCGCAGCAATTCGGCGGCGGCGAACAGCCGCTCGTGCGTGGGCGTGACCAGGATGCGCTCGAGTTCGTCGCTGCTCCAGTCGCCGTACGTGCCGCCGGTGAGGGTTTCGAATTTGAGATCCAGCCCGCGCACGGCCTTCATGAACGCCGCGCCAAACGTGCGGCCAATCCCCATCGCCTCGCCAGTCGACTTCATCTGCGTGCCCAGCCGCGTATCGGCGAGCGGAAACTTGTCGAACGGCCAGCGCGGAAATTTCACCACGCAATAATCGAGCGTCGGTTCGTAGGCGGCTTTAGTGACACCGGTGACGGGATTAGGGATCTCGTCGAGCGTTTGGCCCAGCGCGATCTTGGTCGAGATCTTCGCGATCGGATAACCGGTGGCTTTGGACGCCAGCGCGGAGCTGCGCGACACGCGCGGATTGACCTCGATGATTTGGTATTCGTTGCGGTCGGGGTGCAGCGCGAACTGGATGTTGCAGCCGCCCTGGACGTTGAGCGCGCGGATCACGTTGATGCTCGCCGTGCGCAGCATCTGATAGTCGAGGTCCGAGAGGGTCTGCGACGGCGCCACGACCACCGAGTCGCCGGTATGGACCCCGACCGGGTCGATATTTTCCATGTTGCAGACGATGATGCAGTTGTTCGCGCGGTCGCGCAGGACTTCGTACTCGATCTCTTTCCAGCCCAAGAGCGACGTTTCGACCAGCGCTTGGTGGATGATGCTCGCCTCGAGCCCGGTCGCGAGGGTCGCGCGCAGCTCCGCTTCGGAGTGCACGAGGCCGCCGCCGGTGCCGCCCAGCGTGTAGGCCGGGCGCACGATGAGCGGGTAGCTCTGGCCGCTCGCGAAGGCGACGCCGCTCTCGACGTCGGTGACGATCACACTCGAGGGAACCGGCTCGCCGATCTCGATCATTTTGGCTTTGAAGCGTTCGCGGTCTTCGGCCAGCTTGATGGTGTCCAGCGGCGTGCCGAGCAGCTCGACGTCGTATTTTTCGATCACGCCGGCCGCGGCCAGTTCGACGGCCAAATTCAGGCCCGTCTGACCGCCGAGGGTCGGCAGGAGCGCATCCGGGCGCTCGCGGGCGATGATCCGCTCGAGCGACGCGACCGTGAGCGGCTCGAGGTACACGGCATCGGCCACCTCGGGGTCGGTCATGATCGTGGCCGGATTCGAGTTGACGAGGACGACCCGCAGGCCCTCTTCCCGCAACGCGCGGCACGCCTGCACTCCGGCGTAGTCGAATTCAGCGGCTTGCCCGATGATGATCGGACCGGAGCCGATGACAAGGACGGTTCGCCGAGCCATATCCCGTTTACGATTGTCCCCGGGGATGGGGAGTCCTCGCCCGGCCGGCGCGAAAGATTCCCCCGGCATGGACCGCCGATTGTTCGCCGCCCGGGCCATCGCGCTGGCCGCCACCGCCGCTCTGGTGCCGACCGCGGTGCTCGCAGCGGGCTCCCGGCTCGCGGCGGCGCTGGCAATCGTCGAGACCGCCCTGCTGGCCGGGGCGACGGCCTATGCCGTCTATGTCGGCCTCTATCGCTTTCCGCGCTAAAGACGGATGTTCATATTTAGCGCTCGAGCCCGCCGGACGACCGCGCGCACAAAGCACGGCAACCGCCGATAGTCTGCTGATAGTTCAGAGAAGATTAACTGCACATTAACGAGCGAGCAAGCGCGTCGACCATACCAATGTCATTGGCGTTCAGCGTGCTGACGCGCACGATAAGTGCGGATGACGTTCCGCGTTCCGGGCGGGCGGAGAACACTTACCGTGCGTGGAACGCGTTTTCACCGGGCTGGATTCAATGCGAACAGCCTGTGGTAGCGTGCCGGCGAACGCTCCGATTTGTCCGGCACTCCATCTTCGCGGCTTCGCATCGGAGCCGCCGTTTTAAAACGCACCTAATAGGAGAAATATGTTGCTCAGCTTTGCTGCGTCCGCACGGCGCACGCGCTATCGATGGGGTGGCGCTGCAGCGCTTGCCGTCACGATCGCGCTCTTAACCGCGCCGACCGCCGCTAGTGCCGATCCTGCGCCGGCAACAAACGCCGCGCCGGCGAGTTCGCCCGCGCCGGATGCGACGTCCACCCCGGCAGCTCCGACCCAACCGGCGGTAACCGCTCCGCGAGCTGCGCCCGCGGCGGCGCCCTTCAGCCGCTACCCGGTCATCGACATCATCCCGATCTACACGACGCCGCAGTTTGTCATTTCGCCGACGACCACCAAACCGGTCGTTACGAACGCATTGATAAACACCAAGACCGGCTACGATAACCTCGACGTCGGCGGGACCGTCAAAATTCCGATCACGCCGATCGTTTCGGCCGCCTTCGACCGCGTTGTCGAAGGAACGGTCAACGTTCCCAACGCACGCGTGACGACCGCCACTGGCGCATACACCTACCCGACGTTTTCGCGCGACTCCGTGCTTGTATATCGGCTCGATGAGAATTACAAACGATTCCAGCTCGAAGAGGGCTTGTACTTCCGTCACCGCATTGTCGGCGGAACGAATACCAGCAACACCCCGTTTCCGAATACGGTCGCCTCGCAGGAGGCTCATTACGCCTACGTTGGATTGACGTACAGTACGCCTCCGATCGGGTTCTTGCTCAATAGCTTCTTCACGCTCAATATTAACGGCGATGCGCAGACGATCGATCATCACGTCGGCTGCACCGGAAAAATCTTCACCAGCGGTAACTTCACGGCACCGTGCGTTAACGGCGTCTTCGATCCCGACCCCGGTAAAAATCGCGATTTTGAAACCGACCAATACGTCCAGCTCACGGTGCCCATCGACCGCAAACACGGCTGGAGCGCCGTTGCGCAGGACCGCTGGGGCGCGCTTAATTTCTACGAGAACGCCGCATTCCCGTATCGCTGGACCACCTCGCAAACCTATCTCTTGACGCACCGCTTCAACCGCGTGTTCGCGCTTTCGTTCCGCTTGCGCGATCAATGGTCCGTCAAGAGCGGCGCGCCGTACGTCTATCCCAACTCGCAACATAACGGTACGGTCGACGTGCTCGCCGACTTCAAAATCGACACCAATACCTTCCACTAATTGCTTGGCGCCCGCGGCGGCGACGCCCCGAATCGCCCTGGTCATTCGCCTCTCGTCCGCTCGACGGGAGGCTTTTTATCGCCAGCGGCTTCAGCGTGCCGCGTGCGACAGGTTCCCGGCGCCGCCCGTGTGAAGCGAATGCCGCGTGACCGAACGGAGCTTGGTGCGCGGCGTCGATCTGCGCGGCGCCGTGGCGATCAACACGATCGGCATGGTCGGCGTCGGACCGCTCATTACGATTCCGTTGGTGCTCGGCGCGCTGCACGGGCCCCTGTCGCTCGTCGGTTGGGCGCTGGGCGCGCTGCTCGCCCTGTGCGACGGGCTCGTCTGGAGCGAGCTCGGCGCGCTCTATCCCGGTTCGGGCGGCACCTACGGCTATTTGCGCGCCGTGTTCGGGTCGACGCGCGCCGGCTCGCTGCTCGCCTTCGTGTTCGCGTGGCAGACGCTGTTCGCCGCACCGCTCAATCAGGCCGTGGGCTACATCGGGATCGCGAACTACGCCGGCTACCTCTTCCCGGCGCTGGGTGCGAGTCCATGGGCGCTCAAAGCCGTCGCGGCCGGTTTCGGCGTGCTCACGATCGTCGCGCTCTACCGCGGCATCGCGGCCGTCGCCCGGCTTGGAATCGCCTTTGCTGTCGCGGTCGTCTTTACGCTGGTATGCGTGATCGCCGCCGCGTATGCGCACTTCACGCCGGCCCTCGTCACCACGCCCGCGCCGCACGATTCGCTCTGGGCGGGTTTGCGCGCGGGCTTGGGTCAAGGCCTCCTGCTCGCGATCTACGATTATCTGGGCTACAACGCGGCGAGCTGCCTGGGCGACGAAGTGATCCGGCCGGCGCGCACGTTGCCGCTGTCGATCGTGATCTCGGTGCTGCTCGTCGCGGCGCTGTATCTCACCATGCAGACCGGCATCCTGGGCGCGATTCCGTGGGCGCAGGTCATTCCGCGACCCGACGGCTCGCTGCCGCCGCTGGGCCAGCACCTCGCCTCGGCGATCGTCGAGCGCGGTTTTGGTGCACCCGCGGCGACGGCGGTGACGGTGCTCATCGTCCTGAGCGCCTTCGCATCGATGTACGCCAACCTGCTCGGCTATTCACGGATTCCGTACGCGGCCGCGGTCGAGGGCCAATTCCTGCGACCCTTCGCCCATCTGCATCCGCAGCATCGCTTTCCCGACGTCGCGCTGCTCACGATGGGCCTGCTCGCGCTGCCGGCATGCTGGTTGCCGCTCGACGCGGTCTTCGATGCGCTGACGACCGGGATGGTACTCGTGCAGTCGATCGCCCAGATCGTCGCTCTCGCCGTGCTGCGCGCGCGCGGCATCCGCTCACCGTACCGAATGTGGCTCTATCCGCTGCCGGCACTCGTCGCGCTGGGGGCTTGGATTTTCGTCTTCTGCAGCGCGGGGACGGCGGCGATCGTTTTCGGCCTGCTGACGCTTGCGCTTGGGACGGGCGTCTTTCTCGCCGTGGCCGCGCGCGGACGCAGTTGGCCGTTCCACCTGCGCACGGCGAACTGACGCAACGGGGTAATTGAAGACCGGCATGACACAAACGATCCGAATCGCGATCCTCGACGACTATCAGGGCGTCGCGCTGCACATGGCGGATTGGGCGCCGCTTGCGGGCCGCGCGGAGATCGTCGACTTCCGCGACCACTTGAGCGATCTCGACGCCGTCGCCGCGCGCCTCGCGCCCTTCGACGTCGTCTGTGCGATGCGCGAGCGCACGCCGTTTACCCGCGCACTCTTCGAGCGGCTGCCGCGGCTGAAGCTGATCGCTTCGACCGGCGCGCGCAACGCGGCGATCGATCTCGATGCGGCGCGCGATCATGGCGTGACGGTCGCGCACACCGGCTACACGTCGCACGGCGCGATCGAACTAACGTGGGCGCTGCTGCTCGCGGCGGTGCGCGCGATCCCGGCTGAAGTCGCATCGGTGCGCGCCGGCGGCTGGCAAGTCGCGATCGGCGGCGATCTTTGGGGGCGGACCCTGGGGCTGGTGGGACTCGGCCGCATCGGCGTCGCGATGGCGCGCATCGCGCAGGCCTTCGAGATGAAGGTGATCGCCTGGAGCCCCAATCTCACGGCCGAACGCTGCGCCGCTGCCGGCGCGCGTTTCGTTACCAAGGAGCAGCTCTTCGCTCAGGCCGACATCGTTTCGGTTCATCTCGTGCTCAGCGACAGCACGCGTGGGATCGTCGGCGCGGCCGATCTCGAGCGAATGAAACCATCGGCCTGGTTCATCAACACCTCACGCGGGCCGTTGACCGACGAAGACGCGCTCGTTGAACTGTTGCGCGCCAAACGGATCGCCGGCGCCGCGCTCGACACGTTCGCCCTCGAACCGCTGCCGGCCGATCATCCTTTCCGCACGCTCGACAACGTCGTCGCAACGCCGCACGTCGGCTTCGTCACGCGCCAAACCTACGAAACGTTTTTCGGCGACACGGTTAAAAACATCGTCGCCTGGCTCGACGCGCGGCGATAGCGCGAATCATAAGCGCAAGCGCCGCAACTTTGCGTCGCTCTCGAACACGGCTTTGACGTCGAGCGCGAATTTCGGCATGTTCGACGTGAGGTCGAGCGTTGGTTCTCGGCTCTCGATAAACGGACCGCCGTCGCGGGAGGTGAGCGTGCGGCGCTCTTTGGGATCGAGAACGACGATAAGCGGCAACACATTTGCCGTATACGCGCCAATTTTGAGGTTATAGGCGGCATCCCCGACGTTATCGGACGGAGATAAGAGCTCAAATATTCCGTCCGGAACGAGCCGCCAGTACGTAAGCGCAACGTCTTCATCCGAGGCTCGGGCGTATGTTTGCGCTTTGATCCAGGTGCTGTCGGGACCCCATTCGGATCCGTCCGGAAGGGTGATTCCCCCGCTTGCAGGCAGAACAATATCGTTTGGTGCGTACCTGTCTCTCCAGGCAACGATTTGCCCATGCAGCGAACTCTCCCCAAGCGAGGCTGCGCTGCCGGTTGGCGGAGTGATAATCAATTCTCCTTGGGCGGTCTGCTCGAATTTCAGATCGTGATGATCACTGAGCCACAGCAGGGTGTCGGCCTCAAGTGGCTTAGGAAATCTAAGGATAAGCGTGTGGGCAAGATGGCGGTCGTCATTTAGGACCGAGTGGGGAGCGGTTTTCATGTCCAGACTATAGCCTCAAACAAAGACGATCAGGGATGAAAAGAGCTCGGTGCCTTTTATAGCTCGGTTGGTTGTGGCTCTCAACCAACAGCCGTTGGTCGTTTTTCGTAGTCTTTGAGGACTTCCCCCAGGAGATCGAGGCATGAAACCGCGAAACGGCGCATCCGGCGTTAAGGCCTCAGCGCTCGCGGGTCGCTTCAAAAAAATTCGTGATGAAGCACTGTGATGAAGCACCCGGTGAACTATGGTAATCGATATTCTCAAGATAAATGACACGCCGAGCCGCGGTGTGGGCGTGCGAATTGCGCGGCCTGCATATTTCGATGATTAGATGATGTACCGGTCTCATCGGCCGAGACAGGAACCAAGATACTGAGGCCTTAGATCTCCAGGCCAATGCGGTTAGCGACTTTGTCGAGGGCGTCGAATTTCGCCATCGGCTCGTCCTTTGCTGCGCGCTATGTCGCGGCGGGCGAAGGCGTCGCTGCGCCAGATTTGTGATGGTGGTGGCGGCCCTTTGCGGCCGGCGTGCTGCTCGTCATCGGTGCGGGTGACTCGGCCGCCGCGGGTGACTCGGCGGGCGGAGTGACCGCTTTGCCCTTTGCGCCCGCGAGATGAAAGCCGGCGGTATCGGCTGCCGACCGGCACGCGTATGCGCCGTGTTTGGTTTTGCCGTAGTATTTGTCGCCGGGCAAATGATAGGCTTTTGAGCTGGTGTTCTCCCACACGACCACATCACCGGCAGCGCAAGTCGGCTTCGTTGCGCTCGTTTGCGCCTGGACGGGCAGACCGCTCAGGGCGAGAGCCGCGACGATGAGGGCGACGATAGCACGACACATAACCGACTCGATACGGCAGCGGAGACGGCGATCCATGCAGCGACGCTTCCGAAGAGCTTGTCGGGACCGCGCGATCACAGGCTGTGCCCGGAGGCCTGCGTGCCTGCGCATCCGCGACTGATCCGGGACGAACTCAGGTCGTAAGACGTGTTTTCGTTGTGAAATAACCGGATTGCGGATCAAAGCGGTGTCCGAAAGCGATAATCTTAAGCTCGTCGCTCTGCGGGATCGGCCGAAAGATCAATCGCAAATCTGCCGGCGCGTTATGCCACCGATCGATTAAGGGCATTCGGCGATCAGCGTCTCGCGGTGAGAACGACGCGGATTCCGCCTGGCTCGACATGCGCGCCATCCGTTGGGAGCGATCCGAATATGGGCGCGCCGTCGGCATCTTCGCCGACGATCCCACGGTAGGGAACACCGCCACCAAAGACCGTGAATCGGCCTGCGGCAGCGTTGAAGAGATTCGTGCCGCTCAGCGAGAGATCAAGGCCCGGCCCCACGCGTTTGCCCACGAGCGCGTTGATGGTCGTGAAGGGTGCCAGGTTGAGCTCGTTGTTGGTGCCGCGAAAAATCGCCGCCGCCGCGCTGTGCCAGCCGCGGTTCGACCAGTCGAACTGCAGCGAACCTTGCTGCTGGGGAATGCCCAAGAACTGTGCGTTGTCGACCAGACTTCCGCCCGACGTGGGATTCGAAAACTGCGAGTTGAGATCTTTGGGATACGCGCTGTTGAGCCCGTAACGCGCGGTCAGGAATAGATGCTGGGCGAAGCGCTGCACCAAACGTGCTTCGAGGCCGGTATAGACCGCGAAACCAACGTTGCCGTTGTAAGAAACGCAGCCGGCGATCGGGTTCGCGTACGAGTTGTTCTTGCACGACCCCGCCGCCACGGCGGCGAGCGGATAGAATATCTCGATCGGATCGCGCAAATTCGTTCGATAGAAGGACACGTCGAGCGTCGATTGCCGCGAGAACTCGTGCGAGGCGCCCAACTCGTATTCCGTGGCGTGCTCGGGTTGTTCGTTCGGGTTGCCTTGGCCGATGAAGACCCCGTTCCCATCGAGCGTCAACTGCGAATACGGAAACGGGTAACGCTCGGACAGCAGCGGTGCGCGAAACCCCGTACCGAGCGAGAAGCGGACCGCCGTTTGCGGATCGGCGGTGTAGATCGCGCCGAAGCGGCCGTCGAGGTTCGATCCGAAGCTCGTGTAGCGCGATCCGAACACGCCGCCGTCGAGCCGGAGCTTGGGCGTCGGCGTGAACCCGCCGCGGATGAAACCCACCCCGATCGTCTGGCCCAGCAGCGGCTGCGCCGCACCGCCGCTTAACGTCGAGCCATCCTGCGCCGGCGGCGCGACGAAATCCAGCGATTCATACCGCGTATATCCCCCGACGGCGAACTGCGAGCTCGCGAACGTCCGCTGCCAGTTGACCGCGACGTTGTCGCGATGATCGCTATGGACGATATCGTACGGCGAGGAGCTGCCGCCGGCGACGTCGACCGTATTGTGACTGAGCGACACGTCGCCCGTGAGTTCGCCCGCACCCAGCGGCACGCGGCTGCGCAGTTGGTAGGCGCGAATATCTTGCGCGAAGGTCTGATTTCCCGGGCCGGTGAGCTGCCCGTAAGCCGACGTTCCGAGATCCGCGGCAGTGTCGTCGATCCCGTTGATCGCGCTGCTCTGGTCGCGATTATCACCTAGGACAAAGACGCGCGCGGTGAGATCGGCGTTCTGCGCAAATGACCAGACGAGCGTGCCGAGTGCAAGGTGCGCGGCAACCGCCGAGCCCAGCCGCGTATCGCACGGTGCGCAGTTGACGTTGGTCGTGGAATATAGCGGCGCGGTGGTGTTGACGAAACCCGACTCGTTCTGATCGTCGAGCGCGGCGGCATAGCCGAGCCGGCCGCGCGTTCCGGTCGCGTTGAGCCACTCCTCACTCTGTCCGAACGAACCGCCCGAAGCCGAGAACGCGTAGTGCGGCGCCTGCGTCGGTCGCAACGACACGAGATTGATCGCGCCGCCGAAGGTGTTGCTGCCGTTTGCGTCTTCGGGACCCAGACCCTCGGTCACGTCGATTGCTGAAAAGGCCGCGCTCGGCAGACGCGACAGGTCGAGGTCGCCCGTGTTCCCGTCATTGAGCAATTGCCCGTCGAGGGCCACCAGCGCTTCGGATGGATCGGGTCCGCGCAGCGACACGACGGCGACGGCGCTGGCGGCGCCGCCGTCGGGCCGCGTGAAGGTCGCCCCGGGCAGCGTTTGCAAACCGTCGACGATGCGATCCGCGCCGAACAGGTCGAGATCGGAACGCGTGATGACCGCCGACGGCGGCGCGCCGACGATCGGGGTAAACCGCCCATCGACCGTCACCGTGCCGATCTGCCGCAGTTTGGGTGAGTCGAGGGGCTCGAGCGCCACCTGCAGCGGCACGTCACGATCCGCCTTTATGGAGACCGTGACCGGTGCGTAGCCAGGCGCCCAGACCGCGACTTGATACGCGCCGGGAGCGGCCATCAGGGCGAAATCGCCGTGGGCGTCCGTCGTAATATGGGCTCCGCCACGCACCTCGACGCGCACGTCGGCGAGTGGTACGCCGGAGATCGCGTGCACGTTGCCGCTAATGACGCAACACATTGCCAAGAGGAGCTGGTGCATTGGTTAGATCCTTGGCAAACGCGTCGAGCGGTCGTTCATCGCTTCGAGTTTCCGGGCCCACAGCGTCCGATCATCTTGAACATCGAAGCCGTGGCCCTGCATCGGGAACTCTGACGATCGACTCGTCCGCATCGGCTGCGGGAAGGCCGTCGGCGGAAAAGCAGCAGCGCTAGAGTTTGCTCATTGAAACCGCGCTAAATCCTGGGTGAGCTCCGACGTGTCGTCTTGCCAACCGCCGAAACCTTTGATGACGCCACTGCGGCCGACGTAGTACAGCGACGTCCCATGGACGATCGAATAGTCGTTGCGCCCATGGTCGGCCGGGACGGACGCTCGGGGCATATGGTACGCCGCATAGATCGGCTCCAGCGTGGCGAGGCTGCCGGTCAAACCGACGAACTTCGGATCGAACAGCCGCATATAGCGCTTGAGCACGGCCGGAGAGTCGCGCTGCGGGTCGACCGTGATGAACACGACGTTTTCGTCGGCCGGGACCGTCGGCGAATGCAGCGCTTGCGCGAGATGCGCCAGCGTCGTCGGGCAAACGTCCGGGCAATGCGTGTAGCCGAAAAAGAGGACGACGGGGTGTCCGCGCAGGCCAGCCAGCGTAAAGGCGCGGCCGTCTTGGTCGATGAGCGCGAAATCCGGGGCGGCGATCACCTTCGGTCCGAACGCCCGCCACAGAGCCGTGAGCGGGACGGCGCCCAGCCCCGCAAGCACGACGATGAGGGCGAGCGCCACTGCCCGATCACGAGCACTCGGCTTGGTTTCCGGACGAGCCGTCATGCTTTCACCATCATGCGAGCTTCGCTCGGCGTGAACCGCGCTCCAGGCTGCCTTCGCTGGCGAGCGGTGAGCATGTGGAACTCGATCCGGCCGCCCGTTTCGCCGATACCGCTAGTATCACCGCGGCGCGGCAAAACGTACGCTCTGTCTCGTCCGCTGCAAAACGTGTGCTCTGTCTCGTCCGTGGCAAAACTTGCGCACGGTCTCGTCCGAGGTATGCCCAAGCCCGGATTTCGCACGATGGAGCCCAAGATCGCCGCCGATCCGCCAAAGGCTGATGACGTAACGTGTCGACGAAAACCACCATGTCGTCTCATTCGGTAAACCCGGTGGTCTACGTTACGCTCTGCATCATTGCCCTCGGTGCGTTCGTGGCGGTCGCGTATCTCGGCCGGTCGACGGGGGCAGCGCTTGCGCCGGCGGCGACGCCGAACTCCGTAGCCTTCTCGGCGACGTTGCGCGCCGCTGCCATCGAGCCGGCGCAACCGGAATCGGTGCCGAGCCGCATCCGCCGGGCCTTGGTGTGGCTCGACACGGTGACGACACCGCAAGGTGCGTTCTTCTGGCCCACCGGCAACGTCTGCGGACCGCCCCGCGAAAGAAGATTCCGGCGATGAACAGTGGGAGCGCGTTACCTACCCGCCGACGGCGCCGATCGCCGTTCGGTTTAGCGCTCCGATTCTGGATCGACTCGACGAAGTCGCCGACGCGCAGGGCCGGACGCGGTCGAATCTCATCCAGTTTATCGCGCGAATATCTTCGCTCGGCCGAATTTACCGGCCGGTCGGATTTCGGCTAGTGCCGCGGCTACGCAGCGGCCGTGCGGTGTAACCGCCCGGCCGGCNNTGAAGCCGTTGTCGACTTTGATGAGCCAGCGGTGATCGAGCAGATTGTCGACGCTGAACTCGAATCCGACGTTGTGTCCCACCGGCAACCGGCCCAGCGCGACGTTCGCTTGGAAGTGGGCCGGTAATCGGCCGCCGGTACCGTTGAGAAACGCGACCGGAAAGCCTGAACCGTATTGCGCTTCGAGCGTGGCGTAACTTTTCAAACCGGCACCGAAGTGACGCGTCAGATAGGCATCGCCGACGTACGCCTCATCGTGGTCTTCGGGTTGAAGCGTGAGATCGGCGACATCCGGCGGAGCGAACAGAAACGTTCCACCCGAAACGCCGCCCGCTAGCGAGAGCGAATACGTGAACGAGACGCCGACGCTCGTCGTCGGCGACGACTGCTCGAAGTGCCCCTCGATCCCGCGATCGACGCCGATCGCGCTATTGTACACGGCGAAGAGCGGCGTGTTGAGCAAGTTGGTGGTGTCGAGCACGTTCACGACGGTGCGGTCGAACGCGTTCACATAGGCCCGCCGGTCGGCGCCGAAGTCGTGAGCCACACCGGCCTCGAGCAAGGTGTCGCGCTCGGGCAACAGATCATAGACCGGATTGGCCGTCGATGCCGTGGCGGTGATGACCGCCTCGCGCCGCGTGTCTTCCAGGCCCGGCGCGGCGTAGTACCGGCCGATGTAGGCGTGGGCGACCGTTGCGGGCGCGATGGTTTGGTCGATCTCGAAGCGTGGGCTGAGCTGTGCGCCCGAAACGTAGCCGGTGCTGTGGTCGTAGCGCAGTCCCGGCTTGATGGCCAACCGCGCGTTCGGCGTCCACACATCCTCCAAATACGCTCCGGTATTTGAGCCGCGCTGCGCCGTGACGTCCAGAAACGGGCCCGCCGCCGGTCCGTTGGGATTTTCGCTGGGCGCGAACGCGATCGCGACGTTGGAGTCGAAGTTTTCCTGCTGCAAGTCGATGCCGTAGCTCAGCGTGTGCTTGCCGATGGTCCGGCCTTTCGAGGCGCGCAGGCCGACGTACGCCGCAGCACGGTCTTGGAAGAGGCCGTTCGAGGGGCAGTCGAAGCCGTTGCCCACCGCCACGGGGCACGTTTGCGGTGAATCCGCCGTTCCGATGACGTAGCCCCCGACGTCGGCCGGCAGATCGCCGTCGTAAACGACGCGATTATATCGCGTCCACGGAACGATCCGCAGGTAGCCGTTGCCGTCGGCATCGTTGCGAGTGAACGAGAGCGCCGCGAAGCGGTCGTATTCGCGCTGCACGTCGTCCTGATTCGGTAACGTGACCGAGCCCGCGTTGATGTCCGTCGGGTCGGTGTTGACCGGAATCTGGTAGGTCGCGTACTGGTTCGCCAGGTCGAGCGCCAGCGAGTCGCGGGCGTCGAGCGGGAACCCGATGCGCAGGAACTGGTTCGCCGTGGACGAGCGATCGTGGATCGCGTTTTCAGCCGGCGTATCCAAACCCCGATCGCTCGTCAGATTGTCCGCGGCAAACGAGATTTGTGCTCGCCCCAGCGTGAACTGCTTCTGCAGCTGCCCCTCTTGCGTGCCGAGTTCGCCGGCGCCCAGCGTGATCAGACCCGGCGGTGCCGGACCGGCGAACGCGAGGCTCCGGACGTTAACGACCGCACCCATGCGCTGGCCGCCGAACTCGGCCGGGAACGAGCCGGTGAACACTTCGATCGCACCCGCTTCGCGCGGATCGATCAGGTTGGCGAAATTCGAGCTCGTCGACGACGGCAGCGGCGCGCCGTCGAGTTCGTAAGTGACACCGTGGAAACCGTCGACGACCGGCTCGTCGTACGAGAAGCGCACGACGCCCGGCAGCGTTTCGATGACGCGGCTGATGCTCGTGTTGACCGGCAGCGTCGCGATCTCGCCGGCGCTCAGCGTGTTGACCGAGATCGGGTTGCCGTGCACGCCCGTCATCGTCCCGCGCGCCCCGCCGATGACCTTCGTGGGCACGAGTTCGAGATCGACAACCGTCCCGGTCGTGACGTTGAGGCTACGATCGACGGACGCGCCGCCCGCGACGGCATGGAGTGTGTAGCGCCCGAACGGCACGCGGGGAAAGGCAAAGCGGCCGCCGGCATCGGTCGTAGCGGTGAGGTCGGCACCGCCGCCGGACAGCGTGACGACGACTTCCGCGGCCGGGTGGGCATCGGGCCCGAGCAGCGTTCCGCGAACGACGCCGACGACGTCCGCCCAAGCGGGACCGCACAGCCCCAGGAGCACCACCAGAACGGCCAGGGCCGCGGCCCAGCGGGCCCTCATCGGGTACCTGCCCGACGCTGCGACGCCGGCCGAATGTCCGTTCCCGGCCACGGGTCCGCGCTGGTGTCGATGGTCAGGTCGACGACTTCGCCGACGTGGAGCTTGCGCAGATCGGACCGGACTTTGGGCGCGACTTCCATCGTCATCGCCATCGGCATCAACGCGAATGGATCGTGATGGATCAGGAAGGTACCGCGGGCCCGATCGATGCTGACGATCTTGCCGTGAATGCGCGCTAGCGACGAAGCGGCGACGACGTTGACGGACGAGGCGCTGCCGGCGGCTCGCGGTTGCGCGGATAGCAACGGATTTGGGCCGCTTAATGCGACAAGCCCAACACAAAAGAAAATGACGAATCGATGCATTGATGATTCCTCACAAACGAACGGAACGAAGTTTTTGTCGGTTAGAACAAACGCCGTACGTTCGGAGGCGCGCGACCCAACCGCCGCGCCGTGAGGATGGTCCCGGCGCGCAGCGGATCGGATTGCGGCACGGATTGGGCCAGCGCGGCAGGTCGGGCCGACAAGAATGCGACGAGCTCGCGCACGAGCGTATCGACAAAGCGTGCGAACTGCGCGCAAAGCACGCGCAGCGTCCAGGCGGCGAGCGCTGCCAGCAGCGCGAGAACGAGCGTGGGAAGCCCGACCTCGATGCCGTTGCCTTCGAGCGATTCGATGCCGTAATAGATCGCCGCCGCGACCGCGAAAAGCGTCACGCTATTGGGCAGCATCGCGCCCACGCGGGCGCGCGCGATGGTTCCGGTGACCGTCGTCGATCCGCCGGTCAGCAAGACGTGCAGAATGACGAAGGCGATCGCGATCGATCCGCCGGTTGCCGAAGCCACGAGCGCCTCGTTCGCTTCCCCGCCGAATGCGTGGTCGTCACCGAAGCGCGCGAAATGCGTGGCCATGGCGACGAAGCATCCAAAGGGCACAGCGACGAGCAACTTGCGCAGGGCGTCGGACATCGTGAATCGTGGTTCGCAGTCAGCAGGGCGCTGAACTCCTGAAACCTCGTCAGTCGTCGAAGCCGCGGTCTCAGCCAACAAAACAGCCGTGCGGAGCGCGGCGCCGGCGAGCCGCTATGGCGCCAAACGTTCGATGTGCCATTCGCCGGTGGCCAAGGTGCGGCGATACACGATCCGGTCGTGCACCCGGTTGCGCCGGCCCTGCCAAAACTCGAAGCGGCTCGGCGCGATGCGGTAGCCGCCCCAGTACTCGGGCCGCGGCACCTCGGCATCGGCGAACTGCGCTTCGTAATGCGCCATCTGCGCTTCGAGGAACGCGCGGTCGGGCACGACGGTGCTTTGGCGCGACGCCCACGCGCTGACCCGGTGCCCGCGCGGGCGCTTGGCGAAATACGCATCGGATTCCGCGCTGCTAAGCCGTTCGACGCGGCCCTCGATCCGAATCTGCTGCTCGAGCGATGGCCAGTAGAACAGGATCGCGGCGCGCGGCGTGTGCGCGAGCTCGTGGCCCTTCTGGCTTTCGTAGTTGGTGAAAAAGACGAAGCCGCGCTCGTCCCAGCCGCGCAGCAGCACCACGCGCGCCGACGGCTGGCCGTCGATCCCGACCGTCGCGACGGTCATCGCGTAGGGTTCGATGATTTCGGCGGCCTGCGCCGCCGCGAACCAAGTTCCGAACTGGGTCAGCGGTTCGGCCGCGACCGCGTCGCGGTCGAGCGCGGCGCGCTCGTAGCTGACCCGGGCGGCGGAAAGATCGTTACTCATATAGTCTCCGGTCCAAGATGGCGGCGCCTCACCGCTAAATTCGACGCCGCCGGGCGAGGCGCACTCACGGAAAGCGCCCCAGGCCAAAAGCGCCGAAGGTCGCCACAATCATGATCGTTCCGCCGGCGATCGCGAGCGGAAACGACGCGTCGATGCGCCGCGGTTCGACCGTCGTCGAGCGCGCGATGTCGCTCAACCGGCGAGCCAGGGCGTCGGCGTCGCCGACCCGCGCGTAGGCGCCGTGACCCGCCTCCGCGACGGCGCGCAGCGCGGACTCGTCGAGGTCGGCTTCTTCGCTGGTGCCCGGGATGAGCAGCCCGCTGCCGCTCGTCCCGATCCCGACCGTATCGATCGTCGTGCCGGTCGCGCCGATCTGCGGCGCGACCTCGAGCGGGTCGCTGCCCGCGTTGTTCACGCCGTCGGTCACCAGCACGATCGCGCGATGCCGCACCGGCGGCAAGCTGCGCGCGGCGACGTCGAGCGCATCGCCGATCGCCGTACCGCCGTTGGGCGCCGGGATCCGCGCCAGCGCATCGCGCACCGCGTCTTTATCGTCGCTGGCCGGCATGATCACCGCGGCGCTCGAGGAAAAGGCGACGATCGAGATGCGCGTCCCGTCGGGCACGCTGTCGATGAAGGCGCGCACCGCGCGCAAAGCGGCGTCGGCGCGCGTCGGCTGCACGTCCGTCGCCGACATCGAACCCGACGTATCGATGCACAGCGCGACCGCGCCGTCGCGCACCGCGACCGGCGCGACGAGATGCGGTCCGGCCAGCGCGACGCCAAAGCACGCTGCCGCGAGCGCCCAGACGCCCGCCACGATCGCCGGCCACGGGACACGGGTTGCCGCCGCCGCTTCCAAAAAAGCCAGATTCGAGTAGGCTAACGCGTCGGCGGAGCGGCGGCGATCCAGCGCGCGCAAACCCCACAGCAGCGCGGCCACGGCCAGCAACGTGAGCGCGAGCACGAACGGATGTGCGAAGCTCATCGAACGCTTATGCTCCGGCCGGGGCGAAGTCGAGCGCGCCGATGAGCCCGAAGGCGCGGTCGAGCGACGCGCGCCCGTCGGTTTCATCGAGCGCACCGACGCGCCAGCCCGCGTTCCGGAAGCGCGCCGTCAACCGTTTTTCGCGCTCGGCGACGGCCGCGACAAAGCGCTCCCGGGCGCGGCGTCCGAAGTACAGCAGGCGCGAGCGCCCGCTCTCGGCGTCGCGCACGCGGCGCAGCCCGCGCAGCGGCAGGCCATCGTACCACGGATCGCGCGCCAGCAACACGGTCGCGTCGCAGCGCGCGGCGACGGCGAGCAACAGTTCGTCGACCGGCCCGGCCGAGGGGCTTTCCTCGGCCGGCAGGTCGAACCCGTCGAGCACCGCGAGCAGCGACGCGCCGACCGGCAGGACGTGCGCCGCGAACGTCAGCGTGCGCCGCAGGTCGAACGGCCGCGCGGCGCGCGCGTGCAGCGCCGGCCGCGTTCCGTTCACGATCCGGTCGTCGACGATGCGCAGCGTCCGGTCCTCGCTCTCGGCGGCACCGAACCACGCCCGCAGCGCGTCGTCGGCCGCGTCGGTGAGGCGCCGTTTGCGGCCAACCCGCATCGAGGCCGACTCGTCGATGAAGGCGGCCAGCACGAGCGAGGTCTCCTCCAGAAAGACCCGGGTCTGCAGACTGCCGACGCGGGCAGTCGCGGCCCAGTCGATGCGCCGCGGATCGTCGCCCTCCTCGTAGCCGCGCAACTGCACGAATTCGTAGCCGTCGCCGGACCGCGGCGCGTGCACGCCGTCGCCGCGCCGGCGCGTGCGGCGTGCGCCGCGCACGATCGCCGCGCGCAAGCCGTTCACGGCGCCGGAACGCTCGCGATGACGTCGCCCAGCACGCGTTCGGCCGGCACGTCGTCGGCCACCAGCCGGTAATCGAAGGCCAGCCGGTGGCGCAGCACGGCCGGCGCGAGATCGCGCACGTCGTCGGGCGTTACGAAGCGCCGGTCGTCGAGATACGCGCGCGCCCGGGCCAGGGTCGCGAGCGCCAGCGCGGCGCGCGGCGAGGCGCCGTGGTCGATGTAGCGCGCACCGCGCGTGGCGCGCACCAAATCGACGATGTAATCGCGCACGCGGTCGTCGAGGAAGACCGCCCGCGCGCCGCGCTGCCAATCCGTCACGTCGTCGAGCGACGCGACCGCTTCGCGCAGTTCGACGTCGTGCGTGCCGTAGCGGTTGAGGATCTCGCGCTCTTCGTCGCGCGTCGGGTACCCGACGACGACTTTCGCCAAGAAGCGGTCGAGCTGTGCGAGCGGCAGCGCGTACGTGCCGTCGCCGTCGAGCGGATTCATCGTGGCAAGCACGGCGAAAGGCGCCGGAAACGGATGCGTTTCCAACCCGATCGTGGCGCGGCGCTCCTGCATGCCCTCGAGCAGCGCCGACTGCACTTTGGCCGGGGCGCGGTTGATCTCGTCGGCCAGCACGATGTTGGCGAAGATCGGCCCGCGCACCGTCACGAACTCGCTCGTGCGCCCGTCGAAGATGCGCGTACCGACGATGTCGCTGGGCAGCAGATCGGGCGTGAACTGGATGCGCTTGAAGCTGCCGCCGATCGCCGCTGCGAGGGCCCGGCAGGCCAGCGTTTTGGCGACGCCGGGCGCGCCTTCGAGCAGCACGTGACCGCCCGCGATGAGGGCCAGCACCAGCGCGTCGACGGTTTCGGTTTGACCGACGATCGTTTGCGCGATTGCCTGCGCGACCTCGCGCGGCCGCACGGCGGCTCTCAGCGTGTCCATGCGCCCTGCTTCGCCGCCTGCTCGCGCGCGTACGCTTGCACCGCCGCGATCAGGTCGTCGCCGGCGCCGGCACGCTCCGCGGTTGGGCCGAACGCCGCGTTTTCGGCGGCCAGCATCGCCCGGCGCAAGTTGGGCTCGCGCGGTCCGAGCGCGCGCATGGCGTCGACGAGCGTGGCGCCCACAGCGGCCCCGGCCGCGGCGAACAGTACCGCGCGCAGGTCGGCCAGCGCCGCCGGACTGCGCTCGCTGCGGTACGCTTCGAGGGACCGCGCGAGGCGGTCACTGGGCGCGACCGCGACGCTGACCGCTGGCGGGGACACGGTCACGATCGGCGGCGGCGGTGTGGCCGGCCGGCGCCGCCGCCGCACGAAGAGCACGACGAGGACGAACAGCGCGGCGAACACCGACGCCACGATCGCCAGGGCCAGCAGTAGCCGGCGCGCGGTCGCTTCAAACGTTTCGAAGAAACCGGCCAGCGGCGGCGCGCCGGACACCTCGACGCGAATCGCGTTCGAGCTGAACCGCATCGGCTTTCCCAGCGCCGAATCGATCGCGTCGATGTACGCCGGGCTGATCGTCGCGCTGCCCGGCGCGAGCGCTTGAACGGTCAGCCGTTCGACGAAATCCGTGCCGTCCGGCGCGGCGGTGTGCACCGTTTCGTTGCTGATGATCTCGCAGTTCTCGAACGAACCCAAGATCAGTTCGTCGATCCGCTCGCGGCGCTGCGCGACCTTGACGTGGATGGTGACGTGAAAGACGCCGCCCGGTTCGACCGTCGCGCGGTCGGCGCGCTGCGCGAGCGCGACGACGTGCAGCTTGGGGTAGCTCTGCGCGCCGGCCGTCGCCGCGAGCAGTCCGAACAGCAGCGCGGCAAACCCCCACCGGCCTACGGCTCGGGCGAAGCGCGAACGACGACGGGGGGCTTGCGGCGCAGCCGCAAACGCGAATGGTCGACGAAGTCGACCGACTAAGGCAGCGATTCGAGCCACTGCGCGAAGAGATAGCGGGCGTCGAACGGACCCGGCGAGGCTTCGGGATGGAATTGCACGCCGCTGACCGGCAGCGTGCGGTGCCGGAACCCTTCGTTGGTGCCGTCGTTGAGGTTGATCATCGTCGCTTCGAGTTCGGCCGGCAGACTCGCGCCGTCGACCGCGTAGCCGTGGTTGTGCGCGGTGATCAGCACGCCGGGATTGACCAGGTCCTTGACCGGCTGATTGCCGCCGCGGTGGCCGTATTTGAGCTTGTACGTTTGGGCGCCGCAGGCCAGCGCGAGCATTTGGTGACCCAGGCACACCCCGAAGAGCGGCACCTCGCCGACGAGCGAGCGCAGCGTGTCGACCATGCCGGCGAGGTCGCGCGGATCGCCCGGGCCGGGCGAGATGACCACACCGTGCGGCGCATGCGCGTTGATTTCTTCGCGCGACGTATCGTAGGGCAGCACGGTGACGCTCGCGTCGAGCGCTTCGAGATCGCGCACGATCGCGCGCTTGACGCCGCAATCGATGAGCACGATGCGTTTGCCGCCGTGTTCGAGCGTCTTGCCGTCGAGGTAGGCGTCGGCGACCGATGCGACGAGTCCGGCGGTCGTCGCGCTGCGCACGTAGCGGGTGAGATCGGCTTCGGCGACCGCGATCGCTGCGTCGCCGACCGCGAGCGCCGCACCGATCGTTCCGTGTTCGCGCAGCGCGACCGTGAGCGCGCGCGTGTCGATGCCGATGATCGTCGGCACGGCCTGCTCATCGAGCCACGCGCCCAGCGCGATTTTGCTGGCGTGATGCGAGGGCCGAGCGGCGAGCTGTTTGATGACCGCGCCGGCGACGCAGGCGCGCGGATGCTGCGCGACGTCGTGCGAGATCCCGTAGTTGCCGATCATCGGATACGTGAAGGTGAGGATCTGCCCGGCGTACGACGGGTCGGTGAGCGCCTCTTCGTAGCCCGTCATGCCGGTGAAGAACACCGCTTCGCCGAGCGCCGTGCCCAGCGCCGCGCCGCCGCTTCCCTCGAAGCGCGTTCCGTCGGCAAGCAGCAAGAGGGCGGGATTCATCAATGGACCTCGAGCGGGGAGAGAGCAGCGGGGACGAACGGCCGATGCGGCAGGACGGTGCCCCGTTCGTAAACGACGTCGCCGGCCACGATCGTTGCGAGCGCGCGGCGCGCGAGCGTCATGCCGTCGAACGGCGTGTTCTTGCCGCGCGAATAAAAGCGGCGCGCATCGACCGTCCACGGCTGCTGGGCGAACACCGTCACGTCGCCCGGACTGCCGACCGCAAGCGAGCCGCCCGGCACGCCCAAGATGCGCGCCGGATTTGTCGAGAGCAGCTCGACGAAGCGGACCAGGGGGAGATCGGGAATCGCCGCGGCGTAGGCGCCGACCGCGATCTCCAAGCCGCTGAAACCGACCGGCGCGATGCTGAGCAACTGCGCCTTCTCGTCTTGCCCGTGCGGCGCATGATCGGTCGCGAACACGTCGATCGTGCCGTCGCGCACGCCGGCGACGAGCGCCGCGCGATCGTGCGCGACGCGCAGCGGCGGATTGACTTTTCCGTCGGCGCGATAGTCCTCGAACCGGTCGTCGACGAAGAGCAGATGGTGCGGCGTCACCTCGCAGGTCGCCGCGGTGCCGCGGCTGCGCGCCCAGCGCACGAGATCTAGCGACCGGGCGGTCGAAACGTGCGCGATGTGCCAGGGCTTGCCGGTATCCTCGGCGATCAGTAAATCGCGCGCGACGATCACGTCCTCGGCCAAGCCCGGGCTGCCTTCCAGACCCAAGCGCGCTGAGTTCACGCCCTCGTTCATCACCGCGTCGCCCTTGAGCTCGCCGTCCTCGCAGTGCGAGATGAAGGGTCCCCCCACATCGCGCGCATAGCGGGCGGCGTTGCGCAGGACGCGCGCGCTGGCGACCGTCGCGCCGTCGTCGCTGAACGCGACGCAGCCCGCATCGCGCAAGAGATGATACGGTGCCAGTTCGAGCCCGGCGCGCGCGCGGGTGATCGCCCCGATGGGATACACGCGCGCGCACGCCGCGGCCTGGGCGCGGCGCACCACGTCGGCGACGATCGTGGGCGAATCCAGGGCCGGTTCGGTGTTGGGCATGCAAGCCACGGCGGTGAAACCGCCGGCGACCGCGGCGGCCGCGCCGGTGGCGATCGTTTCTTTACGCGTTTGGCCGGGCTCGCGCAAGTGCACGTGCATATCGATGAAGCCGGGCGCGACGAACGCGCCGGCCGCTTCCACGATGCGCGCGTCCGCGGCGGTGAGATGTTCGCCGATCGCGACCACGACGCCGTTCTCGATGAGCAGGTCGCGCAGCGCGTCGATGCGCTGCGCGGGATCGATGAGCCGGCCGCCGCGAACGAGCGTCTTCACGCGGCTCGGGCGCCGTTCACGAGCAGATCGAGCACCGCCATGCGCACGAAGACGCCGTTGCCGACTTGCGCGACGTAGCGCGAGCGCGGATCGTCGAGCACGTCGTCGGTCAGCTCGACCCCGCGATTGTACGGTCCGGGATGTAAAATAACCGCGTCGGCGCGCAGCGTGTCCAAGCGCCGGCGATCGAGCTGGTAGTTGCGCGTGTAATCGTCGAGCGACGGCAGCAGGCTCGACGTGATCCGCTCGCGCTGAATGCGCAGCATCATGACCGCATCGACGAGCGGGAGCACCGCGCCGAAGTCGCGTTCGATCCGCACGCCTTGCGCGGCGAACGCGTCGGGCAGCAGCGTCGGCGGCCCGACCAGCGTCACGTCGATGCCCAGCTGCGTCATCCCGACGATGTTCGAGCGCGCGACGCGCGAGTGCAGGATGTCGCCCACGATCGCGACGCGCAGGCCGTCGAAGCGTCCGAACTCATTGCGCAGCGTCATGAGATCGAGCAGCGCCTGGGTCGGATGCGCGCGCGGCCCGTCGCCGGCGTTGATCACGTGGCCGTCGAACGCTTCGGCCAGGCGGCGCGGAAAGCCGGACTCCGGGTGCCGAACCACGATCACCCGCACGCCGATTCCGCGCAGCGTGATCGCCGTGTCGGAGATCGTTTCGCCCTTGCCCAAACTCGAGGTACCCGGCGCGAACGAGATCACGTCCGCGCCGACGCGCTGTTCGGCCAGGGTGAACGACGTCGCCGTTCGCGTCGAAGCCTCGAAGAACAAATTGAGCACCGGAATTCCGGCCAGCAGATCGCGCGGCGGCGCCGTCGCTTTGAACGATTCGGCCCGGTCCAAAAGGTGAAAAATCTCGTCGCGCGAGAGGTCGTCGATGTCGAGCAGACTACGCGGAACCACGGTCCTCATCGGCCAGCGCGACTTCGTCGGAGTCGGCGCGTCCGGGCGAGAGCCTGACGTCGATGTGTTCGCGCCGGCTGGTCGGCACGGTCTTGCCGACGTAATCGGCTTGCACCGGCAGCTCGCGCAAGCCGCGGTCGACGAGCACCGCCAAACGAATCGCTTTCGGTCGGCCCAGATCCGTCACCGCGTCGAGCGCGGCGCGCACGGTGCGCCCGGTGTAGAGCACGTCGTCGACGATGACGACGGTGCGGCCGGTAATCTCGCTGCGAATCTCCGATTCGGGCAATTCGCGCGCGATGTCGTCGTCGCGATAGAGGTTGATGTTGAGGAAACCCAAATCCGGCGGGCCGCCGCGGATCTCGGCGATCTTGGAGGACAAGCGCCGCGCGAGCGCTTCGCCGCCACGCCGGATCCCGATGAGCAGCAGCCCGCTCTGCGCGTCTTCCGGCTCCACGATCTGATGCGCCATCCGGGCGATGACGCGCTCGATCTCACGCGGGGACATCAGCACGCGACGACGTGCGAGGGCGGTAGCCATTGGCGTTCGGTTCGCGCTGCCGAGCCTACGGCCTTCGCCGAGCACCGTCGGCGACCCGTCGCATGGGCGCTTCCACGGCAACGGCGGCGCTCGACCCGACGCGTCGAAGCCCAGCGGCTTGCGGCG
>PLAE01000125.1 GCA_003134035.1 Candidatus Velthaea versatilis
GGATCGCGATGATCGAGCGGCGGCATCGCGTTGAACGCGTGGGTCAGCGTGCGAAAGCCCAAGCCGATGGCCAGCATGCCCTCGCGGTACTTCGCCGAGCTGTGGCCCGCCGCGCAAACGATGCCCTGATCGTGGAAGAAGCGCGTGGCTTCGCTCACACCCTCGACTTCGGGCGCCATCGTGACCATGATCAGCGCGCCGCGACACGCTTCGATCAACGCTTCGGAGCGCTCCGCGCTCGCGGGCAACAGCCAGTCGTGACGATGGACGCGCCGAAATTTGGGATTGAGAAACGGGCCTTCGAAATGCAGGCCGAGGCAGCGCGCGCCGCGCGGTTCGGCCGAGTCGGCCAAGGCGTGCGCGGCCTCCGCGACTTCGCCCGCGGCGTGCAGCATCGATTCCCACGGCGCGGTCATGATCGTGGCCACGAAGCCCGTCGCGCCCTGCGCCGCGTACGCGCTCGAGGCGGCTTCGACCGCGTTGCCCTGGTCGCGATTGAAGAGCACGTCGTCGGCGCCGTTCGTGTGCACGTCGATCATGCCCGGCGCAATCGTCGTGTGCGCCGGGAGCGAATAATCGCTTGGCCCGTCGGCGCCGAGAATGTCGGCGA
Organism: Candidatus Velthaea versatilis; assembly: GCA_003134035.1. Classification (GTDB taxonomy): domain Bacteria; phylum Vulcanimicrobiota; class Vulcanimicrobiia; order Vulcanimicrobiales; family Vulcanimicrobiaceae; genus Velthaea; species Velthaea versatilis. The sequence goes on from PLAE01000125.1 coordinate 611, forward strand.
TGCGTCCGTTTTCGATGACGAGCCGCCCGTATTGGAGCGCTCCGTTTCCGATGGCCAACCTGGCCGGGCCGAGGACGTACGAGCGTGGCACGGAGGGTCGATTCGGGGCCGGGTTTGGCGTACCCCGCCGGGACCTGCGGGGCAGGGCCTCCCCTCTGCTTCTACGGCTCCCGGCCGAGGAAGCGCCGCAGAGCGTCGCGCAGGTTCGGGCGGGAACTGACGCCCGTGGCGGCAGGGGCAACGGCGGGCGCGGCGGCGCGCCGGGCGCGGTCGGCTTGACGCTGCATGTGTTCCTCGGCGTGCGCGCGCAGCGTTTCGCGCAAGGCGCCGAGTTCGTTCCACGCCGCCGCGGGGCGGCCGGTGTGCACGTGCTCGAGATAGTCGAGTGCGGAGATCGTGAAGATGCGCCGCACCGGAATGTTGCGTCCCTGCAAGTAGCGTCCCGCGAGTTCGACGACGTTCCGGCGTTCGGCGGCGGTTTCGTTGTCGGCGATCGTATGCGCGAGCAGCATCGGCTTCTCGAGTTCGGCGACGCGCCGGTAGACGTCGAGTTCGCGATCGGAAAGCTGGCGAGAGAAGAGTGCGAGCACTTCGCTCGCCGCCGATGCCGCGGCCATGGCGATCTGCTGCGCGCCCTCGTCGCCGGAGTCGAACGCGGGCGCGTGCACGAGCACGAGTTCGCGCGGCATCTTCCAGGGAACCTCGATCAGCACGGGGCTCTCCGCGGCCTGCGCGATCGCCCGGTCGAGTGGGATCTCGCGCCAGAGGCCCTGCGCCTCCAGCGCGAACGCGCGCTCGACGTCGCCGTAGCGCACGTGGACGGGGAACGTCGCCTCGCGGCCCGCGTCGTCTTGCAGGATGCGCGTCTCCGCGATCGCGTTGATCAAGCTCGACTTTCCGCGGCGTAGCGCGCCGAGCACGACGACGCGATAGCGCTCGGCACGCAGTCCGCGATCGTATGCGTCGCTGTCGAACGCACTCGCGCGCCGTACGACCGGCGCCGGGACGTCGCCGCGCGTACCCTCGCGGCTCTCGAGCGCGGGGGCCGTTGCCTCGGTGAGTTGGGCGTCGATCGCGGTCAGCGTTTCGATTGCGCTCCGCAGACGTTCGCGCGCGGCGACGGCGGCTCGCGCATCGCCCACGACCGCGAGGGCGCGATCGATCGGTTCGAGCGTCTCGGCGCGCACGTCGCGGCGTTCGCCGTCGATCGTCTCGGCGAGTTCGGCATACACGGCGGCGAGCTTGGCGGCGATGCCCGCGACGTATGCGCGCACGTCGGCCTCGAGCGTGGGGAAGAACGTGGCGCCGAGGTCCGCACCGAGTTCGCGTTTCATGTATGCGCCCCGTGCGTGCCGCGCGAACGCAGCCGCGATGCCGCCCACGAACGAGAGCGTCGGGCCGCCCAAGCCGCCCAGCACGATCGTGGACGTCAAGCCCGAGGCGAGGTCGCGCGACCATGCGCCCACGCCGGGTTCGCCGCCGAGCCGCAGCGCCGCGACGTCGGCCACGCGTAGCGCCGGATGAGCGCGGGCCACCCGCTCGAGTTCGCGTGCGGTATCGGCCGCGCTCTCGCGTGCAAAGCGTGAAAACGCCTGGGCCGCCGTCGCATCCACGAGGCTGTGCAGGCGCGCGCGATCGCGCAACCGCTCGATGTCGGCTACGTCGAGCGCGCCGCCGAGGGCGCGCACGAGGTCGTCCGCGAGCGCGTCCCCGCGCGCCGTAAACCAGCGCTCGCGTTCGAGGCCCGCGCGAGCCACCGCATCGCGCTCGCGCACGAGCGCGCGCTCCCGTTCGGCGATCTGCGCTTCCGAGCGGTCGCGCCGTTCCTGCAGTTCGCCGGGCTCCGCTTCGAGCAGTGAGGCCTCGCGGCGCAGGCGCGCCGAGGTGCGCGCGATCGTCTCGCCCGCCACCGCGCCCGCGCGCGCGATGCGTGCGTTGCGCGCACGCACTTCCAACGTGCGATCGAGCGCGGCGAGCAACGCCGGGAAGCCGCTTCGCTCGCGGAGAGCCTCATCGTCATCGATCGTGCCCAGCGCAAACTCGCGCGCCGAGACCGCAAACACGTCCGCCGTCGGAGCCGACGACGCAGCCCGCGACGCGATGCGTTCTCGCGCATGCTGCCACGCTTCGCGTCCGTCCGATTCGCGCATGCGCCACAGATCGATCTTCGTCTGCACGATGAAGATGCTCTCGATGTAGCGCCGGATGATGCCCAGAAACGAGGCGTCGCCGTCGCTGAAGGGCTGCTGCGTATCGACCAAATAGAGCACGGCGTCGGCGCCCGGCAAGTACGAGAGCGTGGCGCGGCGGTGGGCCGGATTGATCGACGCCAGCCCCGGCGTGTCGGCGACGACGAACCCGCTGCGCAGAAATGCCGAGTCGACGGTCACCCGCACGAGACTCGGCGAGCCGGTTTCGTCGGACGTCGCATCGTGCAGTTTGGCTTCTTCGCCGACGGCGATGAAGCGCGCGAGCCGGCCCAGCGGAATGCGTTCCTCGCGGCCATCCGGATAGTAGGCCGTCGCGATTTCGTCGTCGCCGTATTGCAGTTCGGTAATCGTGGCCGTTGAGGGGTTGATGTCGGTGGCGAGTAAGCCGACGATGCGCGTCACGCCCATGCGCTCTTCGTGCGCCACTTTGCCCAAGAGCGCGTTGAGCAAAAACGATTTGCCGCTCGAGAATTCACCCACCACGGCCAGGACGAATCGGCCGTCGCGCAGGCGCTCGAGGGTGCGCTCGAGCCCGGCGCGGTCGGCGTCCGCGCCGTACCAGCGCGCCCTCGCGGCCAGCAGCGTTTCGAGTTCGGCCAATGTCGCGACGACGCCGTCGCGCGCGCGGCGGTAGCGAAGGAGCGGGTCGTCGCGAAGCATTTCCGTCATTCGTCCTAATGATGAAACGAGCCGAGCAATCGTCGATTGCCGCTGTCCCAGACCGTACATGGTAGCGGACGCCGGCGACTACGACTTCGGCCGAAAGCGGCGGCGAGACGAGGTCTCGCGCTCACCGGCCGGCGCTCGAGCTCGCTAGTTAGGCGCGGATGAACGCGAGCGCTTCGTCGCGATGCGCTGCCATGAGCTCCTCGGTGTCGCCCTCGACGTTGAGCCGCAGCAGGGGTTCGGTGTTGGAGGCCCGGATGTTCATCCACCAATTCGGATACTGAACGGTGACGCCGTCGAGATGGTCGATCTGCGCGTCGGCGTAGCGCGCTTCGAGCGCCGCGAGTTTGCCCGGGATGTCGGCGACGACCGAATTGATCTCACCCGAGCGCGAGCGTTTGTCGAGCGGTGCGATCACGCTCGATACCGGACCAGGCGCTGTGCCCAGCACGTTTAGGCACTGCATGAGCGCGATCATCCCGGAGTCGGCGAACCAGTTCTTCTTAAAATAGAAATGGCCCGAGTGTTCGCCGCCGAACGGGATGTTTTGGTCGCGCATCACCTTCTTGATGATCGAGTGACCGACTTTCGAGCGCACCGGAACGCCGCCGTGCGCGACGATCGCTTCGGGCACGCTGCGGCTGCAAATGAGATTGTAGAGAATCTTCGCGCCGGGGTTGTGGCGCAGCGTGTCGATGCCGACGAGCGCCGTGACGATGTCGCCGCCGATGAGTTCGGCACGTTCGTCGACGATGAACATCCGATCGGCGTCGCCGTCGAAAGCGACGCCCAGATCGCAGTGGTGCTGTGCGACGGCGCGTTGCAGATCGACCATGTTCTCGGGTTCGATCGGACTCGCCGGATGGTTGGGAAAGGTTCCGTCGAGCTCGAAATACAGTGGGAGCACGCTGATCTGCGGCAGATGTTTGAAGACCCGCGGGACCGTTTCGCCCGCCATGCCGTTGCCGGCATCGATCGCGATGCGCAAGGGTTTGATCGCGGCCACGTCGTCGATAAACGTCAGGCAGTGCGCGGCGAAATCATCGAGCACGTCTTGCGCCTTGACGCTGCCGGTCACGCCGGGCGCCTTAAAATTCCCGGCCGCGGCCGCATCGCGCACGTCGGCGAGCCCCGTTTCGAGCGAGATCGCGATCGCTTCTTCGCGGCAAAATTTAAAGCCGTTGTATTGCGCGGGGTTGTGCGATGCGGTGATCATGATGCCGCCGTCGAAGCCGTAATGACCAACGGCGAAATAGATGCAGTCCGTCGAGATCAGACCGATCTGGGTGACGTCGGCGCCGGCGTCGGTCGCGCCCTTCGTCAGCGCATCCATCAGCGCGATTCCCGACGGGCGCATGTCGCGCCCGATGCAGATATTTTTGCGGCCCAGCACTTCGACGAAGGCCCGCCCGATTGCGTATGCGACTTCGGGATCGATCTGCGCGGGGACGAGGCCGCGAACGTCGTAGCTCTTGAAAATCGACGTGTCGAATTGCGTTCGCATACCGCGCACCCGATTCGCAGACCGGCGGTGGTCTACCTATGGTGGTTTCAGCCCGGCGGCAGCGCCCGTTTCAGCCCGGCGGCAGCGCTGCCGACGTGTCGAGATCGAGCGCCGCCATCTCACAGCTCAACGGATGCACTTGGTTGTCGACACCGTCGACGAAGGCGATCCCGACCCCGCTCGCCAGCGGGCAAGCCGGTTCGGCCGCCAGCGTCCCGTCGACGCCGATCGTGTACGGCGCTTGCGCGCTGAGGTGGCCCGACGAAGCGAAAAAGAGCGCGAACGGCGGCTCGCGCAGCCCGCCGGCCGTGACGATGGCAACTTTGGTGAAGGTGCGCAGCGGGGGTGAATCGGCGACGGCGACCGGACCGCGGCCACCCGCGACCGGCCGGTAGGCGTAGAGCGTCGCCACGTACGCGTCCCCGTCGCGGGTCACGCCGATGCTCGCCCCACTGGCGCCGGCCGCGGGATCGGCGGTCGCGGCCGCCAGCGCCCGCGCCTGCGCAACGAGACTTGCGAACGCGACGGCGGTACTGCGGGCCTGCAGCGGCCGCTGGGCCAGCGAAGCGCACCCCAAGCCCGCGAGCAGGCTCACGATCGCGACCACGACGATGAGCTCGATGAGCGTCGTGCCGCGTTCGGCCGCCCCGGGCGCCGGCGTTTGGCGCGCCTTCATTGCGTCCAGCCCGATGCGTTGGTGTCGCCGTTCGTCCAGCGCTCGCTGCGAAAGGCGTCGGCCGGCGTGTCCGGTGCAAGGCAGGCCGTTTCGTAGGCCGCCTGCGCGGCGTTGCCCCAGGGCAGGCCGTCGTTGCCGTTCGCGCTCGCCGGCCGGCAAATCAGCCGGACGTGGATGCGCGTGTCGGCGCCGGAGGCCGCGCCGCCGGTGTCGCCCTGGGCGGCGGCCTGGGTGCCCTCGACCGTCGTGCTGTCGCGCGAACCCGAGACGACCGCATAGGGCGCGGTTTCGAACACGCGATAGGTGAGAAAGCGCGTCCGAGTCGCCAGCGTTCCGCCGGGACCGTCGATCGTGACGGTCACGACCGCCGAAACGCGCTGCTCATCGATGACGGCGGCCTGAAGATTGGTGGCGCCGTCCGCGCCGGAGCCCGCCTGGGCGTCGGAAGCCGACGTGATGCTGGCCCGGATCGTATAGGTGAGCGGGCAGCGCACCGCGCCCGTTTCGCCGGCCGCACCGGGCGCGGTGGCCGAGCAGAGCGGATGCGCCGCGGAGGCCGCTGTTTGCTGCGGCCACGGACCGGTCGTTCCGTGTAGTTCGACGAAGCGCGCGAGAGCGCCGGTGAGGTCCGCGACGCCGTCCGTGATCGCGACCTCGGAATCCCGGGCGACCGCGGTTTGCAGCGTGACTTTCGCCGCCCGCAGGCTTGCTTCGAGAAACCCTCCGGTCAGCGCCAGCAGCAGCGCGAGGAGAAAGACGATCGGTGCGAGCATCATCGGCGACTACTCACGGCGCCGCCGCCTTGGCAGATCGGCGACGCCGGACGCGCCGCGCACCAGGCCGGCGGCGGGCTCTCGACCGGGAAGGGCGACGGCGGGGCCCAATCGGGCGGCGCGGTATCCGGCCAGCACCGGCCCGCGGGACCGGGCTGGGTCCAGCAACGCGGCGCGGGGGCGGCCGGTTCCGGCGCGACAACGGTGCCGGGTTCGGCGGGGTTTCCGGGCGAGTCCCAGCGCGGCGGCAGCGGTTTGAGTCGCTGGCACGCCGCGAAGATGGTGTCGGCTTGTTCGACCGGCTCGTCGGGCTTGAAATCGGCGTGCGGGTCGTGCGGGTCGAGTCCGTCGGGGTTGCCCAAAAGGTTGAAATTGCACCAAGACTTGCGCGTTGTCCAGCCGTCGTAGGACACGTCGACGCGCGCATTGATGAAGACGTGGCTCTTGCCGGCGAAGCCGAACAGGAAGCGGTGGGATTGATCGACGCGGTAGACGACCGCGTGCCAGAGCGGAAGCCCGGTCACGGTGAACCCGGTCGGCATGGCTCCCGCGGCCAGATGCACCGTGCGCACGGCGGTCGCCTCCCCGAGCACGACTTGCACCACGCCATTTCCGCCGACGCCGCCGCTGCCGCCGGAAGCCGGGTCGTCGTAGTTGACCGGCAGCGCTTGGGGCGCGCGCGCGAAGATTCCGGCAATCCCGGCATACGCGTTGCGCGCCGGATCGCCCAGCGCATCCGCCGCGACAGCCGCGGCCCCGAAGCGCGTCACGCCTTTGAGCGGCGGATAAGCGGCTGACGGATCGATCACCCCCGTCTTGACGTCGCGCACGCCGGTCGCGCCGCCGGGTGCGTAGTCGAAGCGCTGCAGGGTCCGCGCTGCGGGGTCGTACACGTAGCGCCAGTAGACGGGGCTGGCGTCGTTGGCCCGCGCGTAGAAGTCCAGCTCTTGGCCGAGATTGGGCCGGCCGTACAGGTCCGCTGCGGGGACGAAGACGGCGAAAGCCGTTGCGGCGTCGGCGCGCAGTTGTGAGGCTTGCGTATCGAGCGCGGCCGCGCTGCTGCTCGCGGCGATCGACGACGTCGCCGCGGCGACCGCCTTGCACGCCGTGAGACCCGCGAACGCGGCTACGCTGACGATCGCGGCGGCGACGAGCGCTTCGAGCACCGTGAAGCCGCGGTCGTCGGCGAAGGCAGCGGCGCAGCGCACAAGCCGTGCCGTCACGTGCGGTCGACCCACTACAGCGAGAGTGCGGCGGGGGCGGTGCCTGGTGCGAGGCCGGCGTTCTGCAGGTTGCGCGCGTCCGGCGGCGGGGTGCCGGCGGGTACGACCGAACCGGGTGCCGGCGCTTCTTGAACGAGCGTTGCCTGCACGGTGACGCTGGTGCCGTTTTGCCCGCGCACGGTGACGGACCCGACATAGCCCTGGGTCGCCGAGCCGACGACCTGCGCGCTGATGTGAACCGGCTGCGGCGCGCCCGCAGCGTCGCTTTCGAGGGCGTCGAAAGTCACCGACCGGCCGGCGAGCGCCGCGAGCTGCAGCGGATCGTAAGCGGTCACGGCACGCAGGTCGGTGAGCACGTTTTGCGCCGTCAGCGTGAGCGCCGCCGCCGGCACGGCGCGGGCCGCCGCGTGGGTAATGGCGGCAACGGCGGCCAGGGCCGCGCCGGCGCAGACGGCGATCAGCGCGACGGCGACGATCGCCTCGACGAGCAGAAAACCGGCCTCGTTCGAGGCCGCCGGTGCGCTGCGTTTCACAGCTTGGCTCAATTCCCACGCGCGCCGCGACCATGCGCCGCCACGCGGCGCGTGGTCACTGGCCGAAGGGCAGCGGCGCGTCAGCGCCCAGAAACGCTTCGATCGCCGCGTACATTTTCTGCGGCTCTTCTTCATGCGGCAGAAGGCCCGAATCGGCAAAGGTCGCGAGCGTTCCGCGCTGGGCGAGTTTCATGAATTCGTAGGCATTATCGAGTTTGCTGATCGTCGGCGCACGCTCGCCCCAAGCGACGAGCAGCGGCGCGGTAATAAACGGCAAGTCGCGTGCGACGTTGATGTTGAGTCCGCCGCCCACGAAATACGCCGGAACGTAGCGCGCACCGGGCTGGTGTGTGATCGCGTAATAGTGGTCGATGATCTCGGGCGTGACGCTGCTCTTGTCGGCGTAACTTTGGTTTTCCAGAAACCAGCGCAGCGACGGCCGGGAAGCAAGCGCGTTAAACAGCATCTCGCCCACGATAGGCGAACGAATGAGCGCGGTGACGGCCGTTTGGACGGGCACCGGATCGCGGTCGAGCACGCCGCCTAGACCCGTGGGACAAACCGTGACGAGGTGAGCGACGCGGTCGGCAGCGCGTGCGGCCGCACGTATGCAGAAGGCACCGCCCAGGGACGAACCGACCAGCGTCGTCGGCTCAGCGCCGAATTCGCCCAGCGCGTCGACGATCTGCTCGACGAAGAGTTCGCCCGAATACTTAAGATTCGGTCGGTCGGACAGCCCGCAGCCGAGGAGGTCGACGGCGACAACCCGATGTGATTGCGCTAACAGTCCGAAGAGCTTGCGGAACTCATACGACGACGCTCCGGCATAAATGCCATGCACGAGCAGAACGAAAGGTCCGCTGCCGGACTCGGTCGCGAAAAGATCGTAACCGCGCCAGCGCCAGCGCCGCTGTGTGCCGCCGAGGTGGTTGGTCGGCAGCGGAGCATCGCGCAAACCGTGGTTGATCGCGGCGACCGTTCCGGCCAGGCCTGCGCCGGCCAGGAGGGAACGCAGCAGTTTCGAGAGGCGGCTCATGGTACGCGGTCGTCTTCGCCGCAGTCGGCGCGACCTCTCCCGTCGGATCCTCGCGCGGCCCCGGTCCGCGCCGTCGGCCGGGCCGCAGAACGGCCCCGGGTATCGCTCGCAGCTCGAAGAGTCAAGACTTTGGATCCGCGGCAGCGGTCCCCGCGGGCGCTGCAGGCGTTTTGCGAAGCGTGCAAACGCACGGCGATCGTTCCATCGCAGTTCGGCTAATCGTACAATTGGATAGCAACGATTAGGTAGAATTTAGCGTTGGTGGGGTGATGTACGCTTCAGCGCGCAGTAAACTGCAGGTACGGCAAAGGTTAAACTGGACCGCTTTGCCACCGAATTGGCCAGAAATTCAGCGTTGCAAACGCGACGCCGAAAAACATTCTGCCTTTTTTTGCTGATTGCTCCGCAATAAAGTCACGCGCTTTATTTAGCTGATCCGTACACGCACAACTCCGAAACGACTTGGCGCCGGTGTTGGGTCTGCGATACCGTCTTGCGCGATTACCGGGAACATTAAGCCGTCCGGTTTCCCTCGCCGCACGCGGCCTCAATGGCATCCGGCATTGCCGCTGAGTTAAATTTGGCCGAAGGGAAAATTTTGAAAAAACTCTTACCACTGTTCGCTTTCCTGCTCGTTGCCGCTGCCGGCACCCACGCTGCGCAGGCGCAAACGTCGCCATCGCCTGCACCGTCAGCAGCGCCGGCGGCATCTCCCTCGCCCTCGCCGTCGCCGTCGGCTGCGCCTTCACCGCCGCCGCACTTGGTTCAATTGAGCGGCTTCGGGGATGCGGCGTACTCCTCGCATGTTGGTCCCGGCACGACGGCCTTCGGTGCGGCCCCGGGTTTCCCGTCGCGCGTCTTCGACTACAACGACAAGACGATCGACTTGCAGAATATCAACGTGCAGGCCGCGCTGAATGCCGGCAACTTAACGGGCAAGCTCGAGTTGAGCGCCGGCACGGATGCCAACATCATCCAGTCGTGGCCCGCGGCGTTTAACGCCTTCGACGTCACCCAAGCGTACCTCGCATACCAGTTGGGCAAACTCTCGGTCCAGGGCGGAAAGTTCGAGACGCTTGCGGGCGCTGAAGTCATCGAGAATCCGAGCAATCTCAACATTTCGCGCTCGATTCTGTTTGGATTCGCGGTTCCGTTCACGCACACGGGCGGCCGCTTGACGTATGCCGTGACGCCGCATCTCAACGTCATCGGCGGCGTCAACGCGGGCTGGGACGAAATTCGCTCGACAAACGGGCGGCTCACTGCCGAATACGGCTTTGCGTTCAATCCCAGTTCGGCGGTTTCGCTGACGGCGCAGGGCTATACGGGTTTCGAGCAGATCGCCAACTACACGGTCGGATACAATCCATATGTCACCAACTACAACGTTAGTGCTGGCGTGCTGCCGCCCAATAGCGCTCCGTCGGGCGCGCAGGGCCAGCGCTCACTCATCGACGTCGTCGGAACGGTCCACCCGACGGGCGCAACGACCCTCACCTTCAACTACGATCATGGTCTGCAGCACAACGTCCCGGGCCCGACCTTCCTCCTCGACGGCGAGTCCCTGAACGCGAGCTGGAGCGGCCTTGCCGGTTATGCTTCGTATCAGTTCACGCCAAAAATTACCGGCTCGTTGCGGTATGAAGGGTTTCAGGACCCGCAGGCTTACCGCACCGGTTTCGAGGGCCTCTTCTGGCACGAAGGCACGGCGACGGTCGCGTACAGTCTCACCTCCGCGCTAACGGTCCGCGGCGAATATCGCCATGACCTCGCCAACCAGAACGTGTTCCTCAACTCCGACAATACGACGCTGGGTAACGGCAACAGCACGTTTGCGCTCGAAGGCTTGGTGAAGTTCTAGCAGCCTGCGCTACCTGCCGCGAGCAGATTCGACTCACGACGGAGCCCCGGTTGATCCCGGGGCTTTTTTCATTTGGGTGCCGGCCGGTAGGCGGCGCGGATCCGGGGCAAGGTTCAACGGAACCGCCTGGATAAGGCTGGCCCATCGTTCGTGCGATGGGAACCCGGTGCAAGTCCGGGACGGTCGCGCCACTGTAAGCGGGGAGCCGCTGCATTCCACTGCCAGCCGCGAGCGCAAATCAACGCTCGCGGGGTGGGAAGGTCGCAGCGAATGGTGTTGATCCGCGAAGTCAGGATATCTCGCCCGAACGCGTCACTTACCAACCTCGCGCAAAGGTAGGAATCGTGGTTCGGAACGTTGTTCCGCGCGCAGCGTTAGCGTTGCTGCCCGCGTTGCTTGTCTTTACCCCCACGGCCGGCCGGGCTGATCCTCGCCCGGCGCCGAGTCCCACGCCCGGCGAGATCGGCCGCGTCTTTACCAGCGACCGGCACGACGAACCAATCGCCCGAACTACGCGCGCGACGTTCGTCGTCGACCGCGCGCGCATTGAAGCCCGCGGCGACCGCACGATCGCCGACGCGATTGCCGATGTGCCGGGCGTTGAAGTGTACCGTTACGGCGCGTTCGGCGCGCAAGCGAGCGTGTTCATTCGGGGTGCCACGCCGACGAGCGTCCTGATCATGCTCGACGGTGTACCGGAGACGCCGGGCTCGAACGAGCAACTCGATTTGGGCGCCCTCTCGACCGCCGGCGTGCGCCGGATCGAGATCGTCGAAGGCAGCGGCTCGACGCTCTACGGCTCGAATGCGGTCGGCGGCGTCATCAACATCATCACCGACGTGCCGCGCGGCACGTATCTCGAGGCTGCGGCCGGCACGCTGGGCGACCGCGACCTGCGGGCCGGCGCCGGCGACGGCCGGCTGGGCGCGTCGTTCGAGCGGCACATCGCAAATAATGCGTTCAACTACGTCGCGATCCCGGTGCCGGGCGCGACGCCGATCCCGGCCGGGACGCGCGTCAACGCCGATGCCGAACAAACGGCGGCGCGGGTGGCGTACAACGCGAACCTCGGATCGAACTGGAGCGCCCGGCTGCGCTTGGGCGCCGATGAAATGCACCTCGGCGTTCCGGGCTCGCTCATCGACGGCGCCGACGATTACGCGCGTCAGAACGTGGCTCGCGACGACGCGCATCTCGACATCGCGCATACCGGCGCCGCGAGCGCGACGACCCTGACGCTGTTCGGATTGCAGCAAAAGCTCGACTACGTCGATCCGTCGTTCGCCACCGAGAACGCGACGGATGACGGGCGCACCCAGGTGTCGCTGCGCAACGTCGTCACCGGCGGCGCCTCGACACTAACGGTCGGCGCGGATTTCGCGCGCGAATCCGCCGTGCTCACGAATATCGCGCAAGAGAATGCCGCCTTCGCTGTGACGGGTTATACGACGGTGGGCGCGGCGCAATCGGAGTCGGCGCTCTACTTGCAGGACCAATACACCCTGCGCGGCGGCCTGCAGATCAACGGCGGCGTGCGCGGCGAGAACGACGCGCCGCTGGGCAGCGCGCTGACCCCGAGCCTCGGCTTCGGAATTCCGCTGGCGACCGGCACGCGGTTGGTTTTCAACGTGGGCACGGCGTTTCGGGTGCCGACGATCGTCGACCGCTATTATCCGGGCTACGCGAATCCTAATCTCAAACCCGAACGCTCCAAAGACGCCGACCTGACGCTGCAAAGCAGTGCCGTGTTGGGCGGTGCGACGCTGGGCTTCTTTTTACGCGACTCCGCCAATTTGATCGAGGTGAACTCGGCGTTCGTTCCGCAAAACGTCGCGCAGGCATCGCTGCGCGGCGTGTTCGGAACGCTGCGCACGCGACCTTATCACAACGTCGTCGCGACGCTCTCGGTCACCGATACGTATCGGGCTGAGAACCTATCACCGGGCGCACCGCAAGCGCGGCTGTTTTTCACGCCGGTCTTCGTGTCCAAGCTCGGTCTCGAGCGCTCGTTTGCGGGAAGCGCCGTGAGCATCGGCGCGCAGGCCAACGTCTTTGGACCGCACATCGAGAGCACCGGCTTCAATCCCGACGGTCAGACCACCGTCGACGCGTACGTGCGCGGCAAGCTCACTACGGACACCGTGCTGACGCTGCGCGCGGCGAATCTCGGCAACGAGCGCTACGCGCCGGTCCTGGGCTATCCGGCGCCGGGCCGCACGATCGAGCTCGAGCTGGCGACGCGGTGATCGCGCTCGCCCTGCTCGCGGCGGCGACCGCCGTCGCGGTGCGGGTCGTGTCGCTCGCGCCGGCCCTGACCGAAGATCTGTTCGCGATCGGTGCCGGACCCGCGGTCGTCGGCGTCGACGCGTTCTCGAACCGGCCGCCGGCCGCGCTGCGCCTTCCCCGGGTCGGTTCGATGCGCACGGTCAGCAGCGAAGCGGTGGCGGCGCTCAACCCCGATCTCGTCGTCGGCATCGCTTACCAAGCGCCGACGCTGCGCGATCTGGGCCGCTTGGGCGTTGCGACGCAAACTTTCGAGCTGGAAACGCTGGCCGATGATTTCGCGACGATCGCCGGCCTGGGTCGCGCCACGGGCCACGGGCGCGAAGCGACCCGGCTCCTCGCAGCGATCCGGCGCCGGCTCGATACGGTGCGGCGCGCGACGCGTACGTTGCCCGCGCCGCGGGCGCTGGCGTTCGTCGGCATGGGGGTCGCGCCGTTTTACACCGCGGGACGCGGCTCGTACATCCACGACCTCTTCGCCGTCGCGCACATCCGCAACGTCGTGGGCGACCTGCAGGCGGCTTTCCCCGCGCTTTCGGACGAGACGATCGAGGCGAGCGATCCGGACGTTTTGATCGTCCCGCGCGGGGCGGTGATCCCGAACGGACCGCCGTGGTCGCGGCTGCGCGCCGTTCGGCTCGGGCATATCGTCGCGCTCGACGAAGACGACTATCTGCGGCCCGGACCGCGGGTCGCCGATGTGGTCGAAGCGCTCGTGCGCGGCATCGCGCCTTACCGCAGCGAAGCGGTTAGGGGCGGGCGGGCGAAGGCGTACAGCGCACCGTCGGGGTCGCGCCGGACCGCGATCGGGATGCCGTACACGCGGGCCAAGAGTGCTTCGTCGAAGACCGCCGCGGGCGGGCCGCAGGCCACCAGCGTGCGCGCGCCGAGCAGTGCGAT
>PLAE01000072.1 GCA_003134035.1 Candidatus Velthaea versatilis
CATGTGGTCGATCACCAGCGTCCCCGGCAGCGCGGTAATGAACGGCGCCAGGCCCGGCAGTTCGGGCGCCTCGAAGTAGATCACGATGTGCCAGCCGAGCGGCGCGATCTTGGCGGCGATCTTGAAATAGTCGTCGCGCGGCGTCGCGTCGACGAGCCGTTTGAGAAAGTTGAAGCGCACGCCGCGCACGCCGGCGNNCGATCATCGCCGCGTTGTCGGTGCCGTGACAACTGGCCTGCACGATCACGTTGCGTTCGAATCCCAAACGGTCGCGCAGCGCGAAGAGCGCCGCTTTGGGGGCGTCGCCGGGCGTGTATTTGCGCTTGGCCGAATAGGCGAAGACGTCGCCCGGACCAAAGACATGGCAGTGCGCGTCAACCGCTCCGGCGGGAACCGTGAACGCCGGACGCGCGGGCGACGGATGATAGCGATTGAGGTCCAAGACCATCGGACGTTCGTTTCCCCTCGGATCAAGCTGCCGCGGTCGCGGCAAGTTTGGCTTTGAGTCGCGGGTAGACGCGCAGCGCGTTGTCCGCGAAGATTTTGCGCCGCGTCGGGCCGTCGATGTCGAGCGCGTCGAGATAGCGTTTGGTATCGTCGTAATGGTTACCCGTCCGCGGATCGATGCCGCGCACGGCGCCGACCATCTCCGAACCGAACAGGATGTTGTCGTGCGGCACGACCTCGAGCAGCAGCGCGATGCCGGGCCGGTGATACACGCAGGTGTCGAAGAAGATGTTGTCGCGCATGAGGTCTTCGAGCGGCGGGCGCTTGAGGTCTTGCGCTAGGCCGCGGTAGCGGCCCCAGTGATAAGGAACGGCGCCGCCGCCGTGCGGGATGATGAAGCGCAGCGCCGGGAAATCGGCAAACAGGTCGCCGGTGATGAACTGCATGAACGCCGTGGTATCGGCGTTGAGATAGTGCGCGCCTGTCGCGTGAAAATTCGGATTGCACGACGAGCTCACGTGCACCATCGCGGGCACGTCGAGTTCGACCATCTTCGCGTACAGCGGATACCAGAATCGATCGGTCAGCGGGGCCGCGGTCCAGTGGCCGCCCGACGGATCGGGGTTGAGGTTGACGCCGATGAAGCCCAGTTCGCCCACGCAGCGTTCCAGCTCCTCGATGCTCGCGCCAAGGTCCGATCCCGGCGACTGCGGCAGTTGCGCGACCCCGACGAAGTTCTTGGGATACAGCGCGCACACGCGCGCGATGAGATCGTTGCACGCCCGGGCCCACGCGATGCTCGTCGCCGGCGTCCCCAGATGGTGCGCCATCGCCGATGCGCGAGGCGAGAAGATCGTCAAATCGGTGCCGCGCTCGCGTGCCAGCTTGAGCTGCGCACCCTCGAGGCTGGCGCGGATCGCGTCGTCGCTAATCTGCGCGGGGGCCGGAGTCGCGATCGACGTCTGCTCGAGCGCGGCGAGCTGCGCCGCACGAAACGTTTGCAGCCCGTCGGGCGCCGTCGTGTAGTGGCCATGGCAATCGATGATCACGAGCGCTCGTTGCTCCAAATAGCACGCGGCACGTAAACGTCGCCGCTCATGAGAAGACGGGCTGTGCGCAGCAGCGCGGAACGCACGACGCGGGCGCCGTCCGGTCCGGCTGCGAGCTCCATCTCGACGGTGAAAAAGCCGGTCGGGTGCTCGATATCATAGGTACCGCTGCCGCCCGGGTGGCCGCTGACCTCGGCCGCGACCGACCCCGGCAGCGCGCACGCCGTCGCGACGCTGACCGCACCGAACACGCCGATCGCTTTGTGCACCGTGTGCGGGATGAAGGTGCGCGTCGCGATCGCGCCGCCGTCGACCGCGGGCGCGACCAGGCACATCTTGGGCACGGTGCGCTTCGTGACGTCGCCGAGCCGCATGAGATATCCGGCGGCTAGCCGCACGCGCTCGACCGCGGCGCGCAGATCGGCGTTCTTTTCCAATTCCACCGGGGGTTCGCGGCCGGTGACGCCGAGATCGGCGGCGCGCAGCACGACGACGGGCATGCCGTTGTCGATCAGCGTGACGGCGAACCCCGCGACGAGGTCGCGCACGTTGCCGGTCGGCAGCAGGGCCCCGCAGCTTCCGCCGGCGACGTCGAGGAAGTCGATCCGGACCGGCGCGGCGGTGCCCGGCACGCCGTCGATGCGCGCGTCGCCGGCATACGCGACGCGGCCGCCGGGCGTCTGGACGGCGGCGACCGCCATCGTCGCCGTATTGACCATGTGGATGCGAACCGGCGTGACGGGATCGCGCGCGCGCACCAGGCCGCGCTCGATCGCGAACGGACCGACGCCGGCGAGCATGTTGCCGCAGTTCTGCGCGGTGTCGACGCGCGCTTCGTTCACCACGACTTGGGCGAAAAGATAGTCGACATCGGCGTCCGGCCGCGTCGCCGGACCGACGATCGCGACTTTGCTCGTGAGCGAATCGGCACCGCCCACGCCGTCGATCTGACGCACATCCGGCGAGCCCAGCGCGGCGAGCAGCACGCGGTCGCGCAGCGCGGTCTCCGGCGGCAGATCGCGAGCCTCAAAAAACGGGCCTTTGGAGGTGCCCCCGCGCATGAGCGTACACGCGATCGCGGTCTGCGCAGGCGGCGCTGGGCGGAGCTGCGGGGCGGCGAGACTCATGCGCCGCCGGCGGTCAGGACGCCGCGCAACCCGTTGATATCGAAGGAGCGTTCGCCGCGCGCGTAGCGTTCGCGGTTCGCGGCCTCGGTCGCGAAACGGCGGCGCGCCGCGTCGATCACTTCGGGCACCCGGGCTTGGGCGATCGCGCAAGCACCGTCGGCGTCGAGCACCACGAGATCCCCCGGCGCGATCGCTGTTCCGCCCACGACCACCGGAACGTCGAGCGCGCCGACGATCTTTTTGGCCGCTCCGCGCACGCAGATCCAATGCGCCCAGACCGGCAGCACCATCGTCGCGAGCTCGTCGGCGTCGCGCACCGCGGCGTCGACGAGCAGACCGGCGGCGCCGGCCGCGATCATCTGGGTCGCGAGCAGATCGCCGACCAGCGCCACGGCGCGCGGCTCGGGCATCGTGAGCACCACGATCTCGCCCGGCCGGATGCGCTCGATTGCGGCATGGACCATGAGGTTGTCGTCTTGGCCGCAGCGCACGGTGCGCGCCGGGCCCGCCGCACGGCTGCGCGCAACGAGCTGGTGCAGCGGAACGTCGACCAGACCCTCGCGCCCAGCGGCTTCATAGATCGTCGCGACGCCCAGTCCGGCACATTCGGCGTAGTCGATCATCGCAGTGGCCCGCACTCCTTACCGGCAAATCCAGGACCGGCGACCATTTGTCGCCAAGATTGTTGCCAATTATGGCGCCAAAATCCAACGATCGTCAAGACCCTCCCGCTTCGAAGCTGCGATCCGCACCGTCCGCGCCGGCGGTGCGCTCCGCCGCCGAGGTCGCGGGCCTCCTGCGCGATGGCATCGTGAGCGGCAAATACGCGCCCAACGAGCGGCTGATCGAACTCGATCTCGCCCGCGACCTGCAGACAAATCGCGCCGTCGTGCGCGGGGCGCTGACGCAGCTCGAAGCGCAGCGGCTGGTGATCCGCGAGCCGAATCGCGGCGTGCGCGTCCGCAGCTACACCGCCGAAGAGGCGGCCGAGATCCTCGAAACGCGCGCCTTGCTCGAAGGGCTCGCCGCGCGCCGGGCCGCGGAGCGAATCGACGCGGCCGGCGAGCACGCGCTGCGTGCAGTCGTGGCCGCGATGCGCGAACGTCAGGCGGCGGGCGATCTGCTCGGCTATTCCGAACACAACGCGCGCTTTCACCGGACGATCATCGAGATTGCAGCGCACCGGACCGCGTCGAGTCTGCTCGCCGCGCTCGCTTCGCAGGCGGTGCGCTATCAGTTTCGGACCGTGCTCGAACCCGGCCGTCCGGCACGCTCGCTGGCCGAGCACGAAGCCATCCTGGACGCGCTGTGCGCGCACGACGGCGCGGCGGCCGAGCGTGCGATGCGGTCGCACATCGGCAACGTCGTCGCTACCGTGCGCGCGATCGGCGAACGCCCGCACCTCACGCCCGATATGGCTTGACGGTCTGAACGCCGTCGTCGTGCCGCCGGCGAGGCGATCACGATGCTGACCCCGCCGCCGGCCGCAACACTTCTGCGTGTCCGGCGAGTCCAGGATTCGGCTCCCCGAGCTTGAGCTCAGACGGATCTTCCCGCCGCTCCTTCGGCGCCAGCCAAAGATAGATAACCGGGATGAGCAGCAGCGTGAGGACGAGTGAACTCGTGAGGCCACCGATGATCACGATTCCCAGTGATTGACGTTCCTCAGCTCCCGCCTCGATCGCGAGGGCCAGCGGGAACATCCCGGCGATCATGGCGATCGTCGTCATCATGATGGGGCGGAACCGGACGTGCGCGGAGTTGAGAATCGCGGCGATCTTGCTCATCCCTTTTTTGCGATTGTTGTTGGCGAAGTCGACCAGC
The DNA here is from genome assembly GCA_003134035.1 of Candidatus Velthaea versatilis. Classification (GTDB taxonomy): domain Bacteria; phylum Vulcanimicrobiota; class Vulcanimicrobiia; order Vulcanimicrobiales; family Vulcanimicrobiaceae; genus Velthaea; species Velthaea versatilis. The sequence goes on from PLAE01000072.1 coordinate 4,448, forward strand.
AAGATGCCGTTTTTCGCAACCAGCGCGATCAGCAAGATCATGCCGATGAGGGAGAACAAGTTGAGTGTTTTGTGGGTCAGCGCGAGGGCGCCCAGAGCGCCGACGATTGCAACCGGGACCGTGGATAAGATGATCGCCGGCGCGATGTAGCTGTCGAAGAGCGCAACCATGAGCAGGTACACCATCACAATCGCGATGGTCAGCGCGAACGCCATGCCGGTGACGGTGTCGATCAGGTTTTGACCCGTTCCACCGGCGCTGGTGCCCAAGCTGACACCGGGACGGAAATGAAAGGACCGCAGCTTCGCTTCAAAGGCGGCTTGCACGCCGGACTGCGAGTAGCCCGGTGCAACGTTCGAGCCGATCGACACCACGGTCTGACGATCTTGCCGCGTGATGATCGGCGGCGCGAACACTTGGCGCAGGTGCGTGAAATCGCCGATGTGGACGACGTCGCCGTTGTTGTTGCGAATCGCAATTGAGGCGATGGCCGAAAGATTGCTGCGGTCGCTCGCCGGGTAGATGACCTCGACGTCGGTGATGCCTTGCGGGGCATTGTATTGCGTCACGGCGGTGCCGCCGAACGCCGCGCGCACGGCGCTCGCCGCGCTGCCGATATCGACATTGCGGGCACGCGCCGCGGCCCGATCGAATTGGACCTCGACCTGCGGCGCGGGTGCACCCGCGCTATTGGTGACATTCTGAGCGCCCGGTACCGATGCCAAGACCGCGGCGACGCGGGCCGCGTCGGTGGCCGGATCGGCGCCTCCCGCACCGCGCAGAACGTAGCTAATCGGCTGCGAGGGGCCACCGCCCGTCCCCGTCGTCGGGATGACCGTTACGCCGGTTCCTGGAACCAAGGGCGGCAACGCCGCCAATAAGGCGGTCGTCCAGTCAGTCGTTGACCGCTTGCGATCGTCGCGCAAAGTGACGGAGATTTCTGCGACGTTGCCCTGCATGACGACGCCGCCGATTTGGGCGGTCGAGCCGCCGGCGATCGCCGTTTCGCGGGCCAAATCGCCAACCTGCGTGTCGATGTAGCGCTCGACGATTCGGGTTGAGGACGCCGTCTGCGAGATCGCGGTTCCCGGCGGCAGCGTGAGCTGCACGGTGAGCTCGCCGCGGTCGACCGCGGGAATGAACTCAAAGCCCACCGCGCCCAACGGAACGAGGGCAATTGCACCGACCGCCGAGAGCGCGCAGACGGCGACGATGGTCTTGGGGTTGCGCAGCGCCCAGGGCAGCGCGCGTCGGGTATACCACCACGTGAGCCGCTCGAATCCGCGATCGAATGCTTCGATGAATGCGGGGGCTTTCCACGTCGAATAGAGCGACCAGTTTCCCGCTAGCGACGGTGTGACCGAAAACGAGATCAGCAGCGACGTGAGCGTCGCAACGACGACGACGAGGGCGAAACCGATCAGAAACTTGCCGACGATTCCCGGCAGAAACGCGATGGGCAAGAACACCGCGACGATGACCAGGGTGATGACGAGCGCGGCCAGGCCAATCTCGCCGGGTCCCTTGATCGACGCGGTTTTGGGGTCTTCACCATCCTGGAGGTGGCGCTCGATGTTCTCGAGCACGACGATCGAGTCATCGACCAAGATCCCGATCACAAGCGTCATCGCGCACAGCGAAAGCGTGTCGAGAGTGAAGTTATAGACCTTCATCACGGTCAGGGTCACGAGCAGCGAGGTCGGAATGGCGACGATCACCACCACGGCGTTGCGCCACGACTTGAGAAAGAACAGCATGACGATCGCGGTGAGCGCGATCCCTTCGAGCAGCGTGTGCTCGACGCCGTCGAGCTGCTCTTGGGTATTGACCGACTCGACGTTGCCCAGCGTGAACGTGATTTGCGGAAACTGCGCGCGCAGGGCCGGCAACGCGGCGATCACCGCGTTCGCCGACGATACTTCGCTTGCGCCCGTCGCTTTGGTAAGGGTGAGGTTGATGGCCGAGCGCCCACCGAAAAACGCATAGCTGCGCGGCGGCTCGAAGCCCGAAGAGACCGTCGCAACGTCGCNNGCGTTCGATCCCGAACCGCCGTACAGGAGCAGATCCGCGATCGAGCCGGGACTCGTGATATCCGCGCGGATGTCGATCGTCGTCTCCTTACCGGACGCCGTGGCATAGCCGCCGGGTGCGCGATTGTTGGCGTTCGAGATCGCGTTGAGCACGTCGGTGACCGTCGCGCCCGCAGCCGCGAGCCGAACCGGGTCGACCGCGGTAACTAACGCCGGAGTAACCGCGCCCTGCGGGTTGGCGTTCGAGATGCCCGGCACTTCTTCGAGCCGAGGCACGATTTGGTTGGTGATCAGCGCCGACAAGTCGCCCGGCGCCAGCGACGTCGACGATGCCATGAGCGTGACGACCGTCGATTGGCTCGGATCGAACGACGAGACCGTGGGCGCGTGCAGATCGGCCGGCAATTTCGATCCCGCATTCTGAACGCGACGCTGAACCTCGATGATGTCGGCGTTCTTATCCGAAGCCACGGTGAACGCCACCGAGATGGTCGCTTGGCCTTGCTGGATCGACGACGTGATGTAATCGAGATTGGGAGCGCCGGCGATCGCGTCTTCAAGCGGTCGAACCACCGCGTCGCGCATCTCGCTCGTCGAGGCGCCGGCGTAGTTCGCCGTCACAGAGATGGTGGGCACGTCGACGGTGGGAAAGCGCTGTTTGACCAGCGTCATCATGGAGTAGGCGCCCGCGAGCGTGAAGATCGCGATGAGGACGAAAACCAGCGTCGGCCGCCGGACGAAAAGCTGGGCGAACATCAACGCACCGCTACGGACTGGCCGCTGCTATAACCGGCGTTGCCATCGGTGACGACGCGTTGACCCGCAGCGAGACCGCGCACGATCGCGAACTGCTCGTCTTCGGCGACTCTCGTCACGCCGACAACGCGCGTCCGACCGTTCACGACGGCGATAACGCTGCTCTCACCACCGTCCGTGAAGGCCGAACGCGGCACACGCGAACCCGATATTCGGCTAAGCGCGATCGTGCCCGAAACGGTCGTGCCCGCGAGCAACGTCCGCGAAGCATCGGGCAGCCGAACTTTCACCGCGAAGTTCGTCGAGCCGGGCTGAACTTGCGCTAAAACGGCTTCGACGGATCCGCTCACGGCTACGGCTCCCGTCCCCGTTGCGACCACAACGGCACGATCGCCGGTTCGAATTCCTTGAACTTCGTCCGACGACGCATTGAGCAGCGCATACGCATCGCCGCTCTCCTGTATGCTGAACAAGGTGCGCGTACCAGGATACTCGCCAGGATTAAGATTGCGATTCACGACGACGCCGTCGATCGGCGAGCGCAGCGTCGCACGCGCGATCTGCGCGACGATCTGAGCCGCTTGCGCCCGGGCCATGGCCGCCGCAGCCTCCGCGCCGACAATGCTGGCACCCTGCAGACCACTCGACAATGTCCCGTTCGTTGTCACGGTCGCATGCGCCGAAGTAAGGACCGCGGTGGCCGAGACAACTTGCTGCTCGTCCGAGGTGACGGTTTCGCGCTGCTCGTCAACGGTTTGCCGCGCGATGAAGGCTTGCGCGAGCAGCGCTTCGTCGCGCCGCAGCGTCAGCTGATCGAGCCGGAGTTTCTGGCGCGCCTGCGCCAGGGCGGCCGAAGCCTGATCGGCGCTGCCGACGCCCAGAACGATTGTCTGCACGCTCTGGAAACGTTGCTTGGATACATTCGCATCGGCCTCGTCGGCGGAACGCCGATCAGCATCGAGTTGCGCTTGCAGATCGGCCACGTCAAAGCGGGCCAATATCTCGCCGCGATGAACGGCCTGACCCTCACGCACGAAGACCGCGCTCGCAGGTTCCGTTAACGTCGAGGAGACACCGACGTTTTGCAGCGGTGCCGCCGTACCACCAAGGCGCCGTGTTGGCGCGACGCTGCCGGCGGCAACCGTGGTTACGGCAACGGGCGGCGGCCCCGGTTGCGCAGCGGTCTCGGCGCGGTGGCCGCAACCGGCAAGCGCGATCGTGCACAGGACAAGCAACGACGTGAGTCGCCGAACCTCTCGCGGCACTCGCTGTGCGACTGCATGTCCTGCGGTCGATTCAGGGCTCGTGAAACGTCCGGCGTGTACGTCCATGTGTGCTGTCCTGCCACTCTCTTGGTCCGTTGGTTATTACAAGCAGCATCGGCCCAGAATACGGGGACATCGCCGACCTATCGGCGCCCGACGTAAAGTTAACGCTTAAATCAGAGCGAAGGCTATTCGCGCCGCGCCGCCGCTTCGACGTCCGAAACGTTGCCGGACCCGAAGAGCGCGCGCTTCGCGTAGACGACTTCGCCCTTCGCATCGCACACGACGACCCCCGCGGCGCGCGGGTCGCCGCCGGGAACAACCGCCTTCCACGGCTTGCCGTCGAAGGTCACCAGAACGCTCGATTGCATTTGCTCCTCGGTTCCGACGGCCGCCTCGCGAACGATCTTGAAGATGTGCCGGCGCCCGACGATCGCCCCATTATCAACGACAACCACGACGTAGACGTGCGCGCGATCGGCAAGGTGGTCGGCTAGCAGTTTGCGCGACCAGGCCTGCACGTCCGTTTGCGGCCGCTTTCCGAAAGCGATGAGCAGGACCAGCGGCTGACCAAGGGCATCGGTCGGGAGCACCACGTGCGTTCCGCCCAGCGAGTCGGCTTCAAGCCGGGTTAGCGTTTCCGCCGCTGCGGGTCGAGCCGCGCTGATGCCGTACATGGCGACGACGGCGCCGTACACGAGCGCGGCGAGCGAGCCGCGCAAACGTGAACCGCGCAGCGCCGAACGACGCGGCGCCGAGCTGCGCAGCGCCGAACTACGAGGAAGAGACCGACGAGAGATCACCAGAATTCCTTTCGACGGGCGAACGCATTTCGATCAGCGTCGAGCGGCGCGACAGAAGCGGAACGAGCAGCAGCGAACATCCGACGATACCCGCGACGATCAGCCACGCCTCGTTGAAGGCGATCGTCGCCGCCGCGCGCGCGACGATCGGCTTGATAAAGGCGAGATCACCGGGATCCGCGGTGCGCGGATCGACGCCGGCGAGCAGGTCCTTGGGTATCCCGACGAACGCCGCAGCCGACGCGCTGCCGTGCGCGAGCTGCTCGAAAAGCCCGCGCGCGATGTCCGGCGGGCGCAGGTTGATGACGGTGTCGACGATGCCGATGCCGACCGCGCCGCCGATATTCCGCAGCAGATTGAGCAGACCGCTGGCGTTCGCGAGCGCGGCCGTCGGCACCAGATCGAGCGCCGCCTGCGTGATCGGCACCAGACAGAAGATGAGCGCCGCGCCGCGCTCGATCTGCGGCAGCCAGAGCCCGGCGAAATCGGTGGTCGGGGTTTGAAACGCGTTGCTCAGCGCGCCGACGGCAAAGAGCCCGAATCCGAAGGCCGCGACCCAGGCCGTGGAGAGCCGGCCGTTGACGAGCGATGCCAACGGCGCGGCGACCAACTGCGCGACGCCCACGACGGTCATCGTCACGCCGATCTCGAACGCGGTGTGGAAGCGCACGAAGCCCAAAAACAGCGCGAGCAGATACATCGAACTAAAGAGCGCCGCGCCCACGACGAAATTGAGGCCGCACGCGACGGCAAAGGCGACGTCGCGCAACGGACCGAGGTCGACCAGCGGTTCCCGCGCGCGCAGGCAGCGCACGATGAAGACCCAGCCGGACACCAGCGTCAGCGCGAGCAGCCCGAACGCCCGCGCGCTGCGCCAGTGGTCCTCCGGCCCGAGTTTGAGCAGTGTCTCGAGCGCCGTCAGGCCAAGCGCTAACGCGCCGAATGCCGGCAGATCCACCGAGCGCCACGCCCGCGGATCCGGCCGGTCGATAGCGATGCGGCGCGCCACTACGGCGGCGACCGCGATGCCGAGCGGAACGTTGATGAAAAAGATCCAGCCCCAGGTCGCCGTTTGCGTAACGTAGCCGCCGATGAACGGGCCGATCGACGGCGCAAGCATCGCGACGGCGCCGGCGACGAGGATCGCCCGTGCCCGCGCGCTGCCCGAGAACATCGCGTACCCGGCGGCAAAGACCGTCGGCGTGATGGCCCCGGCGAACAGCCCCTGAATCGTGCGCAGCACGATAAGCGCGCCGAAGCTCGTCGCCAAGCCGCAGCCCAGGCTCGCCGCGGCGAAGCCGAGGGTTGCGGCTACGAACAGCCCGCGCGTCGACAGCGCGCGGGTCAGCCGTCCGCTGATCGCGATGCCGATGCTCTCGGTGATGAGATACGCGGTTTGAACCCAGCTCAGCTCATCGAGCGGCGTCTGTAAGCTCCGCGCGATCCGGGGCAGCGCGACGCCCACGATCTGGACGTCGAGGATCGCCATGAACAGGCCGACGCACATCGCCGCGAAGCCGAGCCACGGCCCGACCATCGCTTAACGCACGCGAAACGTGGCGTGCACGGTCGACTGACCGGCGGTCGATTGGACCTCGAGCCGTCGACGGTGTGAAAACAACGCGCCCAGCCGGTATTTGACCGCGGCCGTCGCGGGATCCATATCGAGCACGATCTCGCCGGCTTGCACCGGCGCTGCGGCACCGACGAAGGCGATCAACGCGCAAACCGCCAGCGGCTTGGGACACACGAGCGTCTTCAACAAGCGGGGTAAGGCTCCAAACGACGGGCGAATTGTGCGCACCCGCGGATGCGCGCCGGTATGAAAGGCGACCAGCGCCGCGAAGACGGCCGGCCACGCCGATGCCGTCCACAGCGCGATGTCGCGCAAACGTCGATCGTCGCCGAGCGCAACCATGAGGGCCGCCATGAAGCGCGGCCGCCGCATGAGCGAGCGATGCGCGTGCGCATACCGTTTGAGATCGCCGGCGGCCAGCGCGTCGGCCAACCGCAGGGCCTGCTCGAAGGCCAGACCCAGGCCCTGACCGGTGATCGCGTCGACGGTGCCGCCGGCATCGCCGACGAGCGCGACGTCGCGCGACGCGACGCGCGTGAGAATGTGGGTGCCGGTCACCGCGCCGCGCTCGCTCGCAGTGCCGGTCGAGGCGTCGCGCAGGCGTTGCGCGAGCACCGGAAAGTTCGCCAGCGCATCGTCGAGCCGCCGGCGGGAGTCCCGCGTCACGAGAGCCACGTTCACCGCGTCGGCCGCGACCGGCGTCACGTAGATCTGTTCGCGGTCGCCCCAGTAGATTTCGACGCGGTCCGACCACGGGCGGATCGTGAAGTGACGCCGGAACCCGTACCGCCGATCGGAGTCGGCGACGCGCGCGAAGGCATCCCGAACGCGCAGGTTCGATTGGCGGCCATCGGCTCGAACCAGCCAGCGATAGCCGATGCGAGTCGCCCCGGCAAGCGCACAGCCGTCGCTCGCCTCGACGACGCGGTGATCCCAGAGAAGAAGAACGCCCATCGTTTCGGCGCGAGCGATCAGCAGTTCCACCAACGCTTCGCGCTGCACGCCGAAACCTTGAGCGTGAGAAAACTCGGCATCGGCAACCCGGTCGCCGGGGCCGAAGAAGCGCAAGCCGCGCAACGCGCGACCGTGGTGCGGTTCGAGTTCGACCCCCAGCCGGCGCAGTGCGGCGAGCGTGTCCGGCAGCAGCCCCTCACCGCAGGCCTTGGCCAGCGGCGGGCGGCGATAGTCGGCAACGATCACGCGCAAGCGCTTCGCGCGTGCCGCGATGGCCGCGGCCAGCCCGGCCGGCCCACCCCCGACGATCAAGACGTCGGTCGTATACTCGATCGTGCGCACGTTACCACCGCACGAGCAGAAACTCAGCGCAGAAACCGGGACCCATCGCACCGATCAGGCCGAGCGATCCCGGCTCCGGCCGCCGCTCGACCACGATCTTTTCGAGGACGGCGAGCACCGACGCGGACGATAAATTGCCCATCTCGCGCAGGCATTCCCACGACGCTGCCATCTGATCCCGGGTGATCTCCAAGCCTTCGGCCATCGCTTCGAGCACGCTGGGGCCGCCGGTGTGCAGGACCCACTGATCGATATCGGACCGCGCGACATCGCTCTCGGCCAAGAACGCATCGACGTCGTTGCGGATGCGCGTGCGAATGAGATCGGGAACGCCGGGCGACAGCCGAATCGTAAAGCCCTTTTCAGAGATGTCCCAGCCCATCACCTTTTCGGAGTCCGGGTAGAACACCGAGCGCGTCGCCAAGACGGTCGGACCCGCGATCTCCACCTCGGCACCGACGAGCAGCACCGCTGCCGCGCCGTCGCCGAAGAGCCCCGTCGAAATGAGATTTGCGACCGACATGTCGTCCTGTTGGATCGTGAGCGAACAAATCTCGACGGCCAGCACCACCGCGACGTCACGCGGGTGGCCCAGCAGATAGTCGGCCGCTCGCGCGAGACACGCCGCCCCGCCCACACACCCCAACCCAAAGCTCGGCATCCGTTTGACGCCGGCCGGCAGCCGCATGCGATTCATGAGCCGGGCATCAATCGACGGACTGCAGATGCCGGTGACCGATGTGAAGTAAAGCGCGCTAATGGCAGCGGTGTCGAGTTCGGCGCGCGCGAGCGCGGCGGTCAAGGCGTTTTCGGCCAGGTTTTGGGCCTCGTCGATCCAGCGGTCGTTCGTGATGCCCCACGGCTGCGCGACGTGATACTCCTCGAGCGGCATCACCAAACTGCGGTTGGCGACGCCGACTCGCGCATGTAAGCGCGCCAGCGAAGCGGGGTTCTCGAGCCGCGCGCCCCAGGTCCTTGAAAGTTGGTCGAGGATTTCGTTTTGCACATAGCGATGCGGAGGCAAACTCGTTGCGACGCTCGCTATGCGTGGGGCCGACGGACGTAATGCTTGCATCGATCGAGCGTACCGTATCTTGCTGGGATTCGGTAGCCCATTCGCGGCCGACGCAGCGGAACGCGAGTGACGCTCGGATGACCAAACGGGAATGATTCGGTGCGGCCCGCCGCTGTTAGCGTTAGCTCAAGGCCTTCTCGGCCTTGAGCTCGAGCAGCGCGATGAGCTGCGCTTCGCGCCGGCGCTGCACCGCGAAGCGGTCGCCGCGCTTTTCGATTTCGGCGTCGGTCGCGGCAATGATCGTTTCGCTCAGGCTCGCGGTGAGTTCCGGCGTGACCATGTCGTGCCACCATTCGACCATCGGCGGACCGAGATGTTCGAGCACGTGGCGGATGCCGCCGCGGCCGCCGCCGAGTGCCATGTTCGCGAACGGTCCAAGCAGCGCCCAACGCAGGCCAGGACCCCATTCGATCGCCGTCTCGATATCTTCGACCGACGCGATGCCGGCGTCGACCAGCGAAAATGCCTCGCGCCAGAGCGCCGCTTGGAGGCGGTTCGCGACGTGTCCCGGCACCTCGCGTTTGAGGTGAATCGGCATCTTGCCGATCGCGCGGTAGAACGCGAGCGTGCGTGCGATCGCGCTCGCGGCCGTGCGGCTGCCGCCGACCACTTCGACGAGCGGAATCAGATGCGGCGGATTGAACGGATGGCCCAGCAGCACGCGCTCGGGATGCCGGCAGACCGTTTGGATGTCGCTCACGAGCAGACCCGACGAACTCGTGACGAGCAGCGCGTCGGGTCCGGTCCAGCGGTCGAGCTGCTCGAAGATGCGCTGCTTGATCGCGATGCGTTCGGGACCGTTCTCCTGAACGAACTGCGCGTCCGCCACGGCCCGTTCGAGCAGCGGCTCGAAACGAATGCGCTCGCGCGCGGCGCCGGGCGCCAAGCCCAATGCGGTTAATTGTTCCCACTGCGGCGCGAGGATCGATTCGAACGCGGCGTGCGCGCCGGGGTCGGGATCGGTCACGACGACGTCGCAACCGTGCGCGGCGAAATAGGCCGCCCAACTGACGCCGATCACGCCGGCGCCGACGACGGCGACGCG
>PLAE01000123.1:0-8540 GCA_003134035.1 Candidatus Velthaea versatilis
ACGATCCCGCGCGCGGGATCGTCGGGATCTTTGAGCACTGCGGCGTCACCCGTGCGAAAGAAGTGCTCGTCATCGAAGGCGGCTCGCGTCGCGGCCGGATCGCGCCAATAGCCGGGTGTGACGTTGGGTCCCTTGATGCGAATTTCGCGTCGCCCATCCTCGGGGACCAGCGTGATTTCGATGCCCGGGAGCGGCGTTCCGATCGTGTCGTCGTCGGCCGCGCGGTCGCCCCACGAGGCGGTGGCCAGCGGCCCCAGTTCGGTCATCCCCCAGGAGGACATGACCCGGATCTCGTGCGTCGCGTGAACGCGGGCCAGTTCGATGAGCTGGGCGCGATGCGCGTCGGGCAGCGGGGCGGCGGCATTCGATAAGATACTGAGCCGGGCGAAGAACGCCCGGCGCAAGGCGCCGTCGGCGTGCAGCGCTTCGAGCAGCATGGTGAACGTGCGCGGCACGCCCAAGAACATCGTCGGTTCAAGTTGGCAAATGTTGCGAATCGTCTTGGCGAACGCGCCTGGCGCGGGCCGGCCGTCGTCGATGTAGAGGCTGCCGCCGTTGCGCAGGATCATGCCGAAGAGATGATTGCCGCCCATCGCATGGCTCCACGGCAGCCAGTCGACGATGACCGGCCGGTGCCGCGCAAGCTGCGGCCACACCAGCAGACTCTGGGCTTGATTCGCCGACAGCATCCCGTTCGTCGTGATGACGCCTTTCGGCGCGCCCGTCGATCCCGACGTGAACATGATCTTCGCGATCGTTTCCGGGCCGACGAGATCGAAGGCGATGTCGGCATCGCGCGGATGGCCGTCGAGTTCGTCGAGCCCCGTCAGCACCGGGACGCCGGGCGCGGCGTCCCGGGTGCGCGCGGCGACCGCCGCATCGGGAGCGAAGATCAAACCCGGCTGCAAGGCGTGCATGAGCTCGCGCAAGCGGCTCGGGTCGGCGGTGCGCGCCGCGTAGCCGACCGACAGCGGCGCTACCGGCACGCCGACATAGAGTGCCGCGAGCGTCACGAGCGCGTGATCGATGCTGTTCTCAGCAACGATCGCCAGCGGTGCGGCGGCCGTGGCCGGCGACCCGAGCAAACCGGCGCCGATGGTGCGCACGCGATCGAGCGCGCGGCCGTAGGCGAGCGTCGTCCAGCCGCCCTCGCGCCGTTCGGCCAGAAACGTCGTCGCCGGCCCGCGGGCCGCGCTGGCGACGAGATCGCCGCACACGGTGGCCGGGTACGGATCGAGCGGACGCAACGCGCGCAAACGCTGCACGCCGCCGGGAGCGGTGTGCAGCTGAAAATCGCGCGTCCGCGCCGCCGGCCCAGGCGCGCTCACGCCGGCCGTACCCGGGGGGCACGCTTCTCGAGAAACGCCGTCAAGCGCTGCTTCGCCTCGGGATCGCTCTGCGCGATCGCCGCCATGAGCGCTTCAGTAAACAAGCCGGCTTGCGGCGACGACTCGACGATATGGGGCAGCGCCGCGATGATGGCGTAGTTCGAAAGGGGCGCGTTCGTGGCGATGGTCTGAGCAATCTCGAGTGCTTTGGCGCGCGCCGCGCCGGGCGTGACGACGTAATGCACGAGACCGCTGGCTTCGGCCGCGCGCGCGTCGTACGTTCGGCCGGTGAGCATGAGATCCATCACGCGCGCCGTTCCGATCAGGCGCGGCAAGCGCACCGAGCCGCCGCCGCCCAAAAAGAGTCCGCGCTGGCCCTCGGGCAGGGCGAAGTACGCCGTTTCATCGGCGACCCGGATATGGCCGGTGGCGGCCAGTTCCAGGCCGCCGCCGATGACCGCGCCGTGCAATGCGAAAACGATCGGCACCGCGGCGCGTTCGATCGCCTCGAACGCGCGCCGCCAAACGCGCGAATCGGCCAGTCCGTCGAGCAGGCTCCAGTCGACGGCCGCGCTCAAGTCGAGCCCCGCGCAAAAGTGGTCGCCCGCGCCGTGGATCACCACCGCGCGAATGTCGGCCGGCAGCGCCTCGAACGTGCTGCGCAGCGTCTCGACGGCTTCGTTGTTGAGCGCGTTGCGTTTGGCGGGCCGATGCAATTCGATGATGCCGACGGCGCCGGCGCGCTCGACGCGCAGCGTTGCCGAACGCGTTGCTTTGGGCCAGGCGCTGATGGATGTCACGCGGACCAACCTGCTCTCAAAATGGTTTCCCTTATGTTATGTGATATAACATAATCATATGGGCGACGTGCGGTCAAGCGTTCCTCCGCGGCGGCGGCCAAAGGCCGAAGAATTCGACGCCGGCGATCCCGACGGCGCGACGCTCGGCGTCGCGCTCGGCGGCCTGCCCCGGCACCTCGGTTACGCGCTGCGGCGCGCGCAGCTCGCGGTCTTCGCCGACTTCATTACAACGCTCGAAAAAGTGAATCTGCGGCCCGGTGAGTATTCGGTCCTCACGCTTATCGCTGAAAATCCCGGCATCCTCGCGCGCCGCATCTGTCAGACACTCGGCATTCAGCCGGCGAACTTCGTCACGCTATTCGGCCGGCTCGAGTCGCGCGGAATCGTGCGCCGCGTCGCGATCGACCGCCGTTCCAACGGACTTTATCTTACCGCCAAAGGCCGGACGCTGCTTGCCCGCGCGCACATTCTGGGCGCCGAACACGAGCGCAAGATCGCTGACAAGATCGGGCGGGCGGAGTGCCAGCGGCTCATCGAACTGCTATTTCGCATCGCCGATCTCGACGGCGACTCGACCGCCGACGCGCCCAGCGAACCGACGCCCGTCGCGCCGCTCGAAACCGCGGCGCCCGCGCCGCTCGACGACGAATCCGATCGTCGCCGCGGGCCGCTGCGCCCGGCACAAAACGCTCCGGCCGTCCGCAGCGCGCGGAAGAAGCGGTAATGCCCAAACTTTGCGACGCCGGGATCGGACGGTTCTTTCTTTCAAAATTTGCTTGACACGGAGGAATTTCGGTATATGATGACTTCATCACTTATTCACGAGTTCTTCACATCGGTCACCGCTAATTAGCGGGCCCCCTTACCAAGTTACTCGGGTCGCAGCCGTTTAGATCGCGCCCGTTTCGATGATCGCGCATTGTGCCCGTTAAGAGTGGTCACGCGCTTGCGACTTGTTTGTTGCTCGATACTTGCAGCGATTTTTATCTTCGCTCACGGGAGATGACAGTGCAAAAAATAGTCACCTGGGTTCTTTCCGGGCTGCTCGCGCTCGCCTTTTTCGGCGCCGGGCTGTCGAAATTAACCGGCCAGGCCATGATGGTGCATGAGTTCTCGCTCTTCGGATTTCCGCTGTGGTTCATGGATGTTACGGGCGGCATCGAAATCGCGGGCGCCGTTCTGGTCCTGATTCCGCGTTTCGCGTCCATCGGCGCGGCCGCACTCGTATGCATAATGGCCGGTGCGTTGTTCGCGCACCTCACGCACGGTCAGGCCGGAATGATCGGTGTTCCGCTCGTGCTGCTCATTCTGGCGGTCGTCGTTGGGACGTTGCGCGGCTGGGGCCAAGCTTCGCGCCTGATGGTTCGCAACGCGTAAAGCGTTCCCATCGGCAACGCCGCCGACAGCGTTTCTCCTTTCTCCGCGGCGCACGCCGGCGATCCGGCCTGCTCGTAGCTTCTTTTGAGGTTTCGTCATGCGCAAGGATCTTTGTTCGCCGCGCGCATTCGCTGCGCCGACGGCGTTGCTGGCGGCAGCGGTGCTGGCTGCGGCTCCCCTCGCGAAAGCGGACGCGGCCGACGCGACGGACCCGCCCGCAACGACGGCGGTGAATCCGCCCGAACCCGCCGCGACCGACGCCCCGCGGCTTCCGGCGGCCGCTGCCGACCAAAGCCCGGCGCTCAAATTCACGCTGACCAACACGCTGCGCTATGACGCCGCGATCCGGTTACGCGGTCAGTCACCGGCGTTGGCCGGGTTACCTTTTACCGCCAACGAGAACGACGGCGATCGCGCGTTCAACGCCGGTCAGATCATCGATAACCGCGTCGACCTCCTGTCGGAAATGGACGTCGCGGCAAAGAACTTCGGCGCGCGTTTTAGCGGCTCGGCTTCGTACGACGGTGCCTACAATTCGACCAACAGCATCGGCAACGGTTCGACCGTGAACGCGAACTCGGTTCCGTTCAATACGTTTGCGGCTGGGACGACGAATATCGACGGTCGCGACACGCAATTGCTCGACGCGTTCGCCTACGTCAACACCAGCTTCGGATCGAAGAAGTTCAGCCTGCGGGCGGGTCAGCATGCGCTGCTCTGGGGCGAAACGCTGTTCTTCGGCGCAAACGGGATCGCCGGCGGCATGGCGCCGATCAACATCGTCACGGCGCTTTCGGAGCCCGCCGCGGAGTTCAAAGAGATCGTGCTGCCGACCACGCAGGTCTCGGCTCAATTGCAGTTGTCGTCGAATCTCTCGGTCGGCGGCTACTTTCAGACGCACTGGCGCCGCGACATACTGCCGGGCGTCGGCAGCTATTTCAGTAATACCGATATCTACGACGTGGGCGGCGAGCGGCTGTTGATCGGGCCGGTGACGATTCCGACGCCGGGCGGCCCGATTACCTTCGCGAACGCCGCATTCCAACGCTCGGTTGACGAGTATCCGCAAAATGGCGGACAGTTCGGCGTGCAATTCCGCTTCCGCCCGCCCAATACCGGCCTCGACCTCGGCGCGTATTTCATCCAATTTAGCGAGAAAGCTGGGGTTCCGTATCTCGCGCCCGGCCGCAATGCGGCGCCGCCGACCTTCGGCGAATATTATTTCGTGTATCCGCAGGGGATTCGGTCGTTCGGCCTGAGCGCGTCAAAGAGCGTCGGCGACTTCAACCTCGCGGCTGAAACGTCGGTGCGGACGAATCAAGACTTAATCAGTAACGTCCCCAATGTGACCGTCGGCGGCGGCCCGTTCGCCGGCGCGCCGCTGGACTGCGCGGGCAATATCGTGCCGGCGCCGGTGGTCAATAACTCGAACAATCCGTGTTACGCCGTCGGGAAAACGCTGCACGCCAACGGCAGTCTGCTGTGGTCGCTGCCCGCAAACCGGATCTCGAAGGAAGGGTCGTTCGTCGCGGAGATCGCCTGGCAGCACTTGATCGGCGTGACGGCCAACCCCGGGTTGCTCGATCCGTACGTGACGCGCAATAACTCGGCGCTGCAATTCGTCTACACGCCGACCTTCCGCAACGTCTTCAAACGCACCGATCTCGATGTGCCGATCAGCTATCAGATCGGCTTGCAAGGCACGGGCGCGGTCGTCGCTCTGCCGTCGGGCGGCGTCGGCGACGTCACGGCCGGCCTACGCGCGACCTACGACGCGCTCACCATGTTTTCGCTCAACTACACGCACTTCACCGGCCCGACCGGTCCGTTCAACGATGCGCAAAACATCATTACCCGGCGGCAAACGCTGGCCGATCGCGATTTCCTATCCTTCTCGATAAGCCGGAGCTTCTAACTCGATAAGCCGGAGCTTCTAAAGGGAAACATATGCACAAGAAAGCGACGTTTCTTACCGCTGTTGCCTCGACGATCTTGTCCGCTTCGATCCTTGCTTCGATTCCGGCCGCGGCCGGCGTGACGTCCGATGAGGCGGAGCAACTCAAGACAACGCTCACGCCGCTGGGTGCCGTGCGCGCCGGTTCGGCGGACGGCTTGATCCCCGCCTGGACCGGCGGCTACACTGATGCGCTCCCCGGCGCGGCGAACGGCGTGCGCGCCGATCCGTTCGCGAGCGAGAAGCCGCTCTACAGCATCACCGCCGCGAACCTCGACAAGTACGCCGACACCTTGAGCGAAGCGCAAAAGTATCTGCTCAAAAAATACTCGGACTACCGGCTCGACGTGTACCCGACGCACCGGACCGCGTCGGCCCCGCAATACGTCTACGACAATACGTTCAAGAACGCGACAACGGCGAAGATGGCCGGCGACGATCCGGTCGGCACGTCCGCCGGCATCCCGTTTCCGATTCCCAAAACGGGCATCGAGGTGATGTGGAATCATCTCCTGCACTGGTCGGGCGAATCGTGGCACTTCACCGCCGACAACTACCACGTCGATGCCGACGGACGGCAAACTCTGGGTGGCCGGACGGTCGGCGATCAGCAGATGCCGTACTACTCCACGGACGGATCGCTCGCGAAGTATAATAACGATTATTGGCTCTTGCGGCTGACCACGACCGCACCGCCGATCAAGGTCGGGGAAGCGATCGTCGGCCGCGTCAACCTCGTTGACGACAAGACGCAGACGTGGGTCTATCTCACCGGTCAGCGCCGTGTGCGCAAGTTGCCGCACAGCTGCTGCGACGAGCCCACCCCCGCGTCCGAGGGCGAAGTCGCGTTCGATGAGGTCGAAGTTTGGACCGGGCGGCTCGACCGCTTCGATTGGAAACTCATCGGCAAAAAAGAGATGCTCATCCCCTACAACAACAACCGCGCCGTCTCGGCACCGTCCAAGGATTTGCTCGGCGCGCACTTTCCCAATCCGGATCTCATCCGCTGGGAACTGCACCGCGTGTGGGTGGTTGAAGCGAACCTGCGTGCCGGTCAGCGCGACACCTCACCCCACAACCGGTACTACGTCGACGAAGATTCTTGGACCGCGGTCATGGGCGATCGCTACGACGCGCGCGGCAATCTCTGGAAGGGCGTCTTGAGCCTGCAAGGCTTAATGCCCGACTTTCCGGGCGTCATTCAGCAAGGGTTCTTCGTGTACGATTTCTCGTCGGGAATCTACTCGGGGATCAACATCGCGCAAACGTACCGCAAGGTTCCACGCTTCGCCGACTCGGTATTCACTCCTGACGCGATGGCGGCCGAAAGTGTCCGCTGACGGACTCGTTCGGTGAAGATCTCAGCGCTGCTCGGCGCGGCATGCGGTGCCGCTCTCACCGTGCTTTCCGCTGCTGCGGGACCGGCTGCGTACGCGACGTCCGGACCGGTCGTCGACGCACCGGAGCGTCCGGCGCTGCAAGTCGCAGCGCCGGCCCGCATGGTGCTGCTCGGTGTCGCGCGGGCCGGACGCCGGCTCGTTAGTGTCGGCGAGCGCGGCATCATCGCGCTCTCCGACGACGACGGGCGCACCTGGCGGCAAGTGCCGGTGCCGACTAGCGTCAGCTTAACGTCGGTCGCATTCGCAGATGCACGCGACGGCTGGGTCGCCGGACACGCCGGCATCGTGCTGCATACGACGGACGGCGGCGAGCACTGGACACGCCAACTCGACGGCGCGACGGCTGCGGCGTTGACGGCGCGCGACGTCGCCGGCGTGCGGACGAAGCTGGGCCCCGCGCTGCGCAAGCTCGCGGGCGAACTCGTGGCCGACGGTGCGGATGCCCCGCTGCTGGCCGTCCACTGCTTCGATGCGCGGCGCGTGATGGTCGCGGGGGCGAACGGCTTATTGCTGCAAACCGGCGACGGCGGGGCGACGTGGACCTCCCTCGTTTCGCGCACGGATAACGTGACCGGCCGCAACTACTACGCGATCGCGGCGCGCGAGCGCGAGATCTTCATCGCGGGCGAGCAAGGCCTGCTTTTGCGCTCACTGGACGGGGCGCACTCGTTCAAACGTATCGCGACACCGTATGATGGTACGTTTTTCGGTATCGCGCTGCCGGATCACGGCCGTGTGTTCATCGCGGGATTGCGCGGCAACGCGCTGTTGTCGAGTGACGGCGGCGCACATTTCGCGCGCGTGCGTTCGGCGGTACCGGTCTCGTTCAGCTCGATCGCGCTGACCGGCGACGGTGCCGCGGCGGTGCTCACCAACCAGGCCGGTCAGCTCCTCACGTCCAGACCCGCGGGACGGCCGCTCGAACTCGTGCCGGGCCCGCCGCTCTTTCCGCTCGCCGGCGTGGTCGATGCGGCCGACGGCGCGCTTGTCGCGGTCGGCTTCGGGGGCGCCGTTCGGATCTCCGCACCGGCCGCCGGAACCAGAGGCAGCATATGAGCTCGGGAACGAGCGCAGCGCAGCAGGCCGTCATCGGCAGCCTCGCCGATTTCGACGAACATTCGGGCTCAGGCGTCGAGCGTGCGCTGTTCAATAACCGGACGATCGTCCTGATCGTCTGCGCGCTGCTCACGCTCATCCTGGGCTTCCAAGCCGCCCGCGTGCGGATGAACGCGAACTTCGAGAACACGATCCCTGCGAGTCATCCGTTCATCCGCAACATGCTCGCGCACCAGGACGATCTGCGCGGGCTCGGCAATGCCGTGCGCATCGCGGTCGAAACGAAGTCGGGCTCGATCTACGATCCGGCCTATCTCAAAACGCTGCAAAAGATCAATGACCAAGTTTTGCTCTTGCCCGGCGTTGATCGCGTGGCGATGAAGTCGCTGTGGACACCCAACGTCACCTGGATCGGCGTTACCGAGGACGGCCTCGAGGGCGGCCCGGTGATCGCGGAAACCTATGATGGTTCGCCGGCGGCGATCGGGCAAGTTCGCGCCAACGTCGCGCGCTCGGGCGAGATCGGCCAACTCGTGGCCGCCGACGCAGGCTCCAGCATCGTGCTCGTCCCGCTGCTAGCCACGGATCCGTCGACGAACGCGCCGCTCGATTACGCCGCGTTCGC
>PLAE01000123.1:8660-47631 GCA_003134035.1 Candidatus Velthaea versatilis
GTGCCGTTTCTGATCTTCGCGATCGGCATGAGCCACGGTGCGCAAAAGATGAACGGCATCATGCAGGACATCGGCCGCGGCACGCATCGCTGGATCGCCGCGCGCTACACGTTTCGGCGCCTCTTCGTCGCGGGCCTGACGGCGCTCGTCTGCGATGCCGTTGGGTTCGCCATCCTGCTCATGGTCGACATCCGCGTGATTCACGATCTGGCCCTCATCGCGAGTCTCGGCGTCGCGATCCTGATCTTCACGAACTTGATCTTGCTGCCGATTCTCTTGTCGTATGCCGGCGTCAGCGACGAGGCGGCCCAGCGCAGCCTGCGCAGCGAACGCGCCGACGCGCTCGGCACCGCGAAGCATCCGCTCTGGCACGCCCTCGATCTCTTCACGCAGCGCCGCTGGGCGACGTTCGCCCTCGCAGCGGCGGGCGTGCTCGCGGTTGCCGGCGCGTTCGAGGCATCGCAGCTCAAGATCGGCGATCTCGATCCGGGCGCGCCGGAATTGCGGCCGGACTCGCGTTACAATCACGACGACGCGTTCATGACCCGCCATTACGGCGCCAGCAGCGACGTCTTCGCGGTGATGCTGCAAACACCTGACGGCGCGTGTGCGGAGTACAAGACGATGTCCGTCGCCGATGCGCTCGAATGGGAACTGCGCGGGCTACCGGGAGTCGATTCGACCAACTCGGTGCAGTTGCTCGCGCGCCGCGAACAGGTGTTGCTGACCGAAGGAAGCCCGGCCTGGTACGAGCTGGTCGCGAACCAGCGGATGCTCAATCACGTCGTCGGCTTCGCGCCGCATGACCTCGTGAATCCGAATTGTAATCTGCAGATCCTTTACGTGTATCTCAAGGATCACCGGGCAGACACTCTCACCGGCGTCGTCGACGCGGTTCGCACGTTCGCCGGCAGCAACGATTCGCCCGATCGTCAATTTCAGCTTGCCGCCGGCAGCGCCGGCATCGCCGCAGCGACGAACGCGGTGTTGCGCCAAGACGACCACGAGATGCTGGCGTTCGTGTACGTCGCGGTGGTCGCGATGTGCTTGCTCGCGTTTCGCTCGTGGCGCGCCGTTCTCTGCGCGGTACTGCCGCTGATCCTCACGTCGATCTTGGCCGAGGCGCTCATGGTTCTGCTGCACATCGGCGTGAAGGTCGCGACGCTGCCGGTCATCGCGCTGGGTGTCGGGATCGGCGTTGATTATTCGCTCTACGTGATGAGCATGCTGCTGGCCCGGCTGCGCGAGGGCATGTCGCTGAGCGATGCCTACTACCAGGCGCTGCTTTTCACCGGACGCGTCGTGCTGTTGACCGGCGTAACCCTCGCGATCGGTGTGGGCACGTGGTTTTTCTCGCCGATCAAATTCCAAGCCGACATGGGCGTGCTGCTCGCCTTCATGTTCGTGGTCAACATGGTCGGCGCGGTCGTGCTTCTGCCCGCGCTGGCCTACTTTCTGCTGCGGCCTACGCCGGTCGAGGCGGCGCCGGCCGACGTGATACCGCCGTTGCCGGCGATCCAGCACTCACACGCTTAGTGTCACCGCGAAGCGCCGCGAAATCGGGGTCGATCAGCCGCGCCGTCTTGCCGACGATGAGCCTCCTTTTACGCGGCGTGGCACCCGTGCTACACTTGACCTCATGCAGCGTGAAATCACCCAACGTGAACTTCGGAACGAGAGCGGAGCCATCATGCGCGCGATCGATGGCGGTGGCGTTCCTGTCGCCGAAATGACTCCGTAAGGCGCCGGAAATCCACCTCACGAGCGGCGATCGTCAAAGCGTTTAAAAACGCTCCATCTATCGATGCTAAGCGGTTTTTCGCCGACCTGGACGCCGTTCTCGATCAAGATCCGACGATTTCGTGAGTAGTGTGCGTTACGGCATCCTTGATACTTGTGTTTTCATCGACGTCGACAAAATCGAAGCTTCGACACTACCGGACGAATCGTACGTCACGACCATCAGCATAGCAGAGCTTGACGCTGGACCGCATGCCGCGCAGGATCCAAACGAACGGGCGTACCGACTTTACCGGTCTAATTCTGATGACCGCAACTCGATAACGTCATCCGCGAATTGGCAAGCCGCGTGGTCGTGCTGGACTGGGGCCGCGTCATCGCCGACGGCACGCCGGCGGCGATCGCGTGCGACGAGCGGGTTCGCGCGATTTACCTCGGCCAACGCCTAATGAGTGAAAACGGCTCATCCGCGCCAGCGCCGAGCCTTACGCGGGGCTCACGAACCGGTTCCCCGCTGCTGGAACTCTCGAACGTCACGGCGCGCTACAACGGTCCGCCGGCACTGCGCGGACTCGATTTTGCCGTGCACGCGGGCGAAATCGTGGCCGTCTTGGGTGCGAACGGAGCGGGAAAAACAACCCTTGCGCGACTCATCTCGGGCGTTCTCATGCCGACGGCCGGAACGCTGTCCTTCGCTGGACGCGATCTCGCCCACGTGCCGCCCATCGGCGCGCCGAACGAGGTATCACGTCAGCGCCGGAAGGCCGCCGCATCTTCACCGATCTCACGGTCGACGAGAATTTGGAGATCGGCGCGTATCCCCCGCGCGCGCGCGCTTCATCGGTGGCCGCCAAGGCTTGGATCTACGAGCTTTTCCCCACGCTCCGCGAGCGCACCAAACGCTTTGGCAACGAACTGTCAGGCGGGCAGCAGCAGATGCTCGCGATCGGCCGCGCGTTGATGGCGTCTCCGCGTTTGCTGGTGCTCGACGAAGCATCCCTGGGCCTCGCTCCGCTGATGATCGACACGATCTATGAGGCGATCGCGAGGATTCGCGCGCGCGACGTGACCGTGGTGGTCATCGAGCAATCGGCGTATCGCGCGCTCGCGATCGCCGATTACGTCTACGTCCTCGACCACGGCGTGCGCACGTTCGCGGGATCGCCCGAGGAGCTTCGCAACGAGGCGACTTTGTCGCGCGCGTACTTCGGGAGGCATCGCTTTTTCGTTCACCCCGTCGAGCGGGATCGGCTATCTGCTCAAAGCGTTTACGATCGTTGTTCTCGGCGGTTTGGGATCGATGACGGCGACCCTCGGCGTCGGGATCGCCTACGGCGGTGTCGAAAGTATCGTCGCGTCGGTCTTCGGCGGCGCATATCGTGATTTTTACATGTACTGGCTCTTTGTCATCGCCCTAGCGCTTCGACCGCAAGGTCTGTTCGGACGGCGGCAGTGACGGTGCTCCGCCCGCGCTTTCTCACGGCCGGTGCAGCCTGCGCCGCCGCGCTCGCGGTCGCGCTATCGCCGATCCTCGCCGGAGCGGCGGTCCGCGACGTCGCGTTCACCTTTTTGTCGTTCGTCGTGCTGGCCCAGGCCTGGAATCTCATCGGGGGATTCGGCGGACAGTTCTCTTTGGGGAACTCGGCATTCGTCGGATTCGGTGCATACGTTACGGCGTGGCTGCTGATTAATTTCGCCCTCTCGCCGCTCGCCGCGATCGCGATCGCGGCCGTGACGGTTGTTCCGCTCGCTCTGCTGCTTTCGTTCGCGCTGTTCCGATTGCACGGTGCCTACCTCTCGGTCGGGAGCTTGGCGGTTTCGCTCGCCGTCATCGCGTGGATGGAAAACTGGTCGGTGACCGGCGCGACCCAAGGTCTCAACATCCCGTTCGATCGGTCGCTCGGCGATGAGACTGTGTACGTTCTCACCGTTGCCGTGGTGGTGGCGGTAACGCTCGCCGCCTGGTATCTGAGCAGGTCGGATTTCGGCTTGTGTTTGCAGGCCGTGCGGGACGGTGAATTACCGGCCTACTGCGACGCCGCCTATCCGCTCAACTTTCTGGCCCAGCGCGCCGACGGAACGTGCGCGACGTCAGACGCCGACGGCCGCTCCATCCACGATCAGTTTTTTGGTCAGTCCTCGCTGCGAACGCATGCGATCGTCAACGCGCGCAACGTCGTCCGAGTCCGCAGCGCGCTGTCGTTGGCGGCGCTGGGTCCGCTGGGCTGCGGCATATCGACCGGCGCGGGTGCCGTCCTCAACGCGCTGCGGGTACGTCAGGGCGCGAGCATCGCGATCTTCGGAACCGGAGCCGTGGGCTTGAGCGCGGTAATGGCTGCGTGCATCGCCGGGGCGACGACGATCGTCGCGGTGGATATCGTGCCGAGCCGGCTGGAACTCGCGCTCGAACTCGGTGCGACGCACGCCGTCGATGGCGTGGGTCGTGACGTCGTCGCGGCCGTCCGCGACATCACCCGCGGCGGGGCGGACTACAGCTTGGACTGCACCGGCATCCCGCGTGTCCTGCGCGCGGCGTACGCGGCACTGCGCACGCGCGGCCGTTGCGGTCTCATCGGCGCCGCGGCCGCGGGCACGATGGTCGATTTCGACATGATGGAATTGCTCAACGGCGGACGCTCGATCGTCGGCATCATCGAAGGCGACAGCAATCCGCCGCTGTTCATCCCGCAGTTGCTCGAGCACAACGCACAAGGCCGGTTTCCGTTCGAGAAACTCATCGCCTATTATCCATTCGCGAACCTCGCCGACGCGGTTCATGACGCCGAGAGCGGGCGTTCCGTCAAGCCGGTCCTGACGTTTTCCTAACCTCATTAATCACGGGCGTGCGCGGCGACCTCGCCGGTCACGGCGGGGGTACGTTCTCGCGCCGGAGCGAGATCGGTTTCATCGACGATACGGTTGCGCAGCGTTCCGACGCCATCGATCTGGACCTCGACGATATCACCCGGTCGCATCCACAGCGGTGGTTCGCGTTTGGATCCGACGCCGCCGGGCGTCCCGGTCGCTATGACGTCGCCGGGACCCAGCGGCGTGAACGTCGAGACATACGCGATGATCTCAGCGATCGAGAAGATCATATCGGCGGTCGTGGCTTCTTGCACGACCGTTCCGTTGAGACGCGTGACGAGCCGGAGGTTCATCGGATCGCCGATCTCGTCGGCCGTCACCAGCCACGGACCGAACGCACCCGTCTGCGGGAAATTCTTGCCGGGCGTGAACTGATGCGTGTGGCGCTGCCAATCGCGGATGCTGGCGTCATTGTAGCAGGCATACCCGGCGACGTGATCGAGGGCATCCGCTTTAGCGATGGCGCGGCCGGGACGCCCGATGATGACGGCTAATTCGCCCTCATAATCCAACGCGGTCGATGCGCGCGGGCGCACGATCGGTGTGCCGTGGCCGATATGCGTATCGGGAAACCGCAGGAACACCGCCGGATACGCCGATGCGCTGCGACCCGTTTCGTTGCGATGCGTTTCGTAGTTGATTCCGATGCAGATGACCTTCGCGGGATCGACGACCGGCGGGAGCAACTCGACGTCCGCAAGCGCGAGGCGCGTGCTCGACACGGTCACCGCAGCGCGCAGCCGGTCGAGTCCGGCCGGATCGGCGATGACCGCGCGTACCGTCGGATAGTCGGCTAAGAGGCTCGGCGCCGGCAGTGCGATAGAGGAGCCGGCGGAGACACCATACGCGGCGGTACCCGCCTGCGCAAAAGATACGAGTTTCATGCGTTCGTCGCCTCCACCGAGTCCGCCAGCCGTGCGGACGAGGTTCGTTGCGGTTCGAGCACCGGTGCCCGCAAAGACGGGACGGCGTCATTGAAATATGTTTGCAATTCGCGTGCGATCAGTTCTGCCTCGGTGAGGCGGAAAGCGGCTGCGACGATGCGGTCGGGTCGAACCAGCAGCACGCGATCCATGCCACCGGCGCGGGCGGCGAACTCACCCCGGATATCTGCGGCTACGACCGCACCCGGAACGGCCAGCGGCGTTCGCTCGTCGGGGAGCAACAAGACGCAGGTCGGGTCGAGCGCACGCCCGACCGCCATTGCCTCGGCCGGAAAGCGGCGCGCCCCGGCGCGGTCGAATGCGACCAGTGCAAAACCGCTGCCGGCGATCGCGTCGAAGCGACGTTCCGATCCGTCTTGTGCGATCAGCAGCGGGTTGGGTGCCAGCTTCCCGACGATCGGTGCGTCGAAGCGGCCGCGAATGACGAAGCCCGTCGTAAAGCGTGCTTCGGGCTTGAACCGCATCGCGGACACATATTCCCGCAAGCCGGGAATTTTCGAGGCGGTACCGAGCACGATCGACCGCAGGGCACTCGGCACGGCGCCGCGGATCATCACCACGCCGCCGATCATCTCGGACATACGCAGCATCGCACGCACGTGGGGACGCCGTTCGGCCTCGTACGTATCGAGGAGCGCCTCGGTGGCCATACCGCGACACGCCAGCGCGAGTTTCCAACTCAGATTGAACGCATCGCGTATTCCGGAATTCATTCCCTGGCCCGCAAACGGCGGCATGAGATGGGCGGCATCGCCGGCCAAGAAAACCCGGCCGCTGCGCCAGCGCTTCGCCGCGCGTGAATGAAAACGGTAAACCGCGATGCGGACGATGTCGGAGTCGGCGAGATCGCGGCTGCCCGCGAGCAGGCGCCGAACGCTCGCCGGCGTTTGCATCGCGGCGGAATCCTCGCCGGGCAAGAGCATGAACTCATAGCGCATCCGGCCGCGCAGCCCCGGCACGGCGACGTATGGCCGCGGATCGCCGCAATAAAAGCGCGAATAGCGCGCGTCGTCGGTGCAGTTGTCCGTGTCGACGATGAGCCACGGCAGCGCGTTGCTCGAACCGTCGAGCGCGATGTCGCGCGCGGCGCGAATGGCCGAGTTCGCACCGTCGCACGCAACGACGAATCGCGCCGTGAGGGTCGATTCCCCGTCCCCGGACCGGGCGCAGACCGCGACATCATCGACGCGATCGGTGACTGCGATGACGTTGCTTTCGAACCGAAGATATGCACGGGGATCCGCCGCGAGCCGTTGCGCGAGCAGCGCGACGAGTTCGGGTTGAACGAATCCGTTGCGGCAGGGATAGCCAAAGCGCTGCGCATTGGCGCTGACGGCGGCAATTTGGCGCCCGCCTCCGGTGTACCAGCGCGTTCCGTAGCCGCGCAGCAAGCGTGGCTCGAGTTCGTCGAGCACGCCCATCGTCGCGAGCGACCGCAAAGACTCGTCGTCGAGCGTGACCGCGCGGGGCTCCACGACCGTCGCGGGCTCGCGCTCTAGAACGGCGATGTGCATGCCCCGGGCGATCAGGAGGAGCGCAGTCGAGAGGCCCGTCGGTCCCGCCCCGACGATGATGACGTCGAACTGCGGCTCCGCCATATTAATTGCGGAGCAGATCGGGATCGACGAAGCCCGTCGCACCGTATTGCGCGACGTGCGCGCGAATCTCGGCGATCAATTCGGCGGCCGGGCGCCTCAGATCGACTTTGCAGAGATAGGTCTGCTTGGCTTCAAGTCCCGTCGCCCAATACACTTCGCACCGGTTGTCGTCGGGATCGAAGAAATAGATGCCGACGGCGTTTCCGTGGGAGACGATACGATCGAAGCGCACCCCCGCCGCCGCGAGCCGCTCGTAGAAGGCGATCACGTCGTCGAGCGAGTCGCAGCGAAAGCTGACCTGCTGCAGCAGCCGCAGGCCGCGCGGCGCGGTCCGGCCGCGGCACACCAGGAACTCATGATGCTCGACGTCCGGCCGCGCTGAAAGAAAGTACATGCCGTTGCCTTCGTCGGCATCGGTGAGGGTCAATCCGAGCAGATCGCGATAGAATCGCAGCGAACGCTCGACGTTCTCCACGAAGATACCGACGTGACCCAGCCGGGCGATCTTTGGAACGGCGATTGTATTCTGCAGCGCAGAACTAGTGAGGGACTCCATGCAAGAGTAATGGGCAATGAGACCGAACTCGGCCTGCCACCTCTGTTCTGGAGGACAGAATTTGGACGAACCGCCGAGCTACCCGATCGAGTCCGTCGATCGCGCTCTGACGCTGCTCGGACTTTTCAAGGAACGGCATACGCTGCGTCTGAGCGATGCCGCTGCGGCGCTCGGCGTGGCGAAATCGACCGCGCACCGGCTGCTCGCGATGCTTGCGCACCATGGTTTCGTCGAGCAAGAAGCGGCGACGCGGCTCTACCACGTCGGCCCAGGCCTTGTCGAGATCGGACTTGCGGTCACAGGCAGTTTCGACGTGCGGGCCATCGTTCGACCGTACCTCGATGCGCTCGTCGCCGAGATCGACGAGACGGCGCACCTGGTAAAGTTGCGCGCCAAGGAGATGGTGTTCCTCGACGGTGTCGAGTCGACCAAAGCCTTGCGCGCCGCCAATCGTACCGGCACATCGCTGCCCGCCCACACGACGGCTGGCGGCAAGGCACTGCTCGCGCATCTGCCCGACGCCGCACTCCGGAGCTTGTATACCGAACATCGCTTGGTGCGGCGGACGCCCAAATCGTGCAAAAACCGCAAGCAGTTATTCGACGAGCTCCGGAGTGTTCGCGAACGCGGCTATGCGCACAACGATGGCGAAAGTGAACCGGAACTCGCCGCATATGCGACGGCGATCCGCGGGCGCAGCGGACATGCGAACCTTGCGATCGTTATTTCTGGCCCGGCGGCGCGCATCGTCGCAGCCGGTCAACGCCAGATCGTTCCCGCACTCACCCGCGCTGCCTGCGCACTGGCGGCAGCGATAACCTAGTCGTTTAGAACGGATACGCGGGTGGCGTCGCGCGTTCGGTCGTCCAGTGCCAGGTCGTGTACTCGTCGAGCGAGGCGTGACCGCCCTGGCGGCTCCCGTTGCCGGAAGCGCCGACGCCGCCGAACGGCGCTCGCGGATCGTCGTTGACGGTCTGGTCGTTGATGTGGACCATGCCCGTGCGCAGACGCTTCGCGACGGCGCGCGCGCGATCGAGCGACGTTGAGTGTACGGACGCGGAAAGCCCGTACTCGGTTTGATTCGCTAGCGCGACCGCTTCGTCGTCGGTCTTGAACGTCGTAATCGGTGCGACCGGCCCGAAGATCTCCTCATCGAACGCGGCCATGCCCGGCGTGACGCCGGTGATGACGGTCGGCCGAAAGAAATTCGCTTCGCGCGTGCCGCCCGTAGTGACGGTGCCGCCGCTACTAGCGGTCTCCCGAACGATCCGCTCGACGCGATCGGCTTGCGTGCCGTTGATGATCGGCCCGAGATGGACTTGGCCTTTGGACGGATCGCCGACGACGAGTTTTTCGGCGTGCGCGGTGAGCGCCGCGGCGTACTCCTTCGCGATGTTCTCGTGCACCAGATGCCGGCTCGACGCCATGCAGATCTGACCCTGGTGGAGGAACGATCCCCATGCACCGCACCCGGCGGCCGCTTCGATATCCGCATCCTCGAGGACGATGAAGGGACTGTTGCCGCCGAGTTCGAGCGAGACGCGCTTCAACGTCGCGCCGGCCGCCGCGCCGATCATCTTACCGACCGTGCTCGACCCAGTGAACGCGATCATCGAAATGTTGGGATCCGTCGTGAGCGCTTTGCCCGGTTCCGCGTCGCCCGGGATCACGTGCAGCACGCCGCTCGGCAGACCGGCTTGCTCGAAGAGGCTCGCGAGGAGCACGCCGGCCGAAACCGCGGTTTTTTGGTCGGGTTTGAGCACGACGGCATTGCCGAACGCGAGCGCCGGAATGACCGCGCGTAAACAGAGATAGAGCGGAAAGTTGAAGGTCCGATGACGCCGACGACACCGATCGGGACGCGCTCTGCAACGCTGCGGTAGCCACCCTCGTCGACGATGACCTCTTCGAACACGCTCGTGCGCAACTCCGAGATGATCTGCGCGAACTTGCCGATCGTGGCGTCGATCTCGAAGCTGGCCTTGGGGCCGGCCGATCCCGACTCGCGGATCAGCCACCTCGCGATCTCGTCGCGGTGTTCGGCGAGCAGGTCTTTTGCGCGCTCGAGGATCGCCGCGCGCGCTTCTCGATGCACCTCGGCCCATGCCGGCTGCTTCGCGGCCGCATCCTTCGCGGCCGCGGCGGCGGCGGCTGCCGATGCGATGCCGAGGGTGCCGATCGTTTCGCCGGACGACTTATCCGTCACGGGAATCGATGCCCCGCCGCCGCGCTCCCAGCGTCCCGAATAAATATGACCTTGCCAGTCGACGCCGTCGAGCAGGCTCATCGAAGACGAAATCGCCATGGTCAGCTCCTAGAGCGTGTCGGGTTTACCCGACGCGCGGAAGACGGGCGGCTTGCGGCGCAGCCGCAAACGCGATGGATCGACGAAGTCAATCCACTATGCATGGTTCCGCTATCTATCGTTGGCGAGAACGGGTTCCTCCTAATGCGCGCCCGCGCGGCGAAACGCCGCACAACAAGGGCGAAAGCGAAACGGAACTCGCCGCATATGTGGCGGCGATCCGCGGGCGCAGCGGACATGCGCGTGTTGCAATTCGGCATTTCAGGTCCAACGGCACGGATCGTCGCAGCCGCAGCGATGACGTCGGCGTTAAGACCCGCGACATCACGCCGTCTGTCGGTCCCCGTCGATCGGAAGCGTCGTTCCCGAAATCATCTTGGCGCTGCTCGAGGCGAGAAAGACGGCAAGTGCGGCAACGTCGCGCGCGTCGACGGGCCCTTTGATCGACTGGGCGTGGAATGCGGCTTCCGCGACGGTTTCGATCGACTGACCGCTCTGCTTTGCGCGGCCTGTGAGAACACGCTCGAAGCGCGGCCCGCCGACGGCCCCCGGCGCGATGGCATTCACGCGGATACCGTACTCGCCCAACTCGATCGAGAGCGTCTTGGTCAATCCGATCAGACCCCATTTCGTCGTCGAATACGCGGCGCGATGCGGATAGCCGAAACGGCCCGCAACCGACGAGAGCATGATGATCGAGCCGGCAGCCGAGCGTTTGAGGTGCGGAATCGCCAACCGGGTGACGTTGAAGGTACCGTTGAGATTGACGTTCACGACGCGTTCCCATTCGTCCATGTCAACATCTTCGATCGCGGCGGTCGGTCCGGGGATGCCGGCATTGTTCACCAGCACGTCGATTCCGCCGAGCGTGTCGACCGCACGTGCAAGCATGTTCTCGACATCGGCGCGGCTCGCGATATCACACACCGCGGTGGCGAGGCCGGGAATCTCCACCGCCAACGCGTCGAGCGCGGCTCGATCGATGTCGCCGACGAAAACCCGGGCACCGCTGGCTGCGAAGGCGCGCACGATTTCGCGGCCAATGCCCGACGCCCCGGCGGTAACGAGCACGTTCTGATTTTCCACGCGCCTCCCTAACGATCCGATGCGCAACGATGCGTTGCGCACGAGCTCGCTCGTGCCGCGAAGAGTATTGGGGCGTCTTCGCGCCGCGCGAGCAAGAAAACGAGCAGCGATGAGATTTCGCTGATCGTTGCAACCTGTGCGACACGCCGTGACCGGCCGTGCGCCAGCCAATCAGACCGCGAGCGGCGCGCTCGCGGGCGCCGGTGCGATATCGCGGAAGAATTCGGTGATGTGCCCGGCGAGGATGGCATCGTCGGTCCCCGCTGCGTTGAGGTGGAGGATCTCAGTGAGATGATTGTGTCCGGCGAGATACGCCACGTGCGGCATACGTCCGTCGCGCGCATAGAGCGCTCGCGCGAGCGCCATTGCTTGGGAGTGGAAGAGCGGCGGGTCCCACTCCGCGAGGCCCAGGAGCAGCGGAACGCCCGCGGCGACCAACCCCGCGAGCGGTGACGCGGCGACGGCCGTGGCTGGATCGCCGAAGTACGCGAGCACGTTGGGTGGTTGGCCTTCCGGATCGAATGCATAGACGCCCGAGAGCAGAATCAGGCCGGCGATGCCGATCCGGTTGCCGGGCCAGAGATCAGCCCGCGCGGCGTAGGTCGCGGCGTGGATTGCGCCGGCCGACTGACCCATGACGACGATCGTGCGTGAATCGCCGCCGTAGGCGCCGATGTTCGCGTGAAGCCACGTTACCGCCGAGGCGATGTCGACCGCTCCCGACGGGTAGCGCGCTGCCGGAGCCAGTCCGTACGTCATCGTGACGCCGATAAACCCGTTGACCGCCGCCCAAATGCCGACGTTGTCGTAATAGGGGCTGCCCGGCAACGTTTTGTCGCCCATGACGAAACCGCCGCCGTGAACGAACAGCAGCACCGGTCGATCAACGGCGCCGGCCGGTGCGAAGACGTCGAGCCGGTTGCGTTCACCGCGCCCGTACACCGCGTCGCGCACGACGGAAACGTCCGCGGGAATCGGCGCCGCATGAAGCGGTGCGCAGAGTTGCTCGGAAGCGGCGAAGACGTCGGGGCGAAGGTCGCTGCCCAGAGCCGCGATCGCTCGCGCAAGTTGCGCCGAGGGCATCAGCGCTGGTGCGGGTCGGGAAGCGCGTCGGGCGTCGTCCATTGCTTGGTCGGACGGCCGTCGGCGAGTGCTTGCAGCTCGCGCTCCATGATCCGCCGCAGAAACGCGATGCCGCGATCGGTGCGGCCGAGCCGTTCGCCGTACCGGTTGGCGATGACGCCCTGACCACCTTGCGCGACTTGATCTTCGATGATCACCAGCGTCGGATGATCCTTGTAGTCGAGAATGCTGGCCTCGCCCGCGCGGATCTTCGCGGCTACGGAAAGCGTCGACTCCGCCTCCTTGCGGATGCGCCGAACTTCTTTGAGTGCAGCGAGGTACTCGGCTTGTGCGGCCTCGCCGGACACCGGGACGAGTTGCGTGACGTAGGCCATATCTTTGGTATCATCGACCGGCACGTGGGTGATGTAGGTGCGCCGCAGCTGCGGCCCCGTGCGGCGGCTCTGTTCGTTTAATGTTGGGATCACGAGCCGAACCGTCGTCGGCATGATCAGCGTGGAGAAGAAGGTGCCCATCCCGGTCTCGCCGCGGCGAACGATGCCGAACGGCGTCTCCTCGAATTCCTCGGTCGCGATGAATCGGTCGAAGTCCATGCCGTGCAGCTGGCCGGTACGGTGGGTAAAATTCGCGTGATAGATATCCCAGTCGTTCTCCCACGATTGAAAGTAATTGTTTTCGAACAACTCGCAATCGACTTCGAGCAGCCCGTCGCCCTCGAAGGCCGGATACGGCGGGAATGCCGGCGGTTCGCCTTCGCCGAAATAGGCGTAGATCAGGCCCACGTGTTCGCGCGTCGGATAGCCCTTGATCGCTAGCGTTTTGCATAGCCCTTCGCGTTCACCCGGCATTGCGACACATTGGCCGCTGCCCGCGAATTCCCAGCCGTGATAGAGGCAGCTGATGCTATCTTCTTTCACATAGCCGACCGATAGTTGCGTGCCGCGGTGGGGACAGGCGAACGGCAGCACATGAGCGATGCCTTCCGTTCCGCGGAAGAGCGTAAACTTCTCGTTCATGACCGTGATCGGTTTCGCGCGACCCGCCGCAAGTTGCCACGAAACACCCACGGGAGTCCAGAACTGGCGCAGATAGCGTCCAGCGAGACGATTCGGGCCGGTGAACGGAAGTTCGTCGAACAGATCGATCGGATGGCTCGATCGTTCGCCATGGGGCGGTTCGAGGCTTACAACGCTCATACAAGGTTCCTCATATCAGAAACAACGCACCTCGATTCGGCGGAGTAGCACCGCAAGATCGAGAAGCGGCCGCGTAAGGGTGCCGGCGCAGAAAATATTCGTTCGGCTTAAAACTGATGAAATCATCATATTTAAAACGCGTCGCGTTTGTCAACGTGTGCCATGCGGGCATTCATCCGCCGGCAGCGTGCGCGTTAGGGCAGTTGTCGGCCGCGTTCGCGCGCACCGCGATAGAGCCAAGCGGCGCCGGCGCATCCGGCGAACAAGCTGACCCAGCCGAAGAGGCCGATGGCATCCGGCAGCCCGCCCAATACGTTGCCGAGCACGTTGACGACGATCGGGCTGGCGAACTGGCCGATGAAGAACGAGCCCATATAGATTCCCATGCCGCGCCCGCGCAACTCGAACGGCAGCTGCTCCATCGTCATCGCGAGCAGCGTCGGTATCAGCAGCCCGGTACCGATGCCGTTGAGAATCAAGCCCAGGACCATCGGCGCGACGCCGTGCGCGTGCGCGATCGTGACGAAGCCGCTACCGGCGACGACCGCCGCCGCGGCGACGAGCGTGTTGCAACCGAATCGGCTGACGAATCGAAACGCGAGCGCGCCCATCGCAACGGCGAGGCTTTCGAGCCCCGCGAGCAAGCCGGTGGTCTGCGGCGCGTCGATCCCGATCCCGCCCAAAAGAAAGCCGAGTTGCACCGGGACCGCGTAAAACGCAATCGCGGCGAACGCGGCGAGCAGCATGAAGCGCCGGAAGGCGATCCACGGGAAAGCCGGTTCGACCGCATCAGCGGCGTCGCCGGGACGTGGTTCGGGCAGCGTTAAGGCCGCGACGAGCGCGAGCGGCAGAGCGATCGCGTACGCGAGGAACGGTGCGTGCCAACCCAATGTTCCGAGCGCTCCACCCGCCACGAATAAGAGCGTTGCCCCGGCGGCGACGAACACGCCTTGATAGGACAGCCAGCGTTCGCGTGCGTCGCCGCTGAAATAATCGCCGACGAGCGTCGTGCAGCAGGTCATGATGACCGCCTCGCTCATGCCGACGACGATGCGGCTGGCGATGATGAGGGGAATCGACTGCAAGAACGCCGGCGCGACGCCGGCGATCGCATAGACGACGAGCGCCGCGAGCAGCAGCCGCCGGCGGCCGAACCGGTCGGCCGCGGCGCCGGCGACCGGCGAAAGCAGCCCGATGCACAATGCGGGCAGCGTCAACATCACCGGGGCCACGATACCGATCCCGGGAAACGTATCGAAGGCTCGCGCGAACAACGGCAGGATTGGAACGATGAGCACCGCGCCCATCGTCGGCAAGATCGCCAGCAGGGAGAGCACGACGCCTTGCAGCGGACCGCTCACGGCGCTGCGGGGAGCGACGCGCTCGAACGGTTCGACCGACACGGCGCTCACCGCGCCATGACCGCGGTCGTGGTGCGGATCGCGAGAGAAAAGCAATGCGATC
The DNA here is from genome assembly GCA_003134035.1 of Candidatus Velthaea versatilis. Taxonomy (GTDB): domain Bacteria; phylum Vulcanimicrobiota; class Vulcanimicrobiia; order Vulcanimicrobiales; family Vulcanimicrobiaceae; genus Velthaea; species Velthaea versatilis. The sequence continues at coordinate 23,501 of PLAE01000123.1, forward strand.
GACGGGCATTTACGGCACGGGCGCAATGCGCGAACATAGCGAAAACCTCGGTGCGGAACGGCTCGCGACCCGAGCGCTGCGTTCTTCGTCGAAGCGCCGGCGGCATTCACCGAACTCGACTCTCAGACAGCCGAACACCGTGTTGGAGCGGCGACGCCGGGGGGAAGTAGGCCCAGCAGGCTCATTGACCGGGGGGGAGGTGTCGCCGGGCGCGATAACCAGCGGGAGCTTCGAGTCACACCCGTCGTGTTTTCGTTGAGCCTACGCAAAGCCTCAGGAATGCTGACGTATCGAGTTCGGGTCAACTAAAATTGATATTTTCATCATATTTCAAGAATCCTGGAAATGTCAATCCTGTCCGCGGGCGAAAATCCTCGGCTTCGTCATTCCGGGGCGACGGGGGCGCGTTGCCCGCGTGCGGTAAGATAAGAGTATGCCGACCCAACAAGTTCCGGCGACCGGGCGCCGCGCGGTAACGCGAGAGAAGCTGCTCGCCTCAGGTCTGCGGCTGTTCTCAAAGACCGGTGTCGACGCTACGACGATTCAGCAGATCACGGACGAAGCCGGTGTCGGCTTCGGGTCGTTCTACAATCACTTCGAGTCGAAGCAAGCCTTGGTCGAGGCGCTCATCGAGTCGTATCTTGCTGAAAACGAGTGGGTGCGTGAGTCGCCCGAGCTGCGTTCACTCGACATCGCGGAGCTCATGTGCGCGTGGTTTCGCTACGTTCTCGAACGTGCCAAGGCCGATCCCGATTGGGGTACGTTTTTTAGCCATACGTCGAATTTGATGATCGCCGGGCGCAAAGGCTATCTCCGTGCTTTGGGCAGCGACATTCGGCGCGGGATGAAGTCAGGCCGATTCAAGGTCAACGATTTCGACGTCACACTCTTCTCGATCGCCGGTGCGAACCTGGTGTGCCTGCTCGCAGCACTCGAGGGCGAGATCAAACGGGACGAAGCGTCCCGGGTCGCCGCCTTCTCATTGTGGTGTTTGGGAATCGACGCCGACGAGGCGCGCGAGATCGCACACCGTCCCTTGCCGGCGCCGATGCTCCAGATGCTCGCCTCTAGCCGGCGATAAGCTCGTCGGTTCGCCATCGCGATTCGCCCTGCAAGTGGGTCGACTTCGTCGACCGTTCGCGTTCGGGCTTCGCCCGAGCCGCCCGTCGGCACACGTCGGGTAAACCCGGCATGTTCCTAGGCGCGGCGGTTGCATGTATCTTCACCGGGATCTCCGACCGGCTGCTGAGCGAACGCCTGCGCGAACTCGAGGCCGTCGGCATCGTGAAACGCGAGGTAAGCCCCGGGCCGCCCGTCCGCTTCCGTTACGAGTTGACCGGTGCCGGGCACGAGTTGGAACCGGCGCTCGGAGCGCTCGAAGCGTGGGCGGCGAAGTGGATCGCCTCGAGATGATCGCTCGGATAGAAGGCGCCGTTACGACGCTCGTGAGAGAAGAGCGCGGATCATGCGCGCCCGGGAGTAGGTTGTCAGTGAAATTTTTCGCGCACTTTGCCGCGCTCATTCTGGGCGTACCGGCGGCGCTGGCGCTCGCGTTGCCCGCCGTGGCGCAGCCGGTGCCGTTGCACACACCGACGACGGCGCCGTATACCACAACGGTCGGTGCGCATGCCCGCTTCAGCAAGGCCAGGATCAATTTGGCGCAGCCGGACCTCGCGCTCGCGACGGCGCTGGTGCGGGCCGGCGGCGGTGCTGCGGCTTTCGACGCCGATACATTCATCGCCGCGCTGACCGGCAACGGCCCCCTGACCCAGACCGAAACGGCAAGTTTGACCAAGCGCTTCGGCGCCGACAACGTCGCATCGTTCGTGGAAACCTTTCATTTTTTCGTTTCCGATGCGCTCACGCAGGCGACCGCGGCCGGAATCGCGCTGCCCGCGACTCCGGTGCCCGATCCCGCCGACGCCAAGGCGTTCGCTACGGCGCTTTACGCCGCCGGCGCTCCGCCGCGCGGAACATTCGACGTGGAATACATGCTCGACTCACTCGTTTCGCACGTCATCCACGTCGCGGTCATGAACGACATCGATGCGGACCCGGATCTCGGTCCGAAAGCCGACGCAAATTTCCACGCGATCCTCTCGAGATTCATGTTCGACCTCAAGAGCGCGTACAATCTATCGACCTGAGGCACCGGAGAAACGGCGTGCTCGCCGAAACCTCGCCGGATGAAGAATGAAGCGCGCATCGACGGAATCACCGTCGGCGGTCAGCCGTCGGCCCATGAACTCGCCGGCGGACGGTTCGCGACCGTCATCAATATCCGCAAGGCCGACGAAGCCGGCAACAATACCGCCGAACTGCTGGCCGGGACCGATGTCGCGTACACTGCGGTTCCGTGGACCATCGATACGGTAACGATCGACGACATCACGCGCATCCGGGCGGCGGCCGATGCAAGTGACGGGCCGGTCCTCATTCATTGAATGGGCGGGACGCGCGCCGCGGTCGCGGCTGCAATCGTTTCGGCGGAAAAAGACGGCTCGGGTGAATCCGGCGCGTTCACGAAGATCGCGGATGCGGGCTTTGCCATTGACGGAACGCCCTACGCGGCGTTCGTGACGCGCTATTTTCGCGAACGTCCGGCGGGCGCGGGCGCTACAACGCCTGGCGAAGTGGGCGAACCATCGTCCCCGGCATGAGTTTGCCGGCCGTCGCGAGCGGATCGTAGGCGCCGAGTTCGACGACATCGCCGTCGTCGGCGCTGCGGCGCGCGGCACGCAGGGCATCGAGCGCGTCGGGCAACGCGAACTGTTCGCCGACGTAGCCCGCGATGAAGCGCCCGCCGCGAATTTCGCCGCGGGCCTCCATCCGGCGTAACGCACTGAGCAGCTCGCGCCACGGCGGCGCGAGCGTTTCGCGGGCGATGACGTCGCGGAAAAGCACGCCCCAGCGTCCCAGCAGACGGCGCGCGAAGCTGTCCGCGTCGATGCTTCCGGCCGAGGCCGCGAGCAGCGTCCAGCGTCCGCTCGACGAGCGCGGCCGGGCGCGCTGACCTTTCTCACCCAACCGCCGGCGGCGGTCGGTCAGCGAGCGCAGCGCATCGAATCCGTCGGCCGTCACGAGCCCGGCCGCGACGAGCTGCCAAAGCGCCTCCTCGACCTCCGCCGGGAGCCGCTTGGTGGCGCGCACGATGTCGGTGAAGAACGGCGCTCCGCGCGCCGCGATTTCGGCGTACGCTTCGCGCGCCGTCTCGCTGAGCGCGTCGCGCAGCAACGAAGGCTCGGCGATCAACGATGCGGCGGCATCGCGCGTGAAGAGTCCGATCGGCGCGAGCTTCGTCGGCCGAATGCCGCGCGGCGCCGCATCGCCGGTGACCGGCTGCAGGGCCGGATGCGGCGACAGCCGGCCCCACATCACGTCGCCCGAATGGCAGAGCGCGTCGAGAAACTCGCGCCGGTAGCCGGCCACGCGGGCTGGAAGAATTGCCGCTTCCCACGCCGCGGCCGGCGCCTCGACGCCTTCAAGCTGACGAATGACGTGCAGCGTTCCGTCCACCCCGTGGAGCCGAGCCGTCGGCGCGACATGCTGCCAGCGGTACACGAAGCGCAGGTAGTCCGCCGTGCTGACCGGCTCGATTTCGCGGCGCAGCGCGCCAAGCGTCAGCCGATGGATGCGCGCGAGCACGCGGCGGTTGCACCATTCCTCGTCCGCACCGCGGAAGAGGCCGCGCAGAACGCTGCCCTCGGTTTCGAGCCGGAGCAAGGCCGCTGCGACGAGCGCCGGGTCGACGGCGAATCGTGCGCGAAGCTCGGCTTCCGTCGCTGGTCCGCTCGATTCAAGCCAACCGCGCAGCACGTCGGCGAAGCCGGCTTCGCGCGAGTCGGGCAGGGGCTGCGGGATCGATGCGATCGTCGGAGCGATCGACGCGCCGGGAAACACCAGCCGCGCGAGGTCCAACCGCTCCGCGCTCGTCCAGAAAATCGACTCGCCCGCGATCAGTTCGGTCGCACGACGCTGCGCGGCGAGTTCATCGAACCAAGCGCGCCACGCGTCGACCGGCGGGAGCAGCACGAGGGTCANNCGGCGATGACCGCCGGGTCGAGCACGCCTGCTTCGTGGGGTGCGAGGCGGCGCAGGGAAACGGCGCGCGCCCGCCGTTCCTCGAGCGGCGCGTCGTCGAGAAACGCGTAGGGATTGGCATTGAGGATCTCGTGGCAGAATGCCGAGGGCGCCGGGGTATCGATTGCGCGGGTGCGGATCGTGCCCGCTTCGATCCCGCGCAGGACCGCCAGCAAACCGTCGAGATCCATCGCTTCGCGCAAACAGTTGTCGATCGTTTCGCGCACGAGGACGTGGTCGGGGATGCGCGGCGGTCCGGTCAGGTTTTCGCCGCACGCCGCCGCGTCCGGGAAACACGCCGCGAGCAAATCGTCGGCCCGCATCCGCTGGAGCTGCGGCGCGACTTTGCGGCCGGCGCGCATGCGCAAAATCGCGAGCGCGCGGGTCGCGTTCCAGCGCCAACGCGCGCCGAACATCGGCGCGGTCAGCAACGCCTGGGTGAGCGTCGCTTCGACGCTGGCCGATTTCACGTACTCGAAAACGACGTCGAGCGGAAACGCGTGCTGCTCGGTCAGCGAAAGCACGATGCCGTTGTCGGTCGCCGCCGCCTGCAATTCGATGTCGAACGTGCGGCAGAACTTCTTGCGCAGCGCCAAACCCCAAGCGCGATTGATGCGCGCCCCGAACGGCGTGTGCAGCACGAGCTGCATACCGCCGCTTTCGTCGAAAAACCGTTCGGCGACCAGCGTGGTATCGGTCGGCACGATGCCCAGCGCCGCTTTGCCTTCGCGGATGTAGCCGACGGCTTGCGCGGCGCCGGCGGCATCCAGACCACATTCGGTTTGCAGAAGAAGAGCCGCCGCCGCGTCGCTGCGTTCGTCGATGGCACCGCGCAGGGTCGCGACTTCGTGTGACAGCTCGACCGTGCGACCCGGACCTTCGCCGTTCCAGAACGGAATCGTCGGCGGCGCGCCCTGGGCGTTCGCGACGCGCACGATGCCGCTCTCGACGCGCCGAATTTGCCACGAGGTCGTCCCAAGCAAAAAAATGTCGCCGGCCAGACTCTCGATTGCGAAATCTTCATCGACCGTTCCGATGACCTGTCCGTCGGGTTCGGCGACGACGTTGTAGTTCGCGGTCTCGGGAATTGCGCCGCCCGACGTGATCGCGGCCATCCGTGCGCCGCGCCGCGCGCGCAACCGCCCGTTGACGCGATCGAAATGGAGAAACGCGCCGCTGCGCCCGCGCGATGTCGCGATGCCGTCGGCGAGCAGCGTGACCACCGCGTCGAAGTCCGTGCGCGGCAGATCGCGATAGGGAAACGCGCTGCGCACCGCGGCAAAGAGCGCGTCGGCGTCCCACTCGTCGGCCGCGCCCGCGGCCACGATCTGCTGCGCGAGGATATCGAGCGGCGCAGTGGGGATCGTGAGGGCGTCCATCGTTCCGCCGCGCATCGCCCGAACCAGCGCGGCACACTCTAGCAGTTCATCGCGCGTGGTCGGGAAGAAGCGGCCCTCGGGCCGCGCGCCGATCCAGTGGCCCGAGCGGCCGACGCGCTGCAGCGCCGTCGCGATCGAGCGCGGCGTACCGAGCTGCACGACCAAATCGACGGCTCCGATGTCGATGCCTAATTCCAGCGACGCCGTCGCGACCACGCCGCGCAGCGTCCCGCTCTTGAGACGATGTTCGGTATCGAACCGAATCTCGCGCGCCAGACTTCCGTGATGCGGCAGCACCGCCCCCTCGCCCAGCCGCGTCCCCAGCGCGAAGGCGACGCGCTCGCTCATTCGGCGCGTGCCGACGAAGATCAACGTGGTTTGATGGGCCAAGATCAACTCGGCGACGCGGTCGTACACGCGGCCCCACATCTCGCTGCTCGCAACCGCGCCGAGGTCGTCGTCGGGGACCTCGACGGCGAGCGTCATCGTCCGCCGGCTGCCGGCATCGACGATCGCCGCTCCGGGCACGCCCGGACTCAGGAATTGCGCGACCTGCTCGAGGGGGCGAATCGTGGCCGAGAGCCCGATGCGCTGCGGCTTGGCGTTGCCGCTGCGCGTGACGAGATCGTCGAGGCGCGCGAGGGTCAAGGTCAGATGCGCGCCGCGCTTGTCGGCGGCCAGCGCGTGGATCTCGTCGACGATCACGGTCTCCACATGGGAGAAGAGCGCGCGCGACTTTTCCGCCGTGAGCAGGATGAACAGCGACTCGGGGGTCGTCACGATCACGTGCGGCGGCTTGCGCAGCATCCGCGCGCGCTCGGCCACCGTCGTGTCCCCGGTTCGGGTCGCGGTGCGAATCGGTGCGAGGTCGACGCCCCGTGTCAGCGCCAGTGCCAGGAGTTCAGCCAACGGCGTTTCGAGATTCTTGCGCACGTCGTTGGTCAGCGCTTTGAGCGGCGAAACGTAGACCACGATCGTGTGGTCGGGCAGTGGTCCCGCCGCGCCGCGCGCGATCAGCTTGTCGAGCGCGATCGTGAAAGCGGCGAGCGTTTTCCCGGAGCCCGTCGGCGCGGAAACGAGCACGTCGCGACCGCTGCGAACCAGCGGCCATGCATCGCGTTGCGGTTCGGTCGGCTCACCATAGCGTTGCGCGAACCACTCGCCGACGAGCGGAGAAATGAAGTCGATCACGGTTCGGGTGGCGACCCGCCGGCGGCTCCGGAAGTTGCGCGTTCCTTGCGCCGGTGCAGGATGAAGGTGTTGCCCTCGGTGTCGGTTCCGAAGGCCATGAAGCACACTGGTGTCTCTTCGACGTCGCCGTCGGCCTCGAACGTCACACCGGCCGCTTTATAGCGCTCCACCGCCGCCCTGACATCGTCGACGGCGAACATGACGCCGCCGCTGGGCCGGAACGGCCCATCGTCCATTTGCCAAACGCCGAACGTCGAGCCGTCGTTCAAGTCGAACTCCGCGCCCAGCGGTCCGTAGTCCGTTGTCAGGGCCAAGCCGAGAGTGTCGCGATAGAACGCTTTGGCGCGCTCTCCGTCCTGGGCGAGATAGGTGACGATGTCGATTCCTCTAATCGCGGTCGAATCAAGAACTGGCATGCTGCATTCTCCTGTCGACGAAGGGCGGCTGCGGTAACTCGGCTTGTGCGTTGATCGGACGGCAGTGCGGGTTTCGGACCTTTAGCTTACGAACGTACGTTCGGTTTGTCAAGACGTGGCCCGCCGTCTGCGACTCGTCCGCGCACCACGCGAATTGACGGCATGTTAAAATAAGCTGCGGAAAGCTCAGGAATAGCCCGCCGTAGGCTGAAGGCTCGGCGGTTTGCACGAAGGACGAAATGCATGCAATTCCGCGCCCTGCCCTTGCGCCGTTGGTCCGCCTCCGCTCTCTGCGTAACGCTCCTGGCTTCAGCGCTGCCGGCGCCGGTGCAAGCCGGTCTATCGACGGGCCAAGAAGTGCAGATCGGCAAACAAACCGATAAACAGGTGACGGACTCGACGACCGTGGTGACCGACCCGCTGCTCAACGCTTGGGTCAACGGCATCACGACCAGACTCTGGGCCCAAGTGGCGCGCAAAGACGTGCCGTACAACATCAAGATTCTCGATGTCGCCGACGTCAACGCGTTCTCCACGCTGGGCGGCTACGTGTACGTGAACGAAGGCACCCTCGACTTCGTGCAGAGCGACGACGAATTAGCCGGTGTCTTGGGCCACGAGACCGGACACATCGAACGTCGTCACGCCGTCACGATGGCCAGCAAAGCCACGTTCCTCGACGTGTTGTTTGGTGTCGGCTCGCTGGTTTCACCGTATCTGGCGCCGTTCGGACAATTTCTCGCCGCCGGAGCGGTGGCGAAAATACAACGTACCGATGAAACGGAGGCCGACCGCTACGGCCTCATGCTCATGTCCCGGGCCGGCTACGATCCCGACGCCATGGTCTCGTTCATGGCGCATCTCGGCGCGACCGAACCCGCGAACCCGGAGTTCATCGACAAATATCTGGCCGATCACCCCGGCGTTCCCTACCGGATTTCGCGGCTCGAAGGCTATCCGGAACTCGATCCCACCAAACGCAGCGCCGATCAGCGCGAGGCCGCCGCGCTGCACAATATCGACGAGGGACGCTATGCCGTCGCGGCGCGTGAATTCTCGGCACTGCTCAAGAAGAACCCCGCCGATACGGTCGCGATGTATCATCTCGGCGAAGCTCAACTCGCCCTGGGTCAAACCTCCAAGGGTGAACAAAACCTGGCCCAGGCGGCCGCGAGCGGAACGCCGCAGACGCGCACGCTGGCGCTAGGACTCATTCACGGCTTGCGCGAGGGTGAGAAGCGTTTCGTCGTAATGCGTCCGGATCTGGGTCCGCTGCGCGCAGCCGTCGCTCAAGCGCAGACCGCCAACACGGCCGCTTCCACGGCGCTCGATGCGCAACGCGAGGGCGCACGCGACGATCTCAAGTCGCTGTCGGCGCGGGTGCAAGACATCCAGAACGAGATGCCGGATCTGTCGCGCATCCAATCGCGCCGCGGCGGTCAATTCGAAGCGATGCTGCACAATTTATCGGCGATGGGACGTTCGCTCGATCTCGCCGAGGGCAAAGCGCAGGCCAGCATCGCGGGCGCCGGCACGCTCGAACGCAACAAAGAAGGCGGCCTCTTCAAGGCCAACGCCGACATCCTCGACGAGCTGGCCGCGCCGCTCAAACTCGATTCACCGCCGCCGCAGTCGCTAGCGACCCTGGCGTTTTATCCGCGCATGCTCAAAGATATCGCCGACGCCGACGCCGACATCACCGCGTCGGTCGACGGAACGATTGCCGCGCTGACGCAGCTCAACGCGGGGCTAGGCGACTTGGACAAGTTCGTGCGGGCGCTTGCGCGGGTGCAATTCGGCGGCGGCGACATCCCGCTTGCGGATTACAAGAATCTCGAACCGGCGATGAACGCGGCGACCGCGTCGCTCAACGCGGCTTCGGCGGCCGCCGTGCAAGCCAATGAGCTCTATCAATTGGCGCGCGCGCGCCAACTCGTCGCCCAAATCGATATGCTCGGTTTGGCTTCGTCACCCGACCGCTACGCGACGCTCAAACGCGCGCTCGACGTGCGCTTCGCCAACGAAACCCCCGACTACGATACGCTGCTGCGCGAGAATCTTTCGCCGGGCGAAGCCGCCGCCGCGGCGATCGTCGGAGCGGATACCAACGTCACGCCTGAGGTCATTGAACAGGCCGCCAAAAGCGCTCATCGCTCGATCGTCGATGTGGCCAACACGCGCGGCATGAGCGGCGAAGCGCTCGAGATCATGCTCGGGCTGGTCTATCTCGACTACACCGACGATCCCGACAAAGAAGCTCGCGGCCGCACGTAACATCGCTGCGCCTTGATCTTAAAAAAGCTGTCCGAGTACCTCGTATGTGATTCGGCCGCCCTGGTTGCCGTATGCGAGGTTGAAGCGAAAGCCGTGATACAAGACGCCGACGCCGGAGTCGGCTCGCCAAGCGAAACTCGATGGCGCAAAGGGCTGATCGCCTCCGCGGACCCGGCTCGCTGCCGTCTCGGTAAAGAGGATGAACTTGAGCGGGCCGGGTCGAGCGTCGGCGATACGAAACTCGGCTTGAAGGAGATTGGCGTCGGTTCCGCAGGTGGCCTTGGCATAACCGAACGTGTACGCGCAGAGCAAACCGCTCGTTGCCAGAACGCCGCCGGTTCGATTGAGCGCTACATGGAGAGCCAAAGTCGATGCACCAACGCGATCATATTGCGCGGCATCGGCGAAGAGCGTGCGCGACTCCGTCGTCGCGCCCAGCCCGCCGATCGAATCGAAGGCCTCAACGCGATACTGCAGATAGCAGTGCGGCGGATACCACTGGGTCGGCGGTGCCGGACAGCGGTGGGAAGCGCCGGCTTCAAACGTGCTGCTTCGGGCCGGCCGATAAAACGTGTCGTCCACTGAGGGCGCCGTAATGTAGGTGGGTTTCGCGCTGGTCGAGCGCGTGTTGCGAAAGCCGAACTCGACTTGCGTGCCGTCCGTACCATGCACGAGATAGTTGACTTCGTTGCCGGTGGCCCAGCTGTAGACATCCTCCGTAACCGGTTCACTGGCACGAAAAACGCCGCGCGCGCCGAACGTGTTGACGATCAGATCGCCTTCGCGCCCGGATTGGGAATCGACCCAGAGTGGCTTCGTATAAACGATCCTGGCGAGTTGCGCGCGCAGAGCGACTTGCGAGTACGATGACACGGTCGCGCCGCGCTCATCAAGCGGATGCGAGGTGAAAACCCACCCGAAGCCCTCGATTGGTATCGTCAGCGGCTGATCACCGTAAAAGGGGTGGTCGGTCGTCTCGAACCACTTGCCCATCACGATCCAGTGGAGTGAAACACTTCCCGACTCGGGGTGACGCCGAATCTCCAAGCGCGTCCGCAGTCCGGCAAGCGTCACGAGATTGGTGTAGTCGCGTTCGAGGGCGCGTTGTTCCAACAGGTCGCCGGCGTGCACGGAAAGGTAGCGCATCGCCACCGCCCGATTGATGATGCCATATGTTTCGATCGAGACATCGTCGATCCGGGCGCCCCGATCGATCGTCGAGACCTGCGGCGGCCGTTCGCCTGCCGCAGCAGCCGGCGCGCTGCAGACCCTGATCGATGCCAGCACCGTCAGGATCCCGACCGCGACGATGATAGATCGCAGCGAGCGATAATAGCTGTTCACGTCGCCTACTTCCGCGACTCGCGTTGCTCGGCGGCGAGATCCCGAACGGCGAAATCATCGGCTCGTTCGTGGGGAACCGCGTTCAACTGTTCAATTGCGTGCCGCACAGCCGGTTTGGCGCGTCTAGACGGCAGCGGCGCGGGTTCGAAATTCGGTCTGTGGCGCGACGCCGCCGGCCAGCGTCTGATAGACGACACAATAGCGTTCGGTGAGTTTGCGCAGCGTCGCGACTTGCTCGGGCGTGGCATCGGTATCGAGATCGAACGTCAAGCTGATGTTCTTGAAGCCGACCGGTGCGTCGCGATCGACGCCCAGCGTGCCGCGGAAGTCGAGGTCGCCCGCCGCGTATACGGAGCCGCCGCGAACCGGGATGCCGGTCGCCGTGGCAACGGCGCGCAGTGTGACGCCCGCGCATGCCACGAGCGCCTGGAGCAGCATGTCGCCCGAACAGGCGAGCATCCCGTCACCGCCCGTGGCCGGATGCAGTCCCGCCGTGACCAGCGCGCGTCCGGTCTCGACGCTGCAGTTCAAGCCTTGGGGATCATCAAGCGAGCCGCGAGCGCGCAGCGTGACGATCGCCGCGGACGGGTCGGTGCGATAGCGGTCTTTGATCGGCGCCTGGACGGCACGCAGCGAGTCGGCGTTCATCTGGGGCGCCTTCGCGCCATCCCCCGGCTTTCCCGGCACCGGCGTCGCCGCGCATTATCGCAGGGCGCCCGCTTCGGCGCGTCAAGCCGCTCCTAAACACTGCGCTCCGAAAGTGCCGGCTCGGCGAACCGCCCGAGGACGACTTGGACCATCGCTTCAACGATTTCGGGATCGAACTGTGTGTGCCGGTGTCGTTCGAGTTCGTCGAGCGCTTCGGTCGGGAGCATCGGCGGACGATACGGACGGCGGCCGATCATTGCGTTGAAGCAGTCGGCCACCGTTACGATGCGCGCGGCAAGCGGAATGGCGTTCGCCCTGAGTCCATCCGGATACCCTTTGCCGTCGAGCCGTTCGTGGTGTCCTCGTACGATCGGCGCGAACGGTTGAAGTACTGAAACGCTTGCCAAGATACGCTCTCCCTCGACCGTATGAGCTCTCATCACCGCCCATTCTGCAGGCGTAAGTTGGCGCGGCGCGTTCAGGATTTCCGCCGGCGTGCGCATCTTGCCGATGTCATGAATGAGCCCGCAGCGCGTGACGAAGGCGATTTCGATTTCCGACAGGCCAAGGGTGCGAGCAAGTCGCGAACACCACGCCGAAACGGCGCGCGAATGTTCAGCCATTAGGGTCGAAGCAACGTCGAGGTCTGCGAAGAGTTTCTCGACGAGGACGTCGACGTCGTCGACCACCCGCACGATGGCGGGCGTTGCGCGGCGGTACGCATCGAGCTGCCGGCGCACGCGCCGAAGATCGCCGTGTGAGCCGGCTTCGAGGCGGACTTGCTCGGCGGCCCATCGATCGAAGGACTCGAGCAATGACGTTTTGCCGAACGTCGAACCGGGTAGCGTGTCGAGCCAGGTCCGTAGCGGTCCCGCATCTCCCGCGGTGACTGCGCTTTCGAACCGCGCCGACAACTCGGCGTGTGCCAGGCGATTTCCGATCGTTGCCGCGGCTTCGCCGCGATCCCCTGATCGGTACGGCAACGCTTCGATGAGCTTTGCCATGCCGCCAAATGACACGCCGCGTAATGCCGCGAGTGCGGCTGGGACGTCCTGCGCGAAACGGTTGGCATCGTCCATTCCGGCGATCAACGCCGCCACCGCGCTCTGCAGAGCCCGTAGCCGCGGGGCGTTCGCAATCGCGGCTTCGTCGATGGTGCGCATCCAACTGCCGGCTAGATCGATCTCGCCGCTGACATACGCTGTAAGCGCGAGGATGAGGAGCGTCAAGCCGTACTGTGTCGTCACTCGCTCAGTGCTGTCGCTGCGCTGCAACTCGAGTTCGGCGGACCGCGCTGCGGCCTGGGAACGCTCTGCATGGCCCGCTGCCGCGCAAAACAAACCGATTTTTGCCCAGCGGAGGGCTCCCCTTAGCGGCGTTCTTTGACGTTCCGGCGTCGACGCTATGAGCCGCTGGGCATCGTCGAAATGTCCGCTCCATGCCGCTTGCAGCGCTTTAGCCGGCGTGACTCCTTCGGTGACTAGCAGAACGGCATCGTGCTTATCGATGGCCCGTAGCCGAGCGTCGATCTCGCGGAGTCCCGCTTCGTCTCCGGCTTCGACATACAACTCGTACATGCCGCACATCACGTACAACTCCGTCTTTAAGGTCCCGGATTTGATGCCGAGATCCCGCATGCGACGCAGATTTTCAAGACTGGCGACGGCGTCGTCCTCGATATCATATGCAACGTTGTAGAGCACGGAGTGGGACGATGCCGCAGTCTCGTAGAGCGCTTCGGCGAGTGCGAGCGGAATAGCGATCAGCGCGCGTTCACGCGCTAGGGCCAGTTTACCGCTCTCGAGCGCCACGTAGGCGCCGCGCCCAAACACCCGCGCACGCTGCGCGCGGGGTGAATGATGATCGAGGAGCGCAAGCGCTTCGTCCGCGTGCGAGCATGCTTCCTGGTGTCGTCCCGCCATAAGCAGTGCTTGAGCAAACGACGATCGGACATCGACGAGAACGTGCGGGGCCAGTGTCGTGGACCCGACGAACGCTGCGAGCACGTCGCAGGCGTCCTCACGACGCTGCAGGGATAATTCGCGCGCGTAGTACATCGCGATAGCGACGCGCGACGATTCATCTTCGGCCTTATCCAATCCAAGACGGAACCAGGCTTCGGCCGTATCGAGGCGCCCCAACCTGGCGTCGATATACCCGCGCAACGCTAGGGCGGTTGCGCCCAATGACTGTTCGGATCGGGTGAGCACATCGAGCGCCTCGCTGATGACCCCGATCGCGCCGGACTCCAGGATCTTGAACCCATGGGTGTCGAGCAGCTCGGCAATCGCATCGAGGAGACGCTGGCCCGTCGCGAGTTCGAGCGCCGACGCGTATCGCCCCGCACGCAACAGCGACTGCATCGTTCGGCTGACGATCGCGCAGCGTGACAAGGCGCCGTGCGATTCGAAGCGCTCGAGCAAATAATCCCGGAATCGATCGTGGAAGCGAACTCCGGTCTCGGCATCGCCTTCCCACATGAAAGACGCATCGCCGCCCATCGCGCTTCTGATGTCCGCGGGATCATCCCAACCCGATAATCGGAGCGCATCGTCTTCAATGCTTGGCAGAAGCACCGCGTTAAAGAGAAAGTCGCGTTCGCGGTCGCTGCGCCGGCCGAATATCTCGGCCGCGATTGCTCGAAACGACGGCGGCAAAAGCGTGCTCCGATTTCCGTTTGGATTGTAGCGTAGGCGCGTCAGCGCGTAGGTGACGGCGATCGGCAGGCCGTTGGTCGCAGCTACGAGTTGTTCAACCATGGCAGCATTGAGTTCCACACCGAGCCGGTCCGCGCCGGTCGCGACCTCGTGGTGCGTAAATCGCAGGTCTCCCTCGTTGATCGGACGTTCCATCCGCCCAGTCGCCATCCACAGGGCGATCGGCAGTTCCCCGACGCTCCGGACGGCGATCGTCAGCGGCGCCTTCGGTCGTAGCTCGGCAAACTTCGCGATGAAGGACGCGATCCGCACATTGCCTGAGGCGTCATGCAGATCGTCGATTGCGATGTGCCGAGTGTTTCCGTCCAAGTGCTCGCACAGCCAGTGCGCGAGCACCGTGCTGGGTGTCCATGATTGGAGCGCCCGTTCCCACGCTCGCGGGAACGATGCCAGAGCCCCAGGCGCGATGGGTGCGATTGCCCGCGCCAAACCATGCACAAATGCGGCGAACGTGCGACCTTCGCTCCCAACGCGGAAGTAGATCGCGTTTGTATCCCGCAGCGCGGTTCGGACGAGATCTGTTTTTCCGCATCCGGCCGGGCCCACCAATACCGTGACGCATGCGGCGTCCGCTTGTGCCAGGCGGCTCTCCAGCGTTGGTCGGGCGATGCGGTCCGGTTCGTCTCCGGCGGGGAGTAGCCCGTTCGTGGAGGAAGCTAGCCGGTTTGTGTGTCTCATGCCGTCCCCGAGCCTGGTCGAACAAAATCGCTTGTCAGACCTCTTGGAGTGTCATCGGCAAGAGTCGCGTAGATGCGCATCGTTTCGAGCAGAAACTTCGCAAGATTCGAGCTTTTACCGTCGGCGATCATCCAGCCGACGCTCGGCGTTCTCGTTTCCCGGAACGCGTTGAAAATTCACGCCCACTCTCTTGCGTGCTTATGCACGAACCGGGCAGACGCGTATCGTCTGGTGCGCGTGCTTCCCGGGAGAAGTGGTCTTGGAGCGACCCGCGCGGTTCGGCGTTGCATGCGGGTCGATGCTAGCTCTCACGTGAGCGATGCCGTGCCGAGAGCTACGCCACGCGGCGACGCGCCTGGGAACTCACGGGATGGCCGGCGCCGAGTGCCACACACGACAGCGGGTCCGGTGCCACGGTTACCGGAACCCCGGTCACCTCGCTCAAGAAGGTATCGAGCCCTCTCAGAAGGGCGCCGCCACCAGTCAAAACGATTCCCCGGTCGAGGATATCCGCCGCCAGTTGGGGCGGGGTTTTTTGGAGGACGGTTGTGACCGCCTTGGCGATCGCGCGCACTGGCTCGGCAATCGCTTCGCGCACGTCTTGACCGCTGATCGCCACCGTCTTCGGCAAACCCATGACAAGGTCCCGACCACGAATCTCCATCGTCGCTTCCGTCGGTTGCGCAATGACCGAGCCGATGGCGATCTTTATCTGTTCGGCGATCGTTTCATCGATCAGCAATTGATAGGTCTGCCGAACATACTGCACGATCGCCTCATCGAACGTGTTTCCGGCAACCCGCAGCGTTTGCGCCACGACGATCCCGCCAAGCGAGATCACGGCGATGTCCGTGGTCCCTCCACCGATATCCACGACCATACAGCCGTTATCGACCGGCAAGCCCGCCCCAATGGCGGCGGCCAATGGTTCTTCGATGATCACGATCGAACCCGCACCGGCCAGCTTCGCGGCCGCCCGAATGGCGCGCTCCTCAACCGACGTGATCTGCGCCGGGACGCAGATCACTACGGCTGGCCGCGGCTGCAGAAGGGCCGCGAACCAATGCTGATGCTCTTTGAGGACCTTGCACAAGAAATAGCTCAGCATCGCTGCAGCAACGTCAAAATCGGCAATCACGCCA
The DNA here is from genome assembly GCA_003134035.1 of Candidatus Velthaea versatilis. GTDB lineage: Bacteria > Vulcanimicrobiota > Vulcanimicrobiia > Vulcanimicrobiales > Vulcanimicrobiaceae > Velthaea > Velthaea versatilis. The sequence goes on from PLAE01000123.1 coordinate 39,370, forward strand.
TCGCGCAGAGGTTTGACCGCTTCAATGTACTCGGGCGTGCGCCCCAACATCTGACGCGCTTCGCTGCCCACGGCAATCATTCTCTTGGTGCGCACGTCTTTGGCGACGACCGAGGGCTCGCGCAGGACGATTCCCTTGCCTCGGACGTGCACGAGCACGTTGACCGTCCCAAGATCAATTCCAACATCCATTTACCGCAACCCCACGTGTTCGGGCGTACAATACGCCGATCTGCGACGGAACGTAGCACGATTTCGATAGGGGGAGACATGGCCGGAAGACCCAGCGCCCAAGGAGGTCTACCGGAGGTCGCTCAGGACTTTCAGGCGGTTAACTCGACGCGACTCGCGCGTGTGCGCGCTTCAACTCGATGCTATCCGCTCGCGCCCACGGATACCCAGCGCATTCCCTCATTGACCAGGTCAGTACGGCCAGACGAACGCCGACATCCAGACCCGCGAGCGGATAACGTGCTGCGGGACCAGCGGTCTTTGTTAAATTTGTTAACCAGTTGTAGCAACCAAAGACCCGAAATTTCGGCTCAGGAATTCGGAAAAGGCCCAGTTGTTATTGCATTGGGGTTATAGTTGAAATATAATTTGGTGCATGGCGCACGAAAATCCCGATGCAGATTTGCTTTTGGGGCCGACCGAACCGATCGCAGCGAGCATTCCACAATCGCTTGCCAACGCAGTTCGTGCTCAAACTGGCAAGCGTGAGTTTTCTCGATTTGTCGCGCAAGCCATTCATCATGAACTCGTTCGGCGCAACCGAGACAAACTGGTGAATGATCTGATCGCTGAAACCGGGCCGCCCAGTATTGAAGACGCGCAAGCGATCGACGATCTCATGCGTTGAACACGATCATTCGATTCTGGCGCCGTTATCGCCGTTGAGCGGCGCACTCGGCGCATGGTCGATCTTCTTGAGCGAGCGCGGACGAACGACTGGAACATTCTCATCCCAGCGGCCGTCATTGGCGAAGTTTGGCGTGGGCCGAGAACCGATCCCTTGATTGCGCGCCTGTTTAATGCAGTGAACGGTTTCCCGGCGCTGGACCGTGCATGTGCTCTTCGTGTTGGTGAGATATTGGCGCACGCTGGACTGCCCGGCGGCTCCCATATTGTGGACGGCAGCGTCGTCGATACTGCAATTCGATTAGGACCAGGTTTAATTGCCACTTCCGATCCGGTCGATCTTCGTAAGTTACTTGCCGTGAGTGGGATTCGTGTACGCGTCGAGATATACGCCGTATGAGCTGGATGCGTGGCGCCGACAGATCGCCTTCACCTTGATGATCGAAACATCGCTATTAAAAGCTGGCTGTGAGCCAATCCTTGCTATATCGCGTTCCACATGGCGATTGTCGCGCGCTGATCAATGATTCGCCGGGCTTGCTCCCGGAGCGGCGCTTCGTGTTTCTCTTTCTGCGCATCCCATTGGACGATCATCGAGGTCAATCGATCCACCTCTTGCGGAAGTCGGGCTTCGAGATCGCGCCGAGCCTTCTCAAAGCGTGACTGGACCTCGTCGGTCATCCATGCGGGAAGCGGCGCGTATGGGTCGTATCGAAAACCGCGAACAAGTTCGGCCTTCCATTCGCGGAGCTTTTGGAGCCGCGACGATCCGATTAAAGGCACTTTCATGGCATCGAGCACCGTGATGTCGGCCGCCGTCTGGATTCCGTACCCTTCGAGAGATCGAACAGCCTTTTTTGAGAGCTTGAGCCGCGCGTCGCGAATGAGGTGCTTTGATAGATAGAGGTCGAGCATGATTTCGCGATGCCGGCGTTGTAAGTCGCGCAGCTCGTCGGCTTCGACTTCTTCGAGCGACTTCAAGCGGTGAAGGTCTTTCTTCGTGCTTTCATAGAGGTCGAGGATGGGACTGGCGCCGCCGGCATGCCATTGCGCAAGAAGCTCGTCCCACGTTTCGATCAGCTGCGCAAGTTCGCGTTCAGCACGCTTCCGATGTCGCTTCGCCATGTTCGACGGCGCGAAAGCGCCGATCACCGGAAGCATGACGAGGAGCCAGACGAGGAGCGCCTGACTTCCGAAGGAGTGGTCGCCGAGAATGGCCAGCGCCAGAAGTGCAACCATCCCAAGTCGGTAACGCACCCTGTATGGGTGAACCCACTGCGGCGCGGCACACGGTTGGACGTGATCCGTCTTCGGACTGATGCGATAGAAGTTGTTCGGCAGGGTAATCAGCCGGAGGCGCTTCTCGATGCTATCGATGCTCGATGTCCGCGACATTGGCCGTCCAGCAAACGTCGTGCTTGGCAAGAAATAGAAGATGCCGTCGTGCTGCTCGAGCCGGCACCACGGGCAATTCCCTTGCGACGGCGCGAACTGATGCGTCTTTGAGACCGTGCATGTCGTCAGGGAGCCGCCGAAGGTATCGAGCGTCACCGCCCAATCCTGCGCCGTTGGGCGGGTCTGCGAAGCGAATGCGAGCTCGAAAGCTGCGGCGACATCGCCTTGAAGCCATTCCATTTTGGGTGATAGCTTGGGGGGAGTCATCCGGCGCGCTCGCGCGGCCTGACCGTAGGCGAACGGTTCGGTGGCGATGAGGTCTTCGATGCTCTTGTCGTTTCGATAGTTGCCGCCCCATGGGTGACGCCCCATCATGAGCAGCTGGAAGATCATGACCGCCAGGCTGAAGGCATCATGATTTCTCGTGCGTTGGATCGATCGGAGGTCACGACCCTGCAGTTCGGGTGGCAAGAACATCGGTACCCCGACGCCGGTATTCCAGGACTTGCCGTTTACGGATATCTGAAACGAGTCGACATCGATCACCCGCACGAGTGCTGAATTGGCAACAAAGACATTCGCATCGCTCAGATCGCCGATGACGACGCCGGCGGTATGGATCTGGTCGACGGCCACGGCCAGATTGCGTGCGATATGAATGAGCCAGCCCCAGGGTTTCTCGGGGAAGTTCTGCTTGCGCGAGGCGGGCAGCGAGATGCGGCTCATCGGGTGATGGTCCGTGATTTTTGGCATCACGTAGCCCGCTGGATACTTCCCGGCATAGACGAGGCGACTGGGCCAGGCGGAAACCGCTTCGAGCGTGCCGGTGCGTACCGTGAGCAGCGCTCGGATCTTGTCGGCGTGATCGGCGCTCGGTGGAGCGGTGTAGATTTTGACCGCTTCCCCGCCCATCTCGTAAACGACGCCCTCTCCGCCTTGGCCCAGTCGCCGGCCTAATTGGATTGGTCCGCGGTCGTCGCGATACATTATGCGTGGATTCGGCTGCCCAGGACGAGCGTCTTGTCGTCGTCGGTTCGCCGGTTGACCGTTTCGGAGCCGAGGTAGGCGGCGAGTGCCGCGTCCAGCTTGGCCGTCTCGACGTCCGGGTTCCCCAGGGGCTTGAGCATGGAATCGATGAAGGGCGCGAACACGTCTTGCGTCGCGTAGCTCAGGGCGATGTTTTGCAGGCCATCGGAGAAAAGCGCGAAGCGGGCGACCGGGCCAGCTTCGTAGAGACGGGCGTTTTCGAGCGCGCCGTCCATCGTGAGGAAGACGGTCGTGTTCGCATACTCGCCCTGTTCGGGCCAACTAAGGACGCGGAGCAGGCCATCGTCGATAACAATGGCGCCGTCGCCGATGTGAGCCGCCAGGGTGCGATCCGGGAAGAAGACGGCGACGAGCAGCGTTGAGGCCAGGTCGCCCGGTTTGAGTTCGTGCTGACGTGCTTCCTCGAACACGGCGTCCCGGCTATGCTCCAGGACTCGCGTCAAGTCGTCGCGCCCGAACGAAGCTTCAGTATTTGACGCTAGGAGATGCTCTTCGATGAGCGCCGTCGCGGTAGCTGTCACCGTGTTCGCACCGATGTGACTGGCCGGGGCGCTTCCTGCCCCGTCAGCGACCGCTCCCACGACGATGTCCCCGCCGGGATGCCGCACGACGGCAAAGCGACATGCGTCCTGACAGCGGGTCCCGGCAAGCTCGTGTGACCGGCCAATGACCGACGCCCCGATGATGCGCCACAAACTCGAGTTCAGGTGTCGATCGTCCACGTGGTCGGAGCTGCGATCTGGATGCTCGTTCCCGGTGCTGACCGGGAGACGCCGGAAAGTGATGCGCTCAGCCACAGGAAGAACTCCCGAAAGGCGATCCCGCGCATCTGCAGCGGTGGCCGCACGGAAAGCCGGGACAGGGTCGACATACTCGCTTGGTCGACGCCGACAGCGAAGAACGAGAAAGCCTTGGCGGCTTCCCCGTCGCGGACAAGGGAAATCGAGCGTTCGATGCTGTCGGTCGGCTCGCCATCGGTCATCAGGATCATCCAAGGCCGGAAGTACGTAACGCCGTGACTGCGGTACAGCGCCTTCTGTTGCGCGACCAGATCGATACCGTACGCGACGGCGGCACCCATGGGAGTATCGCCGGCGGCGACCATCGGTTTCGGATCGAAGTGTCCCGCCGGATAAAAAGCCGAGTTGCGGCTCACGGGACCAAACGGGACGACCGCGATTTCCACGCGCCGGGCAGCGATCTCATCGCGAAGCAACTCGGACTTGAACTGCTGAAGTCCGGCGTTGAGCTGCTGGATCTTGGGGCCGGCCATGGAAGCCGAGCGGTCGAGCATCAGCACGCAGGGACAGCGGGGATCCGGATTGTCGGCAAAGCGCGCCTCTGAGAAGGGCGACTCTTCATAGGCTGTTTGATCCATTCAGGCCGGTCCTCTTGATGTAACGTTCCCGCGAGATCTTCTTCGATCAACGCGAATCATATCGACCGCGCGATGCGGTCAAGCCTCCTTGGGCTAGCCAACGCCGCGGCGCGCGAACGTTCTGCAAACTAGCACTGCCAAAATAAACGCCGGAATCGACAGCCTACGTACGATAATGTTGGGCGCGCGGAAAAGCGCAACCGGCGTACTTGAGCGGGATCGCGAGAAACAGACAGACGTTGCCGCTTAGGCTCTTTGAGGGCGGACCTGGAACTTCGCCCAGAGCGGCGAAGAGGTCCCTGAGAAACAGTGCCGCCGAAGGTGCCGCCATGCAAAAAACGATTGAGATTCCCGCCGCACTCCGCCAAACGAGCCTCCAGCTCCCGGCCATCCTCTCCGACGCGGAGATGCGATGGCTCGGCGACCATAACGAATCGCTCACGATCGAGCAGACGGCGGACGGCCTTCTCATCATGACCCTGGCGACCGGTTCGCGCGGCAATCGCGGCGAGATCCGCCTCGTCACCGAACTCACGAACTGGAACGACCGGGTGCAGTTTGGCGAGATACGCGGGGTGAGCGGCGGCCTGTTGCTCCCGCAGGGCGGCCAATATCAAGCCGATGCCTTTGTCATTGCCGCTGATGATTGGGCGAAGGTGCCGATGGACCATGTCGATGATCTCTATCCAACTGCGTGGCCAACCGCCGCGTTCGAGTTGCTTTCCCCGACCAATCTCACCGCGACCGGATACTCCAAAGAATTCACCAAGAAACTCGCAGACTACGAGGCCAGCGCGATCGCCGTGGTTGTGCTCTTGCACCTGAAGAAGCGACAGGCCACCATCAAGCGGCCGGGACGCGAAGCCTCATTATCGCAAGAGAAGATTCTCACGTTCCCCGAACTGCCGGGCCTTGAACTCAACGCCGGATTGATCTATGCCGACAGCCTGCGCCGTTTCGCGTTCGAACCCTGGCCCGACGGGGCCTAATGCTTTTAAGGCCGCGAGATCGCCCTTCGCAGCCTTCGGCGGGTGAACAGCAAGACGTTTCGCGACGCGCGCGGCGGCCGACTCTTCGGCGGCACGAAACGTCCAAAAACAGTGATTCAGCGGGGCCACCGGCGNNGCCTTCGCTTCCGGCACGACTGCAACGCTCGGCGGTGCCGCGGCTCCTCCGGATCGAACATCAAGATTTGACCGAGCCACTCGGTATCACCCTTTGGAGCGATCATTGAACGACGTTCATGCGCTGTTGAAATCGGGAGAACGATACGACCAGCAGCGTGATCGCGATGATCGCAGCGATTACGAATCCCAGCCCAACGATTCCGGGACTCTCTTCGTCTCCTCTCCTCGTTCAGCGCGACGCCTCGGCCTCGCGTTCTAAAACCACGCAGGCCTTCCTTCTCAGCGAGCCAGCAAGGCAGGAACGAAACGCGGTTCTTTTCGGAGATTACGGCTAAGCGGATCCGGCGCGTAACCTTCCGCGGCGTCCGCGAACTTCAACGCGCGATAACCGCCTTCGTCGCCGAGCACAATCAAAGCGCGAAGCCGTTTATCTGGACGAAGTCTGCAGCGACGATTTTGTGCAAGATCAGGAAGTGCCGTGAGACTTACGGGTCAGCACACTAGTCTAGCTCTGGCGCGAGAAAGTGAACCCAGCCGCTCCCATCGCCAGCGATGACCGTCGGATCGCTTACAACCGCGCAATACAGACCTGTGTCACAAGTAAACGTCGCTATCGCTCGTAAGCGCCGGCATTCTAGGCTCGGCTACGTCAGCCCGGAACAATACGAGTCGCGCTGCCGATTGCAGCTTAACGAATCATCCGGGAAACCGGGTCAAGCTCAAGATCGCGGTGTGTTCTCCAAAAACGCCCTGTTGCGGCCTTGATTGTCGCGATAGCCGTCGTCTGATATGCGTGGTATGACTGAATTACGTCAAAGAACTTCCTGGCATCACACAAATTGCGGATTTTGTTGCGCACCATCGGCCTCTCCCAACGCCAGATAAGAGCAAGCTCTCGATCGGAATTGTTCATCTCAACGGCGACGACGACGGTCGTTTCAGAGACGACATTTTGGAGGATCTCAACGACATCCCGCCTTCAAGTCACGACGATTGATCGGATCATTGAGACGACAGATCCGAACGAAGGCCGACAGCGCGTGCACGACCTACTGCGACAGTCCGGCTTCGATGTGATTATCTGGGGAACGGTGTTGAAAGCGATCGTTTCGAAGCATCCCAGATCACGTCCCGTGACGGCGAGCACATCGCCCGTCGGTGCGTTGAACGCAAAGGTGCCAGCATTGAGCTCTGCATGTAGTGGCCAACAGCGATGAGTGAGAACGGATCGTAGCCGCCCACCGCGTTGTTTGGCTGCTCGAAGTGGCGCGGTCGGGCGTATCGACGACGCAACGGTCAGCGCCCTCCGGTCTACCGGATTGAGGCTCGAACGTCGTATCCGAACTCGACAGGCGCATACGTCTCGACGATCAGATTGCTGACGAAGTCGCGGTGTACCGGGTAACGCTTCGATGCAATCCTCGCAGCTAGCGCAGGACGGCCGTGAGGACCGCGACGCGCCCGTCGGCGATGCTTGCCGCGAGATTGGCCACCGCTTGACCAAAGTTTGGCCGGCCGAGGATCGCCGCGATGGGCGGCGCCTGCACGCCGGGCGGCAGTTGAAATGCGGCTGCCGCCTCGGGGCCTTGCACCTGCCACATGTCGACCGCAAATCCCGCCTGCTCCAGCGCTTGCCGTGTCCCGTCTTCGGTCAGCAAGAAGCTCGCCTCCGGCGTGGATGACCACGGAACGGGATAGGCCGGTGTGCCGGTCCGTTCGATGATGTCGTAAGTGAGAAATTGGCCGCCGCTCTTTACGACGTTGCGGATGCCGGCGTAGAGCGCCGCGCGATCCGCGATGTTCATCGCGACATGCTGCATGATCACGACATCAAAGCTGTCGCGCGGGAAGGGAAGAGCAAGTGCGCTTCCCGTTTGGAACGACACGCGATCGCCGAGTGAGGTGCGGTCATTGATCATGATTGCCGCCTCGACGAACGAGGGGCTGAGGTCAATTCCCGTGACGCGAGCTCCGTAGGTCGACGCGATGTAGCGCGCCGGGCCGCCGAGCCCGGACCCCACGTCGAGCACGTTCGACTCGGCGTCGACTGACAAAAGCGCCGTGAGCCGGACGGTAGCTGACAATCCGCCGGTATGAAACTGATCGAATCCGGCAAGTTCCTGGACAGAGAGCATGGCGCCGTCCGGAGACATCGACGCTAGCGTGTCCGCGAGACGTTCGGCGATTTGGGGCGCGTGATAGTCGGCAACTGACATGATGCTTTCTCCTTAAATCGGACGACAAGTAGCGACGGCGCTAAGACGCGGCCTTCAACTCGGGCTGCGAGCTGTGCTCCGAACGGCCCGCAGTCGGAAGTCGCGTCTCGAGCGATAAGATCAACGCGTCATAACCCGGCGATTATCCGGTTGACGTCCAGCGGACCGCTGATGCGGACGTCGCGCCGCGCGTCGATCCGTGGTACATCGGTCCCTGGGTGGTGCTCGCGCAGCCAGCGTTC
>PLAE01000221.1 GCA_003134035.1 Candidatus Velthaea versatilis
TCGCGCACCGTCATGCGCGCGAAGACGCGCCGCCCTTCGGGCGAATGGCCGATGCCGCGGCGCACGATCTGATCGGGCGTCAGCTTCGCGAGCGACTCGCCGCGAAAGCGAATGCTGCCCGAGGCGGGCCGGATCAGACCGCTGATCGCGCGCAGCGTCGTCGTCTTGCCCGCGCCGTTGGCACCGATGAGCGTCACGATCTCGCCTTCCTCGACGGTCAAACTCACGCCGTCGATCGCCGTGATGCGCCCGTATCGGCAAACGATCGCCTCGACTTCGAGCAGCGCCATCAGCCGGCGTACCGAGCGAAGCCGAGGACACCGGGGGTGTACCGAGCGAAGCCGAGGACACCCATCATCACGCGGGTTTTCCCAGATAGGCTTCGATGACGCGTGGGTTCGCGCGCACGTCGGCCGGCGAACCTTCGGCGATCTTTTGGCCTTGATCGAGCACGGTGATGCGCTCGCTGATCTGCATCACGAGATTCATATCGTGTTCGATTAGAAACACCGTGACGCCCCGTTCGCGAATACGGCCGATCAAGCCGACCAGATCCGCTTTTTCGCGCGGATTCATCCCCGCCGCCGGTTCGTCAAGCAGCAGCAGTTTCGGATCGCCCGCCAGCGCCCGCGCGATCTCGAGCCGGCGCTGCAATCCATAGGCGAGATTACGGCTATAGGTATCGGCAAAGCGTTCGAGCCCGACGAAGACCAGCAGTTCGCGCGCGCGTTCGACCACCCGCTTCTCCTCGCGGCGCTGCGCCGGCGTGTGCAGCAGCGAGTCGAGGAGGCCAGCTTTCATGCGTGCGTGTTCGCCCGTCATCACGTTGTCGAGCGCCGACATGAACGAGAACAAACGGATGTTCTGAAACGTGCGCCCGATGCCGAGGCCCGCGATCGCCGAGGTGGCCAGTCCGGTGATGTCCTTGCCGTCGAAGCTGATCCGGCCGGCGGACGGTACGTAGAGCCCGGTGACGAGATTGAAGGCCGTCGATTTGCCGGCGCCGTTGGGTCCGATCATCGCTACGACCGAGCCCGCCTCGATCGTGAAACTCAGATCGTTGACCGCGACGAGGCCGCCGAAGCGCTGGGTCACGTGATCCATCTCCAGCAGCGGCACTACGAAACGGCCTCCGTGTAGAGCTCCTGCTCCTGCGCCACGGCATTCGGGTCGGAGGTGCCCGCGTGCAATTCGGCGGCGCGCTGACGGCTGGGCACCAACCCTTCGGGCCGAAACAGCATCATGAGCACGAGAATCGCGCCGTAGATGAGCAGCCGCGAATTGGTCAGATCGACGTTGACGTGCACGCTATTCTGCAAGAAACTCGTGGCCTGCGGCAAGATGAACCGGTCGAGCGACGAGATGACCAGACTGCCCACGATCACGCCGGGAATGTTGCCCATGCCGCCCAGCACCAGCATCGACAAAATCGCAACCGAGACGTTGAACTGAAACTGATCCGGTGAAACGAGCTGCAGTTTCGCGCCGTACGCCACGCCGGCTAGACCGCTGAACGACGCCCCCAGCGCGAAGGCGGCAAGCTTGGCGCTTGTCGTGTTGATGCCCATGTGCGCGGCGGCTAGTTCGTCTTCGCGAATCGCCATCCACGAACGGCCCAGGCGGCTGTCGCGCAGATTGCCGACCAGAAAAACGGCCAGGACGATGAGCGCCAGCATCAGATAATAATACGGCGTGACGTTGAACCCGAACCGGTAGCCGAAGAACGTCGGCTGATCCAGCGAACCGATGCCGTTGGGGCCGCCCGTCCACTGCGCGAGATTGAGGAACGTCTGGGGCACGATCTCGCCGAAGCCCAGCGTCACGATCGCGAGATAGTCGCCGCGCAGCCGCAAGGTCGGCGCGCCGAGCAGGATGCCGAAGATCGCCGCGATCGCCGACGCGACGAACAGCATCACCCAGAACGGGATGTGGATGCCGAACTGCGGCGAGGCCAGCATCGCGTACGCGTACGACCCGATCGCGAAAAACGCCGCATAGCCCAAATCGAGCAAGCCCGCGAAGCCGACCACGATGTTGAGTCCGAGCGCCAGCAGCACGAACGCCCCGGCATCGGTGAGAAAATTCGTGAACGCGCCGTTGCGCACGATCAGCGGCAGGGCGATGGCCGCGACCAGAAGCGCGAACGTTTGCCAGCGCGGATTGCGCAGCGCGGTCACAGCCGGTGTCAAACTTTGTTCGGCAGCGACTCGCCGAGCAAGCCGGACGGCCGGAAGATCAGCACGAGCACGAGCACGGAGAACACCACGACGTTGCTCCACTGATCGGAGATGAACTGCGTGGTGAGCGACTCGATGAGCCCGATCAGAAAGCCGCCCAGCATGGCCCCGGCCAAGTTGCCGATGCCGCCGAGCACGGCGGCCGTGAACGCTTTGAGCCCGGCGGCGAAACCGTTGAAGAACCACGTCGATCCGTAGTAGACACCCGAAACGAAACCGGCTGCTCCGGCCAGGGCCGAACCGATCAGAAACGTCAGCGCGATCGTGGTATTGATGTTGATGCCCATGAGCTGGGCGGCATCGCGATCCTGGGCCGTCGCGCGCATCGCTTTACCCAGCTTCGTATTGAAGATGAAGAGCTGAAGCACGATCATCATGACGACCGCTAGCACGATCACCAGCAGTTGCTTGGCCCCGATCTCGACGGGGCCGAGATGGAAAGTCGGATTCGGGACGACTTGGGGAAACCCGATCGGCGAGGGGCCGCGCCAATACTGCATGATGTTCTCGAGGATGAACGACATCCCGATCGCGGTGATCAGCGGCGCCAGCCGCGGCGCGTTGCGCAGCCGGCGGTAGGCCAGCCGTTCGATGATGACGCCGGTCAAGCCGCACAGCAGCATGGCGACCGCGATCGTCAGCACGACGATGCCGATGAGCGCCGGACCGTGCACTTCGCCCGAAACGCCCAGCAGCGTCAGGACCGCCAGCGAGAAGAACGTGCCCAGCGTGTACACGTCGCCGTGCGCGAAGTTGATGAGTTCGATGATCCCGTAGACCATCGTGTACCCGAGCGCGATGAGCGCGTAGATGCCGCCGAGTGAAAGCCCGTTGATGACTTGCTGAAGGAAAACGTCCAAACGAGCTGCGTTCCTAGCTCTTGAGGGTGATGACGTCGACGGTCACGACTTTGCCCGCCTTGACCTCTTGCAGCGTCAGCGCCGGGCTGAGGATGTCGCCGTTCTTGTCGAACCCGATCTGCCCGATCGGCGAGGCGAAATCTTTGGTCGCCGCGACATTGGCGAGAACCTCGGCTCGGGTCGGCACCTTGCCGCCATCTGCCGCGATCGCCTTAGCGATTGCCGCGATGAGGACCTCGGTCGCCGAATAGGCGCTCGCGCTGTAGCCGCCGATCGGGGACTTGAAGCGTGCGGTATAGGCACTGACGAACGTCTTCGCGCTCGCGAGTCTGGTCGCGTCGGGCGCCGCGACGCTGAAATACGAGCCGTCGGCCAGACTTCCGGCCGTCGAGAGAAACTCGGGATCGCTGATGCCGTCGCCGCCCATGTAGCCGACTTTGGCCAACCCGACGTCGCCCATCTGTCGCCGGATCAATCCGCCCCCCGTCGACGTCGTGCCGCCGAAAAAGATCAGATCCGGATTCAACGACTTAATTTTGGTCAGCAGCGCTTTGAAGTCTTGCTGATTGGCGGTGATGTGTTCGTGGCCCAGCGCCGTGCCGCCCAGTTTGGTAAAATGCGCCTCGAAGCTGTCGGCCAGACCCTTCCCGTACGTCTCGTTGTCGTCGATGATGAACGCTTTGCCGTACTTGAGTTTGCGGGCGAACTGCGCGAGTGCCCCGCCTTGATTGCTGTCGTTGGTGCAGACGCGGAAGTAGGCGTTCACATCGGGGTGCGACGAACGCAGTGCCTTCGCCGCGTCGCCGACCGTCAGACCGTCGCTGGTGTTCGAGGGGCTGATCTGGACGAGTCCGGCGTCGTTGGTCAGCGGAATCTCGGATTTGGCGACGTTCGAGTTGAACGGCCCGATCATGCCGAGCACGTCGCTGTCGGCGATGAACGTTTTGACGTTCTGCGCGCCGGCCGCCGGGTCGTGTTTGCCCTGCACCGCGTCGTCGAGCAGCGCGGCCTGGAGCTTGAACTTGCCTCCCGCGAAACCGTTCTTATTGGCTTCCTCGATCGCCAGCACGGCGCCGTTTTGCGTCGGAATGCCGATCGATGCGTCGGCGCCGCTGACCGGCAGATCGACACCGATCTTGATCGTGTCGCCCGACGCATCGCCCGCGGGCGCGGCGGCCGGCGCGGCGGACGCATCGGCGGCCGGCGCTGACGACGCCGTGGTCGACGTCGACGTCGATGGGCTCGAGCATGCGGCAAGCACGACCGTGAGCACGACGGCGAGAAAACGAAAACACATACGCTGTATGACTCCGCACGAGAGGAGCGAGTCCGGGCAAGGTACGGCCTCGAACCAAGGGTGTCCCGCCGCGAAAGCGCGTAATCTCGCCGCCGCGCGGTGTGCGTCGCCTCGATTCCAACGGCTCGCGGCCGTCAGCGGGAGGTTCAGCCGGCGCGTTCGTTGAGCGCCGTGTAGCCCGCCGCGTTCATCGCCGCTTGCGTCGCGAGGGTGATTGCCGCCTCGAGTCCCAGACGTTCGGTGTTGAGCACCAGATCGTATTGGCGGCTATCGTACATGTCGTTGTCGAAGTAGTGGCGCAGAAAGCGCTTGCGGGCTTCGTCGGTCCGCTCGATCCGGCGCTGCGCTTCGTCGTGATCGATGCCGTAGCGGCGCGCGAGCTGATTCATGCGCCACGCGGTTCCGGCTTGCAGCAGAATCGCGAGCACGGCGATCCCCGCCGGACGCCAGCCCAGGAGGCTCACGCCGCCGTGCCCGATCACGACGACGTCGCCGCCGGCCGCGCACTCGTAGACCAGCGCGCGAACCCGGTCGATAATCGGGTCGTCGGGCATGCGCCACTCGGTATTGAAGGGCAGCATGGCCGAGGCTCGGGCCAAGTCGGCGATGAGGCTCTCGCCGAAGCTCGGCGGCCGCTCGCACGTCCGGGCAAGGTACTCGGTCGAGATCCCGTGCCGGTCGGCGAGCCGCTCGATGATCGTGCGTTCATCCAGGAGGGTCGCGCCCAGGGCACGCGCGACGGCCTCGCCGACGCTGCCTCCGCCGGCCCCGAGTTCACGTGAGATCGAGACGATCATCGCGCACCTTCCAGCGTTCGCTACCGCTTGCCACCGCGGGGCCCAGTCTTTCTCGGTGCCTGGGGCCGGCCGCCTGCCGGATCACGGCGTAGCGCGAAAACCCGGTAAAGATTCCCGACCGCTCGGGGCAAGCGAGGCCATGCCGCTGTTCGATCGCTTTTCACCGGCCGATGGTGATGGAGTAAGCGGCGTCCCTTGCCGCTCCCCCTTGCCAAGCGCGGCGCCGCCGGATCGTCCTGCGGATCAAACGAGGAGTCTCTTTCCATGTTCGTCATTATCGGCTGGGTCGTCGTGCTCGGCGCCGTCGTCGGCAGCTACGCCGCCGCCGGAGGGCACCTCGCAGCCCTGCTTCAGCCGTTCGAGCTCCTCTGCATCTTGGGTGCCACGCTCGGCGCGTTCCTGGTGAGCAATCCGATGAAAGTGCTCATGGCCACGCTCAAGGCGGTGCCGAGCTGCTTCGGCGGCGGCGGCTTCGACAAGAAGAAGTATCTCGAACTCATCGCCCTGCTCTACGAATTGCTGCAAAAAGTCCGCACCCAGGGCATGCTCGCGATGGAGCCCGACATCTCCAGTCCCAAAGAGAGCGCGATCTTCAGCAAGTATCCCGCGATCCTCAAGGACCATCATCTCCTCGACTTCATCCTCGACTACATGCGCATGATGCTCGAGGGCAACGTCAATCCGTCGGCGGTCGAAGACCTCATGAACGCCGAACTCGAGACGCACCACACCGAGCTGCTCATCCCGGCGTCGGCGATCGCGAACATGGCCGACGGCCTGCCGGCGTTCGGCATCGTCTCCGCCGTCATGGGCGTCGTGCATACGATGGGTTCGGTCGGCGCGCCGCCGGCGGTGCTGGGCGAGATGATCGCCGCCGCGCTCGTCGGCACGTTCTTGGGCATCTTGATGGCCTACGGCTTCGTCGGTCCGCTCGCGGCCCTGCTGACCGCGAAAGCCAATGAGTCCGCGATCCCCTTCGCCTGCGTCAAGTCCGTGCTGCTCGCCTATCTCAACGGCTCGGCACCCGGCGTCGCCGTGGAATTCGGCCGCAAAGTCTTGTTCTCGGTCGATCGGCCGAGCTTCACCGAACTCGAAGAGACGATGCGCGCAACCAAAGAGGGCGCGGCGCCCGCCGCCGCTGCCGCATAACGGATTAAGGCGGAGAACCTATCATGGCAGACAGCAAAGCGGGCGGCAAATCGACGCAGCCCATCATCATCATCAAGAAGATCAAGAAGGCCGGCCACGGCGGCCACCATGGCGGCGCGTGGAAGATCGCCTACGCCGACTTCGTGACCGCCATGATGGCGTTCTTCCTTCTCATGTGGCTGCTCTCGTACGCCGACCCCGGCACCAAAGCGGGAATCGCACAGTATTTCAACCGGCCGCTCAAATCGCTGCTGACCGCGGGTCCGGGTTCGGCGCCCACCAACGCGCCCAAGACGCCCGAGCAGAAAAAAGAAGAGCAGAAAAAGATCGATCAGAAAAAGCTGCAGGAGCTCAAACAGCGGCTCGACGCGGTCACCGCGCACAACCCGCGCCTGCAAGCCTACAAGAATCAGATCAAGATCGAAATTACCAGCGAGGGTCTGCGCGTGCAGATCATCGATCAAAAGAATCGCCCGATGTTCGCCGTGGGTTCGGCGGCGCTTGAGGACTACACCAAAGTGATCCTCGACCAAATCGGAAAAACGCTCAACGACGTCGACAATCCGATTTCGATCTCGGGCCACACCGATTCGCTCAAGTATGCCAGCGACGGCGGTTACTCGAATTGGGAACTGTCGAGCGACCGCGCGAACGCGGCGCGGCGCGAACTCATCGTCGGCGGGATGCGTGACGCCAAAGTGCTCCAGATTCGCGGCCTGGCGGGCTCCGTGCCGCTCAAGAAGAATCTGGCCGATCCCAGCAATCGCCGCATCAGCATCGTCGTGCTGAATTCCGAGACCGTCACGCGCCTCATGCAGGACGGAACGGCGCCGCCGCCCGAGGGCGCAGCGTCACCCGCGCCGGGCGAAGCCGGAGCGGCACCTGCGCCGAGTACGGCACCCGAAGCGAAGAAATAGGCTGCGTCGGCCTCCGGGTCACGAAAGGCGTGACTCGGGTAGCCGGCGCGTTCGCGGCCGGTTCCCCGAGGCCGCCGAGAAGTAGTTGACGCGCGGCGTAGCATATAGCGCCGCATGAGCACAGCCGAAGCCCGCCTGCAGACGCTCGGAATCGAACTGCCGCCGGCTTCCAAGCCGGTCGCGAACTACGTTTCGGGCGTCGTGACCGGCAATCTGCTGTACCTCTCCGGACACGGCCCGCGCACGGCAGAAGGCGAGCTGCAGTGCGGCAAAGTCGGCGCCGATGTCACGCCTGAAGAAGCGTACGTGCATGCGCGGCTCGTCGGATTAGCCTTGCTCGCGACCGCGCGCGCGGCGTTGGGCTCGCTCGACCGCGTGCGCCGGGTCATCAAATTATTCGGCATGGTGAACGCGACGCCGCAATTCACCGGGCACCCCTCGGTCATTAACGGCTGTTCCGATCTGCTCGTCGACGTCTTCGGCGACGCCGGCCCTCACGCGCGTTCGGCGGTCGGCATGGCCGGTCTCCCGAACAACATCAGCGTCGAGATCGAGGCGATTTTCGAGATCGAGCCGTAGCGAACGCGAGCGGATGAATTTGGTCGAGGCTCGTCATTCTGCCTGACGATGCCGAAATCGGCTCGTTCGATGATAAAGGCGTGCGGCGCGAGTGCTGCGCATGGCGATTCCCCTTCCGCGCCGCCCCGAACCCGCTAAGCGACCGTCAACGCTAAGCCGCGCTCAACTCCCGCACCGCCGCCGCGTTGAAGTACGCGGCCTGCGGGTGATGGATGATAATCGCCGCCGTCGACTGTTCGGGAACGATTTGGAACGCTTCGGTGAGTTCGGTGCCGATCGCGTTCTGCGCGTCGAGCAGCCGCCAGACGATCTCGTGCTGCGAGAGATCCGGACACGCGCCGTAGCCCCAGCTGTAGCGTTTGCCGCGCTCCGGCGCCAGCCCCAGTTCGGCACGAATGCGATGGTGCATCGTTTCGGCCAGCGCCTCGGCCGATTGCACCGAAAAGCCGTGCAGAAAGTAGGACTCGCTGTAGTCCGCGGCGGCCTGCAGCCGGTCGATCTCGTGCGACACGCCGCGGCCCATCGTCACGACTTGCAGCGCGATGAGGTCGCTGGCGCGACCGTCGAGCGGTTCACGCAAGTAGTCCGCGAGGCACAAATGCTCGCCGCCGATTTGGCGGGTGAACGGGAAGCGCGCGATCTCGCGGCCGTGATCGTGCGGATCGTAGACGATAACGTCGTCGCCCGAACCGGCGGCCGGAAAATAGCCGTACACGACGCGCGGGTCGAGCACGGGACTCGTTTCGGCCAACCGCTGATAGCGTTCGAGCCGCGGCGCGAACTCGGACGCGACGATGCGTTCCCACTCCTCGCCCTTGACGTTGCTGCCGCCCCACGACAAGCGGTACAGGCTCTTGAGGTCGAAGTTGGGCCACAACGTGCGCACGTCGATATCGCGCACGGTCCGCGGACCCCAGAACGGCGCCGGCGGTACATCGAGATAGCGCAGTTGCGCGCGCGCGGTCGGGCCGCTGAAGGCGACGGCCGGCGGCGCGTTGCGCACCGTGTCGCGCGCGTGTACGGCTTCGGACCGAATGCGCGCCACGAACGCCGCGCGCTCGGCCGGAGCGCTCATGAGCCGATCCATAATGTCGAGACCCTCGAAAGCGTCCTTGGCGTAGAACAGCCCGGGGTCGAAGAAACGCTCGCCGTCGACGAACGAGATGCGCCGGCTGAAATCGCGGTTAATCGCCGCGCCGCCGACCACGATGGGAAACGCCAAGCCGCGCGCGACTTGTTCTTTCACGCATACCGGCATCTGCTTGGAGGTCGACACGAGCAGCGCCGAGAGGCCGATCGCGTCGGCGTTGACTTCGACGGCTTTCTCGAGAATCGTGTTCATCGGCACCTGTTTGCCGAGGTCGAAGACCGTGTAGCCGTTGTTGGCCAAAATCGTGTGCACCAAATTCTTGCCGATGTCGTGCACGTCGCCGAACACGGTGGCGAGCACGACTTTGCCTTTCGTGACGCCTTCGACTTTGTCGAGAAACTGCTCGAGGTGCGCGACGGCCTTCTTCATCACCTCGGCCGACTGCAGCACGAAGGGCAGGATCAGCTCGCCCGAACCGAACTTGTCGCCGACTTCTTTCATCGCCGGCANNTGAGCACGTCGACCGGATCGCGGTGCGCGAGCACCAGGTCGAGCTTGGCTTCGATGCCGTCCTTGCGCCGGCGCAGGATGGCGTTATGGATGCGCGTCTCGATCGGCGCGTCGATGTCGTCGTCGACGGTGCCGGCCGACGTCGTGCCGTCGCTCTTTTTGGTTTCCCAATGTTCGATCACGCGCTGCAGCGCATCCGCGCGGCGATTGAACACGAGGTCGTCGCAGAGCGCGCGTTCAGCCGCATCGAGCTCGGCATACGGCGTGATCTCTTTGGCGTTGACGAGCGCCATGTCCAGGCCCGCTTCGACGCAGTGATGAAGCATGACCGAGTTGAGCGCCGCGCGCGCGCCCGGCTTGAGGCCGAACGAAACATTCGAGACGCCCAGCGACGTCAGCACGCCGGGCAGCTCGCGTTTGATGAGCCGAATGCCCTCGATCGTTTCGACCGCCGAGTCGAGGAACTCGGCGTCGCCCGTCGCCAGCGTGAAGGTGAGCGCGTCGAAGATCAGCGCGCCCGGCGGCAGCGCGAACTCGGACGTCACGATCTCGTAGATCCGGCGCGCGACTTCGAGTTTGCGCTCGCGCGTTTTGGCCATTCCGATCTCGTCGATGGTGAGCGCGACGACCGCGGCGCCCGCCGCGCGCACGAGCGGCATCACGTCGTCAATGCGCGTGCGGCCGTTCTCCAAGTTGATCGAGTTCACGATCGCGCGGCCGGCGTAGATCTTGAGCGCTTTCTCGATCACCCGCGCTTCGGTCGAATCGATCATCAGCGGCGCCTCGACCGATTGCGCGAGCCGCTTGACGATGATCGCCATTTGCTCGTCTTCGTCGGTCCGCTCGGTGAGCGCGGTGCAGACGTCGAGGATGTGCGCGCCACCCTCGACCTGCTCGCGCGCGACGAGCGTGATTTCGTCGTAATTGTCTTCGAGCAGCAGCCGTTTGATGCGCCGCGAACCTTGCGAGTTGATGCGCTCGCCGACGATCGTGACCGAGCCGTCCTGTTTGAGCGCGACGGCGGTCATCGCCGACGCGGCGAACTGCAGCGGCTTTTCGACCGGCGTCCGGCCCGTCAAGCCCGCCACCGCGGCGGCGAAGGCCGTGATGTGGGCGGGCGTCGTGCCGCAGCAGCCGCCGATCGCGTTGACGCCGAAATCCGCGACGAACGCGCGCAGCTCGGTCGCCATTTCAGCCGGCCGCTCGGGATAGATCGTTTCGCCCTTGGGACCCATGAGCGGCAGGCCGGCGTTGGGAATCACGCTGACGTAGCAGCGCGACGCGTCGACCAGGTACCGCACGGCGTCGCGCATGTGCGTCGGGCCGGTCGAGCAGTTGAGCCCGATGACGTCGATCGGCAGTGCGTCGAGGGTCGCGGTCACCGCGCGGATGTCGGTCCCCAGCAGCATCCGGCCGGTCACGTCGAGCGTGGCCTGGGCTTGAATCGGGACGCGCCGCAGGCCGCGGTCGAACTCGCGCACGATCCCAGCGATCGCGGCCTTCATCTCAAGCAGATCCTGGCTCGTCTCGAGCAGCAGCAAATCGACGCCGCCCTCGACGAGGTAGCGCGCCTGCTCGCCGTAGAGCTCGACGAGTTCGTCGAAGGTGATCTTCGAGAGCGTCGGGTCCGACGAGGAGATGAGCATCCCGGTCGGCCCCATCGAACCAGCCACGAAGCGCGGCCGCTCGGGCGTGCTGTAGCGCTCGGCGGCTTCGCGGGCCAGGCGCGCGCCGTCGCGATTGATCTCGGCGACCCGGTGACCGAGGCCGTATTCATCGAGCTTGAGCCGGGAAGCCGTGAAGGTGTCGGTCTCGACCACGTCCGCGCCGGCGGCAAAGTACGCGTCGTGGATCCCGCGGATGAGATCGGGCCGGGTCAGCACCAGCGCTTCGTTGCAGCCGTGATAGGCCGCGCCGCCGAAGGCCTCGTCATCGAGCTCGAGCTCCATGAGCTGCGTGCCCATGGCCCCGTCGAAAACGAGAACCCGGCGGTCGAGGGCGGCGAGATACGGCGAACGATCCATGCTTGTTGCTTCGGCGGGGCGAGCGACGATTCAAGCCCAGACTGTCCGCTTTTGGTTTTCACGAACAAATTGGACAACCATTCCGGCGGTCCACAAGCCGGTTTACGCGTTATGGCGTACGCGACCCCACCGGCTGTCCTTTTTGCGCACGATTACGTACTATCGGACAATGGACGTGCGTCGCGCAGACGGGATTCTCGGGCAGGCGGATCGGGCCGCGCGGTCGGTTCGGATGCTTCCGCCCCAAGGCGCGCTCGCCCGCGAGATGCGGGCCATCCGGCGGGCCGAAATCTTCTTCTCGACGAGCTTGGCCGGCAGCGCGCTGGGCGCGGCCGACGTGGACGCGTTGCTCGATCGCGGCCGCGCCCAGGGCGATCATGCGCTCGACGACTACATTTTGGTGCGCGCCTACGCCGGCGCAGCCGATTGGGTGGCCGGGATCCGCTCGCTGCCGCCGGGTGATCCGCGGCCGCTCATCAGCGTCGATGAACTGCGCCAGCTCAACGCTCGGGCGGCGGCCGGCTCAAACATCCGCGCCGGTGCTTGGCGCCAGTCGAATTTCGCCGGCCGCGCGGGGATCGTGGCGCCGGCGGCATGGCTCGTCGCGCGCGAAGTGACGAACCTCGTGGACCGGGTCAGTCGCGGGCCGCAGGCAACCCCGGTTGCCGCATGGCTGGCAAACTTCATCGGCCGCTTCGCCCGGCTCTCACCGTTCGAGGGTGCCAACGGGCGAACGGTCCGGCTCGCGGCCAATCTGCTGCTGCGCCGCCTCGACTATCCGCCGCTGGTGTTCGAGGCCCGCGAACGCAAGCGTTATCCGGCCGCCCTCGCGGCCGCGGAAACAAAGCAGCCCGCGCGGCTAGCGGCGCTGATCGCGACGGCGATTCTGCGAACCTGCGATCGGCTGGGTGCGGCCGCGCAGCCGGGCGACGACCCGATCCTGCCTTTGCGGGACGCGGCGGGGAGCGACTACGCCGCATTGGCGAAGGCCGCTCAACGCGGCCGCCTGCGCACGCTTCTGCGCGGCGGCCGCTATTTCACCACGGCCGGCTGGATCGCCGAGTACCGCGCGTCGCGCCCGCAGGGCTCGCCGAAGTCGACCCGCTAAACCGGCGTCTGCGTCGGCACAACCGGCTCACCCAAGGTCGGCAGACCGTCGGCGGCCGCGCGTTTGCGGCGCGGACGAAGGCGTTCTTCGAGTCCCACGATGAGCACGTACAAGACCGGGACGACAAACAAGTTGAGCACCGTCGAGACGAGCATGCCGCCGAAGACGACCGTGCCCAGTGAGTTGCGGGAAGCCGCGCCGTTGCCGGTTGCGACGACGAGCGGAAAGATACCCAGAATGAACGCGATCGACGTCATCAGAATCGGCCGCAGCCGGGTCTCCGCGGCGCGCACGACGGCATCGCGGATCGCGTAGCCTTGGGCGCGCAGCTGGTTGGCGAACTCGACGATGAGAATCGCATTCTTCGACGCTAGCCCAATGAGCATCACGAAGCCGACTTGCGCGTACACGTCGGATACCTCGAACGTATGCGTGAGGCCGGCGAGGAAGAAATTGCGGATAAAGATCGCACCCAGCGCGCCGAGCAGCGCGATCGGAACGCTCAGCAAGATGATGAGCGGATCGATGAAGCTCTCGTATTGCGCCGCGAGCACCAGATACGTGAACACGATGCCCAGCAAGAAGATTAACGCTGCTTGGCTTCCGCCCTCGATCTGTTCGCGCGAGATGCCGCTCCACTCATGACCGAAGCCGGGCGCGACGATGCCCGCGAGTTTGTCCATTTCGGCGATCGCGTCGCCCGAGCCGTGCCCCGGCGCCGGTTGGCCGTTGAGCTCGACGTTGCGGAAGAGGTTGAAGTGGGTGATGATCGGCGCGGTCTTGGTCTGCGTCTGCGTCATGAGCGCCGAGATGGGAATGAGCGCGCCGCTGCTGCTGTTGCGCACAAAGATCTGCGAGAGATCCCCGACCGTTTCGCGGTACGGCGCGTCGGCCTGGACGTAGACGCGGTACGAGCGATCGTTGTAGTCGAAATCGTTGACGTATTCCGAACCGAGAAAGACCTGCAGCGAAGTAAAGACGTCCGTCAGAGACAGGCCCAGCGCCTTGACTTTGTTGCGGTCGACGTCGGCCACGAGCTGCGGGCTGTCGATCGTAAAGGTGGTGTAGACCTGCGAGAGGACCGGGTCTTTCGCCGCCGCACCCATGATGCCGTACGCGCCGTAAGCCAGCGGCAGCAGCCCCAAGTTGTTGCGGTCCTCGAGCTCGAAGGCGATGCCGCCTTGAAATCCGAGGCCCGCGATCGCCGGCGGATTGACCGGAAACGTCGATGCGTTGGGGATCGCGCCGAGCAAGCCGTACAGCCGTCCAACGAGCGCGCCCGCGCCGTGCGGACCGCCGCCGCGCTCCGCGAGCGGCACGAGCTTGGCGAACATGATCGCTTTGTTCGGTCCGTTGCCGGTGAAGCCGAACCCGCCGACGTCGAAAACGTCGGTGACTTCCGGCTGCTGGTACAGCACGTCTTCGATTTTCTTGCGCGCGACGAGCATCGTATCGGCCGACGTGCCCTCGGGCGCCTGCGACGCGGCGATGATAAACCCTTGATCTTCATCGGGCACGAACCCGGTCGGCGTCGATGTGAAGAGGAAGGCCGTCGACGCCAGCGCGACGAGGAACAGCACGATGATGATCGGCGAGCGCTTGATCACGCCCGGCAGGAAGCTGTCGTAGCGCGCACGCGTTCCGTCGATGATCCGGTTGACACCGCGGAAAAAGCCGCTTTTGGGGCCTTCGACGTGACCGAGCAGCAGCGACGACAGAACCGGGGTCAAGGTCAGCGCGTTGAACAGCGAGATCGCAATGGAGATCGCGATCGTCAGCGCGAACTGCTTGTAGAGCTGGCCGGTGGTCCCCGGGAAAAACCCGACCGGGATGAACACCGAGAGCAGCACGAGCGACGTCGCGACGACCGCTCCGCTGATCTCGCGCATCGCCTCGAGCGCCGCCTGATACGGCGGCATCTTCTTCTCTTGGATGAAGCGCGCGATGTTCTCGATGACCACGATGGCGTCGTCCACGACGAGTCCGGTGGCGAGCGTCAATCCGAAGAGCGTCAAAGTGTTGATCGAGAAACCCAGCACCTTCATGAGCGCGAACGTGCCGATGAGCGAGATGGGAATCGTGATCGACGGGATGAGCGTCGTCCGCCAATCTTGCAAGAACAGAAAGATCACCGCGACGACGAGCACGATGGCGATGAGCAGCGTCGTCGTCACGTCCTTGATCGAATCGCGGACGAAATCGGTCGAATCGAATCCGATCTTGTAGTCGACGCCCGGCGGGAACGTCTTTTTCAAGCGCTCCATCGTCGCCTTGACGTCGCGCGAGATCTGCAGCGCGTTGCCGTCGGGCAACTGCTGGATGCCGATCCCGACCGACGAGTGACGGTCGAATCGCAAGTCGGTTCCATAGTTCTCGGCGCCGAGCTCGGTCCGCCCGACGTCGCCGACCCGAACGTAGCCGCCGTTGGGAGTCGATTTGAGGATGATGTTCGCGAATTCAGCCGGCGTCGTCAGCCGACCGGTGGCCCGCACGGAAAGATAGTACGGATTATGCCCGGTCGTCGGAACGTCGCCGAGTGCACCCGACGCGACCTGCACGTTCTGCTCTTGGAGCGCATTGACGATGTCGCTGGCGGCTAAGCCGTTATCGGCCAGCTTTTTCGGATTGACCCACAGCCGCATCGCGTACTTGCGGTCGCCGAACACCTGCACGTTGCCGACCCCGGTGACCCGCTGCAGTTCGTTGGCGACGTTGAGGTCGACGTAGTTGCTCAAGTCGGTCGACGAAATCTTGCCGTTGGTGACCATGCCGATCGCCATGACGAAACTGGACGTCGAGTTTTTGCTGACCGTGACGCCCGTCGTCTTGACTTCGTTGGGCAGCCGTCCGTTGGCGAGATTGACCGCGTTCTGCACGTCGGTCGCGGCTTGGTCGAGGTTCCGGTCGAGATTGAAGACGCACGTGATCGTCATCGTCCCGTCGTTGCCGGACGTCGAACTGAGATAGCGCAGCCCCTGCGTTCCGTTGATCGCCTGTTCGAGGGGCGTCGTCACGGAGGCCTCGACCGCCTGCGCGCTGGCACCGGTGTAGGTGGCGGTGACCGTGACGGTCGGCGGAGCGATGATCGGAAACTGCGCGATCGGCAGCAGCGGGATGCAGACCAGGCCGAGCAGCAAAATGATTAGCGAGCAGACCGATGCGAAGATCGGGCGCTTGAGAAAAAACTCGATCACGCTGTTTTGGACCTCTGGACGTGGGCGGTGGTTGCCTGCGCTGAAAAACTCGCGTGCAGCTGCATTCGCAGACGCGCTTTGCCGCGGCGGATGCGGGTCGCCGCCGTAGCGGGCGGGATGCCGAGCCGTTCGCTCACGTCGCGGAAGCGCAACCCCTCGACGAGGTGCAACGCGACCGGAACTTCGCCCGCGACCAAGCGTGCGACTTGTTGCGCCTGATCGCGGGCGAGGGCTTCGTCTTCGGCCGACGGCGCGGCCAAAAGAACGGCGCCGTCAAGCTCGCTGCCGAAACGCCGCGCTGCGGCGATCGTCAGCGCCTTGCGCGTCGCAATTCGAAACAGCCACGGATACGGGTCGCTGTCGGTGCGGTAGCGGCCGTGGGCGCGAAACGCCGACAGAAACGCTTCCTGGGTCGCGTCTTCGGCGTCGTGTTCGTTGCCGACGATGCGGCGCGCAGCACGGCGCAGGAGCACTGCGTAGCGTGCGTACCAGGTTTCGAGATCGGCGCGTGCCGTTAAGGTACTGGTATCCATCAAGCAAATCGGTTATACTTATAAAAGATGGTAGCTGTCAAGTTTCGGTCAACGGTGTGGACCACGTTCCTGGATTTGATTCACGCTCAAAAGTATTGGATGAAGCAGATCGCGGACGATTTTTCGATCACGCCGCAGATGGCGCAGGCGCTGCACGTGCTGCCAACCGCCGATTCGTTGACGATGAAAGAACTCGCCGGCGAAATGTGGTGCGATGCCTCGAACATGACGGGACTCATCGATCGGCTCGAGGCACGCGGCTTGGTCGAACGGCAGCCGTCGGCGGCCGACCGCCGGGTGAAGTGCGTCGTGTTGACCGCGGCCGGAAAACGGCTGCGCCGCCGCATCGACGATCGCTTCAGCGAGGCTCCCCCGGCGATCGCCGCGCTCTCGGATGCTGATCGCCAAACGCTGCATGAAATTCTCGCTCGGGCGCTCGAAAACGCCGAGCAGCAGCGCCGCGAACGGCCGGAGTAGGCGCGCCGCTCACAACGCGCGCGGCCGCCGCGCTTCGCCCTCGACGGTGCCCAGCGGCCGGATTTCGCCGACGATCACTCCGGCTGCATTGGCCACCGCGCTGCGCGCGTGCGCCGCGAGCACCCGCTCCTGCTCTGCGTCGAGCGCGCCGAGCCGCCGCAGCAGCGCGAGCGCGGCGGGCGCCGCCGCCCGTGACCCGCCGTCGACGACTTTGAGCACGAGACCGATTCCGCCGTCGAGCAGCGC
Source organism: Candidatus Velthaea versatilis (assembly GCA_003134035.1). Classification (GTDB taxonomy): domain Bacteria; phylum Vulcanimicrobiota; class Vulcanimicrobiia; order Vulcanimicrobiales; family Vulcanimicrobiaceae; genus Velthaea; species Velthaea versatilis. Next base: position 17,019 of record PLAE01000221.1, read on the forward strand.
CGTCGCGTGGACCGCCTCGGCTCCGCCTTTGGCGACGATCCGGCCGTTCCCGGCCCGGATCACGTCCGTATCGAAGCGGCCGGTGCCGGCCACGTAGTCGGGCTCCGCGACAATCGCCGCGCGGACGCGCGCGAGCGCCGCGGCATCACCAGGATCGAGATCGGCCAGCGCGGCAAGTCGCGCGAACGAACGCGCCGCGTTGCGCAGCGACGTTGCGTAGACCGGGATGCCGCAGCCGTCGATTCCCAGCCGGTCGGCTGGAAATCGGTCGTCGCTGAGGCGCTCGCACAGCGCGAGAATCGCGCGCTGGGCCGGATGGCCGGGTTCCATGTACCCCGCGAGCGGAGCATTCAGGACGCGCGCCAGCGCGAGGATGCCGGCATGCTTGCCCGAGCAGTTGTTGTGCAGCGCGGTCGGGACGGCGCCGCGCGCGCGCAGCGCGGCCGCCGCCGGCGGATAACTCGGCGCGTGCGCGCCGCAATGCAAGTCTTCCACGCGAGCACCGATCTTCTTCAGGATGCTCAGCACCGCGGCCAAGTGGATCTCTTCGCCGTTGTGCGACGCCGACATCACCGCCAGTTCGCGATCGTCGAAGCCGAAGCGCTCGACGATCCCCGCGCGCACACCCGCGGCGGCGATGAACGGCTTGGCCGACGAGCGCAAGAAGACCGGTTCGTCGATGCTGCCCAGCGCCAAGAGCACGTTGCCGAACGCGTCGGACGCGCACGCCGCGACCGCGTGCACCGACTCCAAGCGCGGGCCCCGGTACACGCCGACGAACGGAACTCCGGTAAGCATGACCACTACTCCGGTGTTTGGGCGCCGAAGCCGCCGAGGTACGGACCGCCCCGAAGCGAGGCGGCCCAGGGCCGGAGCGCGTTAGACGATCGCCGTCTCGAAGACGTTGGCTTCCTCGTCCGCGAACAGCGGGTTCGAGAGGTAGCGTTCCCCGGTGTCGCAGCCGATGACCACGATTTGCTTGCCGGCGAACTGCGGGCGCGCCGCGACCTGCAGCGCGGCCCAAATGTTGGATCCCGCCGAGATGCCGACGAGGATGCCTTCCTCCCGCGCCAGACGGCGCGACGTCGCGATCGAGTTCTCGAACGACGCTTGGATCACTTCGCTATAGACGTGCGTGTCGAGGACGGCCGGGATAAACCCGGGGGCGAAGCCCTGCAGTTTGTGCGGTCCGGCCTTACCGCCCGAGAGCAGCGTCGAGGTATCCGGCTCCACGGTGATGATCGTGACACTCGGTTTGCGCTCTTTGAGGACCTGACCAACACCGGTGACCGTTCCGCCGGTGCCGACGCCGGCAATGAACACGTCGACCTGGCCGTCGGTGTCGCGCCAGATTTCTTCGGCCGTCGTGCGCCGATGGATCTCCGGATTGGCCGGGTTCTCGAACTGTTGGGGCATGAAGTACTTGCCCGGATCGCTGTCGTGAATCTCCTTGGCCTTGGCGATGGCGCCCTTCATCCCTTCGGCGCCAGGCGTGAGGATCAGTTGAGCGCCGTAGGCTTTGAGCAGATTGCGCCGCTCGATCGTCATCGTTTCCGGCATCGTCAGGATGAGCTTATATCCCTTTGCGGCTGCGACGAACGCTAGCGCGATCCCGGTATTGCCCGAGGTCGGTTCGATGATGACGGTATCCGGGCGCAGCTTGCCGTCGCGTTCCGCGGCCTCGATCATCGCCACGCCGATGCGGTCTTTCACGCTGCCGGCGGGATTGAACGATTCGAGCTTCACGAGGATTTGGCCGCCCAGTCCCTTGTTGATGCGCGGGATCCGGACCAGCGGGGTATTGCCGAAGGTGTCGGTGATCGAGTCGTAGATTCGAGCCACTGTTTCTCCTTAAAAAAGATGACGAAAGACCCAGCAGGGGACGAGGAGCGTTCGGGTGGCGTCGACATCGCTGCATCACGAAAACCTTAACCCGGGGGAGGGGTCGAAGGGTGAACGTCGGTATTCTCGAACGAATGTTCGCTCTCCCATGTTTTCGTTGACCGGAAAGTCGCTATACGTCGCGGCGCTTGATTTGTGGATCGACTCGATGCGGATGCGCTCGCGCTGTTACGTGTCGCACGGACACAGCGACCATGCCCGGATTCACGAAACGATCGTCACGACCCCGCAAAACGCGGAAATTTGCAAGCTGCGTCTGGGTGACAGAGGCCGGCTAAAGGCACAACAAGCGCTGCTGCCGCCGGCCGATTCGTTCGAGATATGCTACGAAACATACGGCTACAACGAGCCGTGGCGCGAGGGTGAGCACCGCCTAACGATGTTTTCCGCCGGCCATGTCCTGGGCAGCGCGCAACTCATGATCGAGGGCGCCGAGGGCAGCTTTGTCTACACCGGCGATTTTAAATTGGGGCGCGCCTACACGTGCGAACCGGCGGAGGTCAAGCGCTGCGACGTGCTGCTCATGGAATGCACGTACGGCCGCCCGCAGTACGTCTTTCCGCCGCGCGACGAAATCGAAGAAGCGATGATCGACTTCGCGCTGCGGGCGCTCGAGGACGGGTGCGCGCCGGTCTTCTATGCCTACTCGCTGGGCAAAGCCCAAGAAGCGATGGCGATTCTGGGCAAAGCCGGCGTCCCGCTCACGGCCCACGGCGCCGTCTTCAACATGGCACGCGTCTACGAGTCGTGCGGCGTCAAACTGCCGCCGTACGAGCGCTACGACGCCGCCGGCTACGCCGGCACCTCCGCGCTGATCTGGCCGCCGAGCGGAAAGGCGTTGCCGGCAGCCCTGCGCGGCAAACCGATGCGCAGCGCCGTGCTGACCGGCTGGGCGCTCAATCGCGGCGCGACCTATCCGTCCGGCGCGGACGCCGCCTTCGCGCTCAGCGATCACGCCGATTTTCCGGCGCTCTTGCGCTATCTCGAACTTGCCCAGCCGCGCAAGGTGCTGCTCAACCACGGTTGGCGCGATTTCTCTTGGCGTTTGCGCCGCATGGGTGTCGACGCCGAGTATTTGGACGAACACCAGCAGCTCGCGCTTTTTTAACGCGAGCGCTGTCAGCGCACCGGCACCGTTCTGAACCGGAGCGAGCTTCAGTCGACGCCGATGTCCCAGAGCACGCCCAGATCGCGCTTCGAGAAGGCCCGGAACGCGATGAGCGTTTCGGTGCTGATGACGCCGTCGCGCGAACCGATGAGATCGGTGACCAGATCGCTGAGCGCTTCGTGCTCGCGCACACGCGCGACGGCGACGAGATCGTACGGTCCGGCCACGCTGTACACCTCGGTGACGCCCTCGATTGCCAGCAGATCCTCGGCCAGTTCCTTGACGCGGCCGGGTTCGACGTTCATGAGGACCAGCGCGGTAATCATGCCGCTCGCTACCGTCCGCGCGACGCGGGAACCTTCGCGGCGCGAGCGCCGCGCCCGAGCCGCCGCCCACCGGGAATCGCGCCTCCGCGCCGTCAAGATCGCTCGATGCCGCGCGCCGTTCGCCGTTCATGATCGCCTTCGCGGCCGCCGCGCACGCGATCGGCGCGACCGGCGGCAAGAACGAAAAAGTCGCGCTCATGGCCGCCTATCTGCGCACCCTGGCCGACGACGATTTGGCGGCCGCCGCCCGCTTTTTCACCGGCAACCCGTTCGCGGGGAGCGAGGAACGGACGCTTGCGGTCGGCGGCCGCACGATCGTCGCGGCCGCACGCAGCGTATGGGGCTTCACCGAAGCCGAGTTGTCGGCGGAATACCGGTCGAGCGGAGATCTGGGCGCCGCGCTCGGTCCGCTCGTCCGCGCGCCGGTCGATTTGGGCCTGTTCCGCGAAACGCTAACGCCGGCCCGGCTCAAAGCGCTGCTCAACCAAATCGCCGACGCGGCGGGCAAAACCGCCGGACGCCGGCGCCAGCTACTGTGCGAAGGCATCTTCGCGGCCTGCACCGATCCGCTCGAGGCGACGTATGTCATCAAGATCATGACCGGCGAACTGCGCATCGGCCTGCGCGAGGGTCTGGTCGTCGATGCGATCGCGGAAGCCTTCGAGCACACGGCGTCCTCCGTTCGTCGCGCGGCGAGCGCCGCGAACGACGTCGGCGCGGTGGCGTTGGCGGCCAAACACGATACGCTTGCCGATGTCGCGCCGGCCTATCATACGCCGCTAGCATTTATGCTGGCCTCGCCGATATCGTATGGCTCGGCGTACAAAGATTTGCAGGCCGGCACCTGGCTCGTCGAAGATAAATACGACGGCGTCCGCATCCAAGCGCATGTGACGCCGCAACGCGTATCGCTGTTTTCGCGCACGCTAAGCGACGTCGCCGCGGCCTTCCCGGAAATCGTGGCCGCTCTGCGCGCGCTCGGCGTCACCTGCATTCTCGACGGCGAGATCGTCGCGGCGCGCGACGGCCGCGTGCTGCCCTTCCGCTATTTGCAGGCGCGCCTGCAGCGCAAGACCGTTGCCGCCGAACTGCTCGCGCTTACGCCGGTTCGCTTCATCGCCTTCGATCTGCTCGCGCACGGCGACGACGTGCTGCTCGATCGGGCGCTTGCGGAGCGGCGCGGGAAGCTCGCCGAAGCGTGCGCTGCCGCACTCGAACCGCTCGCGCTCGCGCCGTGGACGACGCTCGAAGCGCAGAGCGGTGCCGAACGTGTCCACGAGCGCTTCGAGGCCGCGCGCGCGCAAGGGAACGAGGGACTAGTTTTCAAGCGCACCGACGCAAGCTACGCCGCCGGCAGGCGCGGCAAATGGTGGCTCAAGCTCAAGCGCGAGTTAGCGACGCTCGACGTCGTCGTCGTCGCGGTCGAGTGGGGACACGGTAAGCGTGCTCGCGTGCTCTCGGACTACACCTTCGCGGTGCGCGGAAGCGATGGCGGCCTGCTGACCATCGGCAAAGCCTATTCTGGCCTGACCGATGCGGAGATTGCCGAATTGACGCCCTGGTTTCTCGAACATCAAATCGGACGGCGCGCACACGCGCTTGCGGTGGAGCCGCGGGTCGTGCTGGAGGTCGCGTTCGACATCATCGCGCCGAGCACGCTGCACGACGCCGGCTTCGCGCTGCGTTTCCCGCGCATCGTGCGGCTGCGGCCCGATAAACTCGCCGCCGACATCGACACGCTCGCGCGCGTTAAAGCGATTTACAGCGAAATGTTAGAACGTGAGGGAGTTCCGCGCTAACGGCATTCGCCGCTAGGGCCCATNNCATGGCATTCGCCGCTAGGGCCAATGGCATTCCCGGCTACGATCGATCAGCAGTTACGGTCGAAACCGCGATTGGGTCGAATCCGTAACGGCCCGAATCATCGCATTCGCCGCGTTTCTTACGATGACGTCGGGCCATCGTTTGTCGCCATGCGACGTGATCCTATCCTCAGAAGTAAGGGACGTTTAGCCCAAGACAGTGTGTTCCGGTTCGCTTAAACTCTTAAAGAGACGAAGGGCAGAAGTACGTTCACGTACCTGCTAGCGTCTTTTTAATGTTCTCGATTCTCATCCGCAGCGCGCTGCGTCGGAAAGGCTTCGTTGCACGACGTTCTTTATGTTTTGCAGCCGCAAACAATCCCTACGACCATTTCGCTGTCGTCGTGGCGGAACCCGCAAATCAAGGAACGATTCTCGGCACTTCACTTAGCCGACGGCGGCTGGATTTGCAACGTCGCTGCCGCCGAAAGCTTTTCCGATCTCATCGCGGATTTTCCGCAGCGTTCCTTTTCGTTGGCGCAATCAGATTCATCGGCCGATGACGAAATCCACGACGAATTTTTTTCGGTCAAGCGCGTCGACGGCGACCGGGCCGACATCTTCGTAGAAATGCTGATCCGCGCGAATTGGATGCTCTTTGCGGATATCGAACAAACGCCGTTCGCCGTCGAGCGCGCGAAGCTCGACACGATCGACGCCGCGTTCCGCATGCTCACGGCCTGGGTCCTCGGTACGCCGGGTCGTCCCGTTTCGCGCGTTACCACGTGGACAAGCTCGGGAACCGATCGGCAATCGATGCAGCGCTGGATTCGCGGGCATCAAATTTTTGCCGCGTTGACGCAAGGGCTCATTGCCGCGTTCACGGAGCTGAAAAGCGCACTCATCGCCGACGACGCTGGTCCCACAATGGGCGCCACGGTCGATTTGGCCGTGGCGTTATTGCACGGCGCCGGGGCATCGTTCGAATTTACCGGCGATATGCCGAGCGACGACTACATGACGATCATCCGGCCGAGCATGACGCCGCCGCTGGTTCCCGATTCGTTCAGCGGTTTGCTCTCGAGCGATCATCGCGTCCTCGTCGGCATGTTGCGCGGCATGAAACCCTTGCTCGATTCGCTGCACGAACGCCGGCCCGAGGCACACGCCCGCATCGCCGACGCGCTGAGCGAAGTCTACGATAGTCACCGGTTCGTCTGCGAACGCCTAGTTGGAAAGTCTCCTAGTCTGATGATGTCGACCGTAAGCACGAAAACCGGCGGAGATCAAATTGAGAAGTTCAAGAGATTGCGCATGAAGGCATTCGAGCCGAGCCCGGCCGCGCGCGTTCACAACGGCATCGCGCCGGCCGCCGCCACGGCGCCGAGTAATTAGCGTGCAGCGCGAACAACGTCGCGGTATCGCGATCGTCGGCATCAGCGGGCGCTATCCTGGCGGGGCCGACACTCCGGCCCGGCTGTGGGCGAATTTAAAGGCCGGTATCGACGGGGTAACGGAAGCGCGCGGCGATCGCTGGGATCTGGGACACCATCATCCCGACCCCACGCGGCCCGATCGAATTTACACCCGCGCCTGCGGCTTGCTCGACGCCGTCGACGGATTCGACAACGAGTTCTTCAACATCTCGCCACGCGAAGCGCGACAAGTCGACCCGCAACAGCGCCTGCTGTTGGAACTCGCCTGGGAAGCGCTCGAGGATGCGGCGATCCCGCTCGACCGGATCGCGGGCACCGACGCCGGCGTGTTCATCGGCATTTCCAGCAACGACTACGGCTCGCTCGTGGGCCCCGGCGGGCCCGACGCCTATTCGAATACCGGCAGCTCCTTCAGCATCGCCGCCAACCGCATCTCGTACTTTTTGGATCTCCACGGGCCCAGCGTCGCGCTCGACACCGCCTGTTCGTCGAGCATCGTGGGCGTGCACCAGGCGTGCATGAGTCTGCTCAACGGCGACTGTTCGGTCGCGCTCGCGGGCGGCATCAGCCTGCTGCTGCAAATCCGGCTGTGGATCGGATTCGCCAAGGCGTCGATGCTCTCGCCGACCGGCCGCTGCAAGAGCTTCGATGCGTCCGGCGACGGCTACGTGCGGTCCGAAGGCGGCGGGATCGTCGTGCTCAAGCCGCTCGAAGACGCCGAACGCGACGGCGATTCGATCTACGGCGTCATCCTCGCGAGCGCCGTCAACTCGGACGGGCATACGATGGGTCTGTCGATGCCCAACGTCGATGCGCAGGAACGCGTGATGCGCAAAGTTTATTCGTCCTGCGGCATCGCGCCCGAAGACGTGGTCTACGTGGAAGCGCACGGCACCGGAACCGCCGTCGGCGATCCGGTCGAGTGCGAATCGATCGGCCGCGTGCTGGGCACGCCGCGCACCGACGGCAGCACGCTGCTGATCGGGTCGGTGAAATCCAACATCGGGCATCTCGAAGCCGCCTCCGGGATGGCGGGCCTGACCAAAGCGCTGCTCGTGCTGCGCAATCGCGAAGTGCCGGGCAACCTGCATTTCACCACGCCCAACCCGAAGATCAAATTCGACGAATGGAAACTCGCCGTCGTCACCGCGACGACGCCGCTGCCCGAGCGTGAACGTCCGCTCGTGGTGGGCGTGAATTCGTTCGGGTTCGGCGGTACCAACGCGCACCTCGCGATCCAAGAATACCGGGCGCCGGCGAGGCCCGCCGCCGTCCCCCGGGCCGACCGGCCCGACCTTCTGCTGCTCTCCGCGCACACGCCGGCCGCCCTCAGAGCCGTCGCGGCGGGATACCGCGACCTCCTGGCGGGGGCGGGGGCGGACTGGAACGACGTCTGCGCCGCCGCCGCGCTGTGCCGTTCGCAGCAGCGTTCCCGTTTGGCGGTCGCGGCCGACACCGCGGCCGACGCCGTCGAACGGCTCGAACGGTATTTGGCCGATGAAAGCCCGCTGCGCTTGGCGACGGGCGCCGCCGCCGCGAGCAGCCTGCCGGTAGCCTTCGTCTTTTCCGGCAACGGGCCCCAGTGGTGGGGCATGGGCCGCGAGCTGATGGCGTCGAGCGCGGAGTTCCGGCGCGAAATCGAAACGATCGACGCCGTGTTCGCGCCGCTGGCGGGCTGGTCGCTGGTCGCCGAGATGCAGCGGCCCGAAGCCGATTCGCGCATGGCGCTCACCGAATACGCCCAGCCGCTGCTGTTCGCCCAGCAAGTCGCGCTCACCGCGGTCCTGCGCGGCGCCGGCATCCGCCCGGCGCTGACGCTCGGACACAGCGTCGGCGAAGTCGCCGCGGCGTACGTCGCCGGTGCGCTGACGCTCGAAAACGCCGTGCGCGTGATCTTCAACCGCAGCCTGCATCAGGCCAAGACGGCCGGCACCGGCAAAATGGCCGCCATCGGGCTGAGTCCCGCCGAAGCGCGCGACGCCATTTCGGCGATCCCCGGCTGGCTGGAACTGGCAGCATCGAACGCACCCAAAGCCGTGACCGTCGCCGGCGATCCGGCGGCGCTCGAAGCGCTGTGCGCCGCGGTGACCGAGAGCGGCAAGTTCGCCCGCGTTCTCCCGCTGCAGTATCCCTTTCACTCAACCGCGATGGACGTCATCAAAGCCGATCTGCTGGCTTCGCTGGCGGGTCTCGAGACCCAGCCGTCCAGCGTGCCGTTCATCTCGACCGTCGACGCCGGCGAAGTCGCCGGCACGGAGTTGGGCGCACCGTATTGGTGGCGCAACGTGCGCGAGCCGGTGCGCTTCGCCGAAGCCGTCGACCACGCGATCGACGAACGCGGGATCGGCGTCTTCCTGGAGATCGGCCCGCACCCCGTGTTGCGCGACTATGTGCTCGGCTGCGCGAAAGCGCGCGACAAAGCCGTCGTCGCGCTGGGAACGCTGCGCCGGCCGGCCCCCAACCGGCCCGAACCCGAAGCCGACAACCTGTGGACCGCGATTTGCGGGTGCTACGCGAACGGCGCCGGCACTGTCGAGGCGGTTTTCACGCGGCCGGCGCGCATTCCGTCGCTGCCCAGCTACCCCTGGCAGCGCACGCCGCATTGGCGCGGAGCGACGGTGCTCCCGGACGCGCATTTTCCGATCGAGCGCGATCATCCGCTGCTGGGCTACGCCGTTTCGGCCGCTGACGGGTTGTGGGAAAACACCCTCGACACGAACGTTCTGCCGTATCTCGCCGACCATGTGGTGCAGGGTTCGATCGTCTTCCCGGCCGCCGGCTACATCGAGAACGCGCTGACCGCCGCGCACCTGCTGTTCGGCGCCGGGACGGTCGACGTCGAGTCGTTCGAGATCCTGCGCCCGCTGACGCTTCCGGGACACACCGATCCGCTCGTGCAGCTCGCCGCCGACGCGAAAGACGGCACCTTCACGGTGTCGTCGCGGTCCGACAAGCATACCGGCGCGTGGACGCAGAACGTGCGCGGCCGGCTCAGTCATGCGGAAGCGGAGCAACCCAGCCGGCTGTTCGACCCCGCGGCGCTCCGAGCCGAACTGCCGTGCCGGATCTCCGCCGAAGAACATTATCTCGCGGCGAACCGGCGCGGACTCGCCTACGGACCCCAGTTCGCCGGCATCACCGACATTTGGATCAGCTCCCCCGACGCGCCGCAGCGCAGCGCGCTGGCGGACATCCATCTGCCGTCCCTGAGCGGTGAACGGCTGACGCCCTACATCGCGCACCCGGCGCTGACCGATTCCGGCGTCCAAGTCATCCTCAGTCTGGTCGGCCAAACCGAGCCGCGCCAGTGCTCGATGATTCCGGTGTTCATCGAACGCGTCCGCAGCTACGCGCCCGTACCGAACCACTATCTGTGCCGGGTCACGCTGGTGCATGAAAGTGATCGCTCCGTGGTCGCCGATTTCGATCTGTGCGACTTGGACGGCAATCTGGTCTTGCGCTTGTCGGGGACGCGCTGCGCGAAAGTCGACTTCACGCGAGGTTCCGCCTCATCGCTCATCGCCGAATGGTGGCGGCCCGATCCGGCGCATCCGGCCGTCTTTCCCCAACCCCTGGCGTTGCCCCAGCCCGCGTTGCTCGCGGCCGCGGTCGCGGGCGACGTCGCCGGCGCGGCCCACGACTTCGGCCGCGACGTCTTCTATCGTGACGTTCAACCGGCGTTCGACCGTTTGATCGGCGCCTACGCGGCGCGGGCCCTCGCCGAACTGGGCGCGACGACCGGGTCCTTCACGCTGGGGCGCCTCGGTCGCCGCGGCCACGTCAAGTCCGAACTGCAGCCGCTGCTCGCGGCGCTCGTCGACATGTGCGAGTCCGACGGCCGGCTTATCGCGGACGGCGCCGGTTGGGTCTGGAACGCCGCGCACGTCACGGCTGACCCCCAACCGCTGTGGCAGGCGCTGCTGCTCGAACATCCACGCTTCATTCCGGAACTGCTGCTCGCCGGGCGCGCCGGCGACAGCCTCGTTGCGACCCTGCGCGGTGAAACGGCCGCTGCCGAACCGGCAAGCTTCGACGCGCTGTTCGACGGCGCACCGTTCGGCGCGTTCTACAACCGCGTCGCGCGGATCGCACTGCGTTCGCTCGTGGCCGCCTGGCCCGGCGATCGGCCAATACGCATCGTCGAGCTCGGCGGCGGGGGCGGCGGTCTGACCGCGGCGCTGCTGGCGATTCTCCCGCCGCACCGCACCGATTATCTGTTCACCGATCGTTCGGACGCGGCGCTGAGCCGGGCCGAACATCTGTTCGCGCACTACGGCTTCGTGCGCTTCGCCAAATTTGACGTCGATGCCGACGCGGACACGCAAGACGTGCCGGCGCACGCCTTCGACGTCGTGATCGCCGGCAACGCGCTGCGCTCGGCGGCCGACGTCGACGCGGTGCTGGCAAACGCCGCGACGCTGCTCGGCGCTGGGGGCCAACTGCTGGCGATCGAGGACCACCCGGGGCGCTTCGGCACGCTGGTATTCGGCAGCGATCCGGCCTGGTGGGAATTCGCCGACGCCGGCGTGCGCGGCACAGCGCGCCAACTGACCGGCGACGCCTGGGGCGAGGCCTTCGAGCGCGCCGGTTTCGAGGGCACCGCGCGGTTCGCCGAACTGCCGGGCGACGTGCCCGGGGAACCGCAGCAATCCGTGCTATTGGCGCGCAAGCTCGATGTGGCGCCGGCCGCCGCTAAAGCACCGCCGGCGCCGGATCGCCGCCGCTGGCTGGTCCTCGCCGGGCCGGCCGAAGCCGGCAGCGCCGCCCTCTCGTCGCTGACCGACGACCTGACGGCGCGCGGACAAGCCGTGACCGTGCGGGTGCTCACCGAGGGCGTCGCGCTGACCGAAGACGATGCGCGGGCACTGCTGGCCGGAAACGAAGACGCCGTCGTGCACTTTGCCGGCGCCGGTCCACGCGCGGCGGGCGACCTTCCGGCGGCGCAGGCGGAAACGCGCTGCATCTCGGCGCTCAAGATCGTGCAAACGCTCGAAGCGACGCGCCACGAGCATCCCCCGCAGCTGACGTTCATCACCAACGGGGCGCTGGCGTCACCGTTCGGCCCGCCGCTCAATCCGGGTCATGCCGCGGTCTGGGGCTTGGTGCGCGTCGTTTCCAACGAGCATCCGGGTTTGGGCTGCCGGCTCATCGACCTGCAAGCCGACCTGGACAATGCGGCCGCCGGAACGTGGCTGGCCGACGAACTGCTGCGCCGCGACGCCGAGACCGAAGTGCAGCTCAACGACGGCGCGCGCTACGTCAACCGCGAACACCTCACGACGCCGGGCGAACTCGCGCGACTCAACGCGACCGGCGAAGCGCCCCCGTTCCGGCTCGACTTCTTGCCGCAAGGCGGGCTCGATTCGCTGCACCTGCGCGCGATCGAGCGGCGCGCCCCAGCCGCGGACGAGGTCGAGATCCGCGTGTGCGCCGCCGGCCTCAACTTTCGCGACGTGCTGTGGGCGATGGGCATGCTGCCCGAAGAAGCCGTGGAGAAAGGCTTCTCCGGCCCCACGATCGGCATGGAATGCGCGGGCGAGATCGTTCGCGTCGGGTCCGACGTACGCGATTTGCGGCCCGGCGACCGGGTCGTGGCGTTCGCATCGTCGTGCTTTGCCAGTCACGTGACCACGGCCGCCGGTTCGGTCGCGCGCATTCCCGCGACGATGGCGTTCGAGGAAGCGGCCACGATTCCGATCACCTTTCTCACCGCGTACTATGCGCTCGACACGCTGGCGCGCTTGGCGCCCGGCGAAACGGTCCTCATTCACGGTGCGGCCGGCGGCGTCGGTCTCGCCGCGGTGCAGATCGCGAAGCTCAAAGGCGCGCGCGTTATCGGGACGGCCGGTTCGACCGCCAAACGGCGGGTACTCGAGCTGCTCGGCGTCGATCACGTGCTCAATTCCCGCTCGCTCGAATTCGCCGATGACGTCATGGCCCGCACGAACGGCGTCGGCGTCGATGTCGTGCTCAACTCGCTGGCCGGCGAAGCGATCACCAAAGGACTGCAGGTCCTGCGCCCCTTTGGCCGCTTCTTGGAGATCGGCAAGCGCGATTTGTACGCCAACAGCCGCATCGGGTTACGGCCGTTCCGCCAGAATCTCAGTTACTTCGGCATCGACGCCGACACGCTGCTGATCGAACGGCCGGACCTCGCCCGGCAAATCTTCACGACGGTCATGGACCTCTTCGCGCAGGGCGCGCTACGCCCGATCGCGTTCCAATCGCTGCCGATTTCGCGGGCGTCCGAAGCGTTCCGCACGCTGCAGCAATCGCGCCACGTCGGCAAGATCGTCGTGTCGCTTGAAAACGATCTGCCCGAGATGCTGTCGATCGTCCGCAGCGACGTTCCCGTGCGCGCGGACGGTACGTATCTTGTGACCGGCGGTCTCGGCGGCTTTGGCTTAGCGACGGCGCAGTGGCTCGTCGCTAGCGGAGCCCGCTCGGTCGCGCTCGTCGGCCGGCGCGGCGCCGCTACCGACGAAGCACGCGCCGGCGTTGCGGCGATGGAAAGTGCCGGCGCCGTCGTTCGCGCGTTTGCCGCCGACGTCGCGGATCCGGCCGCGGTCAACAGCCTGATCGCAACGATTCGGGCCGAGATGCCGCCGCTGCGCGGCGTCATCCATTCGGCGGCGGTCATCGAAGATGCGCCGATCATGAAGCTGGGCGACGGATTGCTGGCCCGCGTACTCGAACCAAAGATGCGCGGCGCCTGGAATCTGCACGCGGCGACGCTGGCGGATCCGCTCGAACTTTTCGTGCTTTATTCGTCCTCGAGCGTCTTAGTCGGTAATCCCGGCCAAGGTGCGTACGTCGCGGCGAATCTGTATCTCGAATCGCTCGCGCAGTACCGCCGCGCGCTCGGATTGCCGGCGCTGGCCGTCGGTTGGGGGGCGATCAAAGACGCCGGCTTCTTGACGCGCAACACCGCGGTCGCCGACATGCTCAAGAACCGTTCCGGGCTCGATGCCACGCCGGCCGCCGAGGCGCTTGTGGAACTTGGCCGGCTCACGGCGGCCGGTGCGTCACGCGTCTGCTTGGCACGCTTCAACCTCGAGCGGTTGGGTCAGCTGCTCAGCGGAGCGCACATCCCCCGTTTCGTGCCGATCATCCCGCAGGGCATCGCGACCGACGAAGCCGCCGGCGAATCGATCGCCGAGCGCCTGACCTCCGCGCCGGCCGCGGAACGGCGAGACCTCATCATCGCTCGAATTCGTGACCATGCCGGCCGCGTGCTAGGCATCGGCGGGAGTCAGTTGGACATCGACCGTCCGCTGGCTGAAATGGGACTTGATTCGCTCATGGCCGTCGAGCTTGCCGAAGCCGTGGAACGCGACGTCGCCCGGCCGATCTCGGTCATGCAAATGCTCGGCGCGGGAACGATCGGGGCGATCGCTGATCTCGTGCTGCGCACGCTGGGACTCGGATCGGACGCCGGTGCGCCCGAACCGCCGACCGCGGGCGTCATCGGCGCGGCGCCCGCGACCGCGAACGGTACGCATGCCTCCGACGGGGTGCAGAAAGTCCTCGTCAGCGCGAATCCGTGACACATTCGCGCCTCGAAGATTCCCAGGCTCGCACCACTGACCGGGGCGCTTGAACATTATCATTTCAAGTGCGCCCAGCCCGCGCGCGGATGTCAACGACGTATTCCGCGCAACTCAAGTTGGGGCCGCGACGTGAGCGCTTTGCGCGCGCCCGGATTGCGCTCGAATGTCATCGACTTGTTGAGTTTGGCGTTGCCGATGATCGTTTCGCGCGCCGGGCTGGCGGCGATGAGCATTGCCGACAGCGTCATGGTCTCACGCTATAGCGCGGGTCAATTCGCGCAGCTCAGTTTGGCCGACGGCACCCTGGGCCGGCTCGTCGACATCTTCGCCGCGTTCATCCTGGGCGGGCTGGTGCTCGTTCCGCGCGCGTTCGGCGCCGGCAAGCTCCACGCGTGCGCGCGCATTTGGCGGCGTTCGATCGCACCGGCCGTCGGCTTGGGGCTGCTGGGCGCGCTGCTGGGCCTCACCGGCGCGCCGTTATTTCTCCGCTTGGGGCAAGGCCCGGAACTCGCGGCGGCGGCGGGGACGCTTTCGACGTTGCTGGGGCTGGGGTACGCGGCGGCGCTGCTCGCATTGGGCGCCGCGGTCTTCATTGAAGGCGTGAAGCGGCCGGCCGTCGTCGCCCTCGCGGTCGTCGGCGCGAACATCCTCAATGTCGCGCTTAACTGGCTGCTCATCGGCGGCAACGCCGGGCTGCCGGCACTCGGGGCGCGCGGCTGCGTGATCTCGACGACCATCGTGCGCTTCGTTCTGGCGATCGTCCTGGTGGCTTACGCGTTGCGCTTTGACCCAAAGCCGGTTGCCGGCGACATGCCCGCGGATGACCCGGCGGAAACGGCCGTCCAACGAACGCTCGGCCTCGGCGCTGCGGCCGTGGCGGCGATCATGCTGCTGTTGACGGCCTCGCTGCTGGTATTCGCCGGATGGCTCGGACCGCTGGCACTGGCCGTGCTGGCGGCGACGTTTACCTTGAATGCGCCGGTGATGCTGCTCGCATTGGGGATTGCCGATGCGACCGGAATTCGGGTCGCGGCCCGCGACGGCGCCAACGCATCCGGCCAACCGGACCTCCCGCCACACCGCTTCATCGTCGGCACGAGCCTGGGTGTGATGCTCGCGATTTTGAGCGTCTTCGTCGCGGCCTGGTGTGCCGTTCCGCGGTTTCTCGCCGGCCTCTTCACGCACGATCCCGCGATGCTCGCCGGGCTGGCGGCGCTCGTGCCCGCCGCAAGCTCCTTGCTGATCTTCGACTCGATCTGCTTCATCGTCGTGTCCGCGCTGCGCGCGCTGCGTGATGTGGCGTTCCCAACCATCATTGAAGTCGCGACGATGGTCGCGCTCGTGCCGCTAGCCGCTTGGCTTGCGTTTGGCCTCGGGCAGGGCGTACACGGCCTCATCGTCGCCGCCCTCGCCAGCGCCGTCTGCCGCGCGACGCTGCTGGTCTGCCGTTTCGGCTGGCTGACCCAGGGCGCGCGGCGCACGACCCTGCCGCTTGGGGCCGAAGCCTCGTGATGCGGATGCCCGCATGAACACCGCAACGCCAAACACCGGCACGAGCCGGCTGCCCGCGCTCGAGCTTGGAGCCCGCGGCGACCGCGACTGGCTCGAACTGAGCCTCGCGCAGCGCGCGGTCTGGCTCGACGCGAGCTTGGCGACGTCGCCGGCGGCCTACACGCTCGTGCGCTGGGCACGGATCAGCGGCGAGATCGATCTCGAACTCGCGCGCCAAGCATTAACGCTGGTCATCGCGCGGCACGACGCGCTGCGGCTGCGCGCCGACAGCGAACTGCCGCGCCAGTGGATGCACGCCAGCGCCCAGCCGCCGTTCGCCTTCACCGACCTCACGAACACAGCGCAGCCCGAGACCGAACTCCAAACGCGCATCGAACGCGCGCTCGCGGCGGGCCTGCCCTTCGGCGACAACTCGCTCTTCTCTTTCGACCTGTACCGGTTGGGTGCGCGCGAGTTTTACGTCCTCATGCGCTGCCACCATTTGCTCGCGGATGAGGCCGGGGTCGAGATGATCCTCGCGCACTGGATCGCCGCGTGCCGCGCGCTGGGCTCCGAAACGCCCGTCGAGCTGCCGCCGTCGTCATCGTATCTGGACGTCATCGCCGCCGACGCCGCATACCTGTCGTCGCCGCGCTACACCGCTGATCGCGACTACTGGCTGGCCCGGTTCCGCACGCTTTCCCCGCCGCTTCTGCCGCCCCGCGAGCTGAGCGCGACGCCGGCCGGGCGTTCGCCGAACACCGCCGATTGGGTGCTCGAAGGCGAAGCGTACCGGCGGTTCGCGGTTGCGGTCGGCGCGGCGAAAACGACGCCGCAACGCGCGATCTTCGCGTTGCTCGCGGTCGTTCTGGGCCGGCGTTTCGGTCAGCGAGATCTCACCCTGGGTATGGCGCTGCACCGGCGCGACGCGCTCAACATGCACGTCGTCGGGATGCTCGCGGGCATGATCGCGGTGCGGCACGAGCTTCGCGGCGAGGCATCGTTGCTCGACACGGTCCGCGCGTTCAACCGGCGCATCGATGCCGATTTGCGGCATGCGCGCTTTCCGGTCGACGAACTCGCCCGGGCGCTAGCGATCTCGCGCGCGGGCCTAGCCGATCTGTTCGGCGTCGCGGTGTCATTTCTGCCGGCCGAGCGCGCCGGGGGCGACGTGTCGATCGACGAAGTCACGCTCGTCGCCGGCCGTTTCCCGTCGGTCGAGGCAAGTCCGCTGACGCTCCATGCGAGTGAACGCGGCGGCGGAGCGGGCCTCGCGTTCACTCTTGCCGCCCGCCCCGATGCCGCCGACGCCGCCGAAGCGCAGCGGATCATGGAGCTCTTCGCGACGGCCGTCGCGCGGTTCGTCGACGCGCCGGGAACGCTCGTCGACGAATTCGCGGCGACCACGCCGGCCGAACGCGCCCTGGTCGTCGACGCCTGGAACGCGACCGCGGCGGACTTTCCGGTCGATACGGCCGACGCGCTGTTCGAACGTCGGGTGCGCGCGGCGCCCGACGCTTGGGCGGTGCTGAGCGCGAACGAAGCGCTCACGTATGGGCAACTCGCCTCGCGCGCCGATGCACTCGCGCGGCGGCTCGTCGCGCAGGGGGCCGGCCCGCAGGCGGTCGTCGGCGTTGCGCTCGAACGCTCCGTCGGCACGCTCGTCGCACTGCTCGCGATCCTCAAGGCCGGCTGCACCTACTTGCCGCTCGATCCGGCCTATCCGCCCGAACGGCTAGCGCACATGGTGGCCGATTCCGGCGCGGCGCTGATCGTGACGGATGTAATCGTTGCCGCGCTGCTTCCGCCGACGGTCACGCGCGTGATGTCCGAAGCGCCGGGAGTTCCCGCCGCACCGGATGCGGCGCCCGCCGCGGCAGCGGATGCGGCGGATTTCGCCGCAGCCGGCGCGGCGGCGGATTCGGGCGCGAACGGCGCGGCGCGGATGCGAGCGCATACTCCCGCGCACACCGCGTACGTTATCTATACGTCGGGTTCGACCGGCCAACCCAAAGGCGTTGCGGTACCACACGCGGCCGCCGTGAATTTAGCCTTCGCGCGTCAGCTTCACGATCCGATCGGGCCCGGCGATCGGGTCCTGGCGGGTATTTCGGTGGGCTTCGACGTCTCGATCGGGCAACTGCTGCTGCCGCTTTTGAGCGGTGCGACGGTCGTCGTCGCCGACGACCTGCGGACGCTTGCGGCCGACGACTTCTGGCGCTTTCTCGGAAGCTTCGGCGTGACGCACATCAACTCGGTGCCGTCGTTCTTCGAATCGATCCTCGATTCCGCACCGAAAACGTCGACTCTCGTGCGGCTGATGCTGGGCGGCGAACCGCTGTCCGGCGCGCTGGTGCGGCGTTTGCACGCGGCACTGCCGCGGACCCAGATCGTCAACATGTATGGGCCGACCGAAGCCTGCATCGACGCAACCGCGTTTATCGTCGGCGACGGCGCCGCGGCGGCGGTTCAGCCGATCGGCAAGCCGCTGCCCAACTATCGGGCCTACATCCTCGACGCGCTGCTCGACCCGGTCGGGATCGGCGTCCCGGGCGATCTGTACCTTGGCGGCGCTGGGCTTGCGCAGGGGTATCTCAACGCGCCGGCGCTCACCGCCGAACGGTTCATCGCCGACCCGTTCGGCGCACCCGGCGAACGCCTCTACAAAACCGGCGACCGCGCGGCATTCGGCGCCGACGGCAACATTGCGTTTCTCGGCCGCGCCGATAGTCAAGTCAAGATTCGCGGCCATCGCATCGAACTCGGTGAGATCGAAAGCGCCCTGCGCAGTCATCCCGCCGTGGCCCAGGCCGCCGTGGTCGCGGCGAAGGACGCCCCTGGCCCGGCGCGGCTCGTCGCGTATATCGTCGCGCGCGCCGCCGCCGTGGCACCGCAACCCGGCGAGCTGCGCATGCATCTCGCGGACCGGCTCCCGGATTACATGATTCCGGCCGCGTTCTGCGCGCTCGACGCGCTGCCGCTGACACCGAACGGAAAATTAGATGAGCGCGCGCTGCCGCGAGTGACCGCGCAGTCGGCCGCGACCTACGTCGAACCGCGGAGCACGAACGAACGCCTCGTGGCGGCGCTGTTCGTCGAGCTGGTGGGAATCCCGCAGGCCGGCGCGTTGGACAACTTCTTCGAGATCGGCGGACATTCGCTGCTCGCGGCGCGGCTTGTCTCGCAGCTGCGCGTCCGCGCCGGCGTCAGCATCCCGCTGCGCGCGGTGTTCGAAGGCCCGACCGTCGAGAGCTTGGCGCGGCTCGTCGACGCGGCGGACGACGCCGGCCCAGCGCTCGTGCCCGCGCCGCGGCCCGACCAGCTGCCGACCGCGTTTCCGCAGGAACGGCTCTGGTTTCTCGCCAGCCTGCACAACGACGACGCTTACAACATCCCGCTGGCGATCCGGCTGCGCGGAGCACTCGATGCCGCGCGCATGAGCAGCGCGCTCGCGCGGCTCGTCGCGCGTCACGAAGCGCTGCGGACGAGCATCGTGATGCACGACGGCCGGCCCGTGCAGCAGATTCATGACGCGCAAGCGTTTGCGGTGCGGTGCGTCGATCTCACCCACCTCGACAGCGCGCAACGCAGCGCTGCGCTCGATGCGCGGCTCGATGCGCTGGCGCACACGGTGTTCGATCTCGCGGTCGATCTCCCGATCCGCGTCGAACTGCTCACGCTTAACGCCGAGGAGCATGTCCTCGCGGCGGTCATCCATCACGCCGCGTTCGACGGCTGGTCGGCCGTGCTGTTCTTTAACGAACTGGGGGCGCTGTACGCCGCCGGCCCGTCAGCGGCCGCGCTTGCGCCGCCGGCGCTGCAATACGCCGACTTCGCCCTCTGGCAGCGGGCGCTCGACTTTCGTGCGGATCTCGCGTATTGGCGCGACCGGCTTGCCGGCGCGCCGCCGGCGCTCGCGTTTCCCGCCGACCGGGCAGCGGTGCCCGGCCGCCGCAGCCCCGCCCGCGCGATCCCGATCCGGATCGACGAACCGCTGGGCGCGGCGCTTATTCGGCTCGCCAACGCGCACGGCGCAAGTCTGTTCATGGTGCTGCACGCGGCGCTTGCGGCACTTCTCGCGCGCTGGAGCGGTCAGACCGACATCGTTATCGGCACGGTGGTCGCCAACCGCGCGCGGGCCGAATTCGAGGGGATCGTCGGCTGCTTCGTCAACACGCTCGCGCTGCGAGCGACGATCGGACCGCGCGACACGTTCGCCGAGTTGCTGACCCACGTGCGCGAACACGATCTGTCAGCGTTCGAGCACGAAGGCGTCCCGTTCGAGCGCGTCGTCGATGAACTGCACATCGAGCGTTCGTCGGCGACCACGCCGCTTTTTGAGACGATGCTCGTGGTCGACACCGACGCGCCCCCGAACGTCGCGCTCGCCGATCTCACGACCGAAACGATCGCGCTCGCGCCGAGCGCCGCGAAGGTCGATCTCACGCTCAACTTGAGCCGCACCAGCGGAGCCGGGATCGGGGGCACGATCGAGTTCGCGGCCGACCGGTTCGAGCCGGCAACGATCGAACGCTTCGCCGGCCAATTTGTGCGCTTGCTGACCGCCGTGGCGGCCAACCCGCGGCAAATCGCCCTGCGCATCGAGGTGCTCGCGCCCGCCGAGCGCGCGTCCATCATCGATGGCGGCAACGCCACCCGCGCGAGCTATCCGGCCGGGACCCTCGACGGCTTTATCTCCGCGCAAGCATTGCGAACACCGCACGCACCGGCACTCGTGAGCGCGGCGGGGGCGTTGAGCTACGCCGAGTTGGAAGCTCGTTCCAATCAACTCGCCAATTCCCTGATCGAGCGCGGCTTGCAGCCGCAAACGCCGATCGGGGTCGCGCTCGAACGTTCGGCGGCGAGCGTCATCGCGGCGCTGGCGATCCTTAAAGCGGGCTGCGTCTATCTGCCGCTCGATCCGGCGTATCCGCCCGAGCGGCTCGCGTTCATGGTTGCCGACGCTTGCGCGCCGCTCGTCATTACGGATACGGCCATCGGCGCCGCCCTGCCTGGACACGTCGAACGGCTGGATATCGACGCTGGCGCCGGTCGGCCGACGCTCGCGCCGCCGCGCACGCACCGACCGCAGGCGGTCGCGTACATTATTTATACGT
>PLAE01000109.1 GCA_003134035.1 Candidatus Velthaea versatilis
TGGCCGGGGTCGCGTTCATCGTTGCGATCAGTCGGGGACAAGATACGACTCCCAGAGTTCGGCATGAATGACGCCACCCGGCTCGGCGTCGGCGTCCCAGATCTCGGCGGCGGCGAAGGCGATCGTGTAGAGTGTTTCGCGGTGCACGCGCCCGGCGGCACGTTCGTCGGCGAGCGGGTAGTCGCCGTGCACGGCTTCGATGACCCCGCGTTTGCCGCGCAGATAGCGCGGCAGCCGATTGTGGCCGGGCGGGTTGCGGCCGACGGTGGCCACGCGGTCACCCGGGCGACGTTTCACGGTGCGACGCCGCGCCGGGCGAGCAGCGCTTCGACGGCCATTAGCCAGCGCTCGTAGTACGACAGCGCGAAATAGCGCGCCGGCTCGATCTCTTCGACCGCGGACCGAAACTCGTCGAGGTTGTACAGCCCGCGCTGCATCAAGATGGCGTTGAGGGCGAAGAGGCGGGCTTCCCACTCGGCGTGAAACGGCGGTTCGTCGGCCGCTCGGACGATCGGGCCGAAGCCGTGCATCCCGCCGACGTCGTTCAGACGGCTCATCGCCGCCTCCAATTCAACGCTTGCCTCGCGGATGCTGCCGGCGCCTGGCGCGGGGCCGATACCCGGGCGGAACGAAGACGATGGTGTGGATCGTCCCTGGTACGCGTCCTTCAACTGGATCCTGGCGCTCGCGTGCGTGTTCGTGACGGTCGGCGGGATCGTTTTCATCGGCTCGGCGACGCTCCACACGCCGTCCGAATCCAACGAAGTGCGCAACCAAACGGTGTACGCGCTGATCGGCATCAGTCTGATGTTCGGGTTTGCGTTCGTCGACTACCATGTATGGCAGCGCTGGGCGGCGCCGATTTACCTCGTCAACGTGGGGCTGCTGATCTTCATCCTGCTCAAAGGCCATAGCGCGCTTGGCGCGCAGCGCTGGATCTCAATCGGCTCGTTCACGTTTCAGCCGTCGGAGCCCGCGAAGCTTTCGCTGGCCGTCGCAATCGCGGCCCTAATGTGCCGCAGCACGTATCACAAGCTGCACGAATTGCTGCTCCCGCTCACCGTCGTCGCGATTCCGGCGCTGCTGATCCTCAAACAGCCCGACCTCGGCACGACGCTGGTGATCTTCGCGATTCTCACCGCCGAGTTATTTTTCGGGCTGCCCAATCTGCTCGATTTCGGTATTTACATGGGCGGGATCATCGCGGCCTCGGCCTTCGTGCTCACTAGTGAAAAGATTCTCAAGCCGTTTCAACGCGCGCGGCTGCTGGTGTTTCTCAATCCCAAGGCCGATCCGCAAGGCGCGGGCTGGAACCTCAACCAGTCACAGATCGCCGTCGGCAGCGGCGAGTGGTTCGGCAAGGGGCTCTTTCGCGGGACCCAGACTCAGCTCAACTTCGTCCCCGAACATAGCCGCGATTTCATCTTTACCGTCGTCGGCGAAGAAGCCGGTTTTATCGGTGCGTTGGTGCTGCTGGCGTTGTATGTTGCAATCGTCGGCGGCGCCCTGCGCGCGGTGTTCGCGGCGCGCGACCGGTTCGGGATGCTGCTGGGCGTCGGGCTCGTCGCGATGCTGGCCTTTCATATGATCGTCAATATCGGGATGACGATCGGCATCATGCCGATCACCGGCATCCCGTTGCCGTTCATGTCGTACGGCGGNNGTTCGATCCTCACCAACTACATTGCGGTCGGCGTCCTGCTCAACATCGCGATGCAGCGCGACCGGCTGGTCTTCGACGAAGGTCCGACGGCAAACGCCAAAGCGATGGCGAAGCCGCTCATATGACGCATCCGGCGCACGGCCGAGCGCAGCGGCTCATCACGGTCATCAGCGATCGCGCCTTCGCCGAACTTGCGCGCGAACGCGGTGAACTCGCGCCGATGGCGCTCACGATGGATGACGCGGGGCGGATCGGCATGATCGCCGTGTACACCGGCGACACGTATCCCCACCCGGACAACCACCTCGCCGNNCGCCGCTCGACGCCGTCTGCGTGCAGTACGAAACGCGCCGCGCCAAACCGCTGCGCGTGTACTTTCCGTACCGCATCAAGAAGAAGCTGAGCGGACCCTCGGAAATCACTCGACTAACCCCGGTCACGACGGACGGCCCGCATGCCCTCTTCAACCGCGAGGAAGGCGGCCGCTAAGTCTGCTCCGCAACCGGCAGCTTGCCACGCCACCGCGGCTTGCGGCGCNNGCCGCAAACGCCACGGATTCGGCGAAGCCGAATCCTGTACGCCGTAGGAGAGACGAGCGCAGCTCGCGGCGAAGCCGTCTGCGGCTCGGGACGCAGGCGCAAAGGCTCGGCTTGCGGCGCAGCCGCAAACGTCAGCCGAATCCTGCATCCGCAAACGCCAGGTATTCGGCGCAGCCGAATCCCGTATGCCGCAGGAGATCGGACGTGAGTGAGACCGATGCCGCGCGTCTACTTCGAGTTAGCGTCGCAACCGCCGTGCATTTACTCGAACAGCAGGACGGCTTGCTGTATCCGATCGCACACGCCGTCGATGCGAACGGCCGGACGGCGTTCGTCGGGATGTACGATGGCGGCGTCCCGCCGCACCCGACCCGTGCGCTCGAAGTCCTGCGCGCGACCTTGCGGGCGAAGCCGTACCACGCGACGGCGGTCACCTACGGGATCGCGCTGGCGGATGAGTCCGGCCGCAACGCACTGTGTATCGAATTCGAATCGCTCGACGCGGCGCCCGAATTGATCTACGTGCCGTTCGTCATCACTCGGCCTTGGATGCGCCAAGCCCGGGTCATCACATACGCGCCGATTCGGCGCCCGGGCCGCAACGTGGTCCTGCAGCCTGCCGCACTGCGCCAAAATCAGGCGTGAGGATTCGGCTGCGGCCGAATCCTTCGCGTTTGCGGCTGCGCCGCAAGCCGCCCTCGCATCTCAGATCGGAGAGGGCAGGGAACTGCCGGCCCCTGCGGCGCTCGCTTGACCTGGGTCGGGCGCCGGGAGCGCGGAGAGGACCCCATCCCGCGAGAAGGAATGACCACCTCGGCCAAGCTGGGCGGTCGCACGAAGGGTGCTGGATCGTCCCTAAGGCCCGCGTATTCAAAATTCAAAATTCGTATAGGAGACGGGCGGAGCCCGGATCGTCCGCTCGAGTCGCCGCAGGGCGCTCGCGAAGTTCGATTACGGAGCTCGGCCCATCACGGGAGAGCCCAACTTGCCAACCGACATTCTCATTTCGAGCGATCCGTGGGAAAACCGCGTCGCGATCCTCGAAGATGGGACGCTTTCCGAGATTTACGTCGAGCGCGAAGAAAAAGTCATCGGCTCGATCTTCAAAGGTAAAGTTCAGAACGTGCTGCCCGGGATGGGCGCCAGCTTCGTCGACATCGGCTTGGGACGCAACGCGTTCCTCTACGTCGACGATATCAACAAAACGCCGCTCAACATCGGCGACGTGGAAATCACCTCGGGCCGCAGCGGCTGGACGATCAACGAGAAGGTCAACCGCGGCGACGACGTGCTCGTGCAGATCGTCAAGGAGCCACGCGGCCTCAAGGGTGCGCGCATCTCAACGAACATCTCGCTGCCCGGACGTTATCTGATCCTTATGCCGACGGGCAAGTACAGCGGTGTCTCGCGCAAGATCGAGTCGGCCGAGGAACGCAACCGGCTCAAGGGCATCATGAAGGCGATCCGGCCCGAGGGCATGGCGACCGTCGTGCGCACGGCGGCCAACAAGGTGTCATCGGCCGAGCTGGTCGCGGATCTCGGCGTGCTCATCCGCATGTGGCACGGCATTCTCGAACAATTCAAACGCTCGCCGTCGCCCGCGTTGCTGCACAAAGACATGAACCTGGTGTACAAAGCGGCGCGCGATTTCATCACGCCCGAAGTCGAGAACGTCTACATCGACGATCCGGCCGAAGCGGAGAACGTCCGCGATTTCATGCGGCTGCTCGGGCCGCAGTATCTCGAGCGCATCAAGCCCTATCCCGGCGGCCGCGCGCTCTTTGGCGATTATAAAATCGACGACGAACTCGCGCGCTTGATGCGTCCGACCGTGAAATTACCCTCCGGCGGTTCGATCGTTATCGAGACGACCGAAGCGCTGACCGTCGTCGACGTCAACTCCGGCAAATTCACCGGCGGCAAGAACCTCGAAGATACCATCGTGCGCACGAACATCGAAGCGGCCGCTGAGATCGCGCGCCAGGTTCGCTTGCGTGACATCGGCGGCATCATCGTTTGCGATTTCATCGACATGAACAGCGAGGGCAATCGCAATAAAGTCATCGCGACCCTCGAAGCCGGCTTGCGCAAAGACCGCACCCGCTCGACGATTCAGTCGTTCTCACCGCTGGGCTTGCTGGAATTCACGCGCAAGCGCGTCGGTAAAGATTTGGGCGGCCAACTGCGCGGGCCGTGCCCGACCTGCAGCGGTCTAGGCACCGTGATGTCGCCCGAATCGGTGACGATCTCGACCTTCCGCCAAATTCAATCACATGCCGGCGTCGCGGGCGAACATGTTCATATCGCGGCCTCGGCCAACGTAGCCGCGCAAGTCGAGTTCTGGTACGAGGACGAACTGAAGGCGCTTTCGGAAGAGGTCGGAAAACCAATCGACGTGCGGGTCGATGCGGCCGTGCATCCCGAAAAGCCGAAACTGTACTTCAACGGCGCGCTGCCCGACTTGGCGCCGATTCGCGTCGGCGACGAGTTCGACGTCGAGTTGCTGAACGTTCGCACGCCGGCCGGCAGCTCGGCCCTGGCCGTTGTGAACGGCCGTTTGGTCGAGGTCGAGAACGCCGCGCCGCAAGCCGGCAACTCGATGAAGATTCGGATCATCGACGTCGACGGCGAAGAGATTCTGGCCGAGCCGCGGATACCGATCCCGGCCGTCGCCTTCGCCAACGCCGCAGCTGAAGGGAAGCGCAAACGCCGCCGCGGCGGACGCGGCCGAACCAAACCGCTCACCGCCGAAGAGCAGACCGAAGAGCTGCTGGAGTTGGCGGAAGAAGCCGCCAAGGGCGCCGGGGCACGTCCGGCCATCGGCATTTCGACCACCGAAGAGGCCGAAGTCGAAAAGACCGACCCGAAAGTCAACGTCGCCGTCGTCGCCGAGGATCGCGCCACGAAGCGGTTCACACCGCCGGTCAAGCCGGCCGCCAGCGTCGTCGGACACGGCGCGGTGGTGAAGCTCCCCGGCGAGTCGCTTTCCGGCGCCCTCGTTCTGCCCGGCGAATCGCTCTCCGGCAATCGAATCGGCCGCGCCGCTCCGCCGCCCGCGCCGCGCGCTCCCGCCCCGCCTCCGGCCGCCGCCGCGCCGCAACCGCTCGCACCCGTGGCGCGCATCGCACCGGACTTGACGGACGACGGTGAAGGCGCCGGCGACAACGTCATCCCGATTACCGAAGCAACGGGGACCGGCGACGGAACCCGCCGCCGCCGGCGGCGCCGCCGGCGTGGCCGCGGCAGTAGTGCCGAGCCGATCCCGTTGACGCCGACGGCTGGGTCCGTCGTCGGAGCGGCGCCGGCTGACGCCGATGCAGCGGGCGACGACGAGACGCTGGAGGACGACGTGAGCGCCGAGTTCCTGCCGGGAGCCGACGAGGCTGTGGGCGAGAATGGCGAGCCAAAGCGCCGCCGGCGGCGGCGCCGCCGGCGCGGTCGAGGAAACGGCGAAATCGCTGCGGCAGCCGGCACGCCCGGAGCGGCCGCCCCGCTTCCGGACCGGCACATTTTCCGCGTCAGTTCCGACGGCGCGGCGCACGCCACCGGCGAAACCGCACCGGTGGAACCGTCGCGGGCCATCGCGGCCTTCAATCGCCGGCCAGGGCACGTCGCGGTCGAGCCGCCGCCGCCGTCACTGACGGTGCCGGACGAACCGTCGACCGTCAAAGTCACCACGCCGGCACGGCGCCGGAGGGGCGGCTCGGCGTCTGAGCCGATTGAGGCAAACCCGATCCGCGCGCTCCCGGCCCCGGCTGCCGAGACGACGCGCGAACGGGCGGCGTCCGACGCACCGCCGAACCGTGCCACGCGTACCTCGACCCGCACCAGGACGGGCAGTGCGCGGACTCCGACGGTCGCCGCAGCGGCACCCCCGGCGCCTGCACCTGTGGCCGTTCCTCCAGCCGCACCTGCGCCCATAGCCGTCGTCGCTGAAACGGTCGTCACCGCGGCTGAGCCGGCCGTTGCGGCCGTCACTGCGGCGCGGACTCCGACGCGTCGGGGAGGAAAGGCACCCGCCGCAAAAGTCGCCGCCGCGAAAAAGACGGCGGCCAGGAAGACCGCCGAGCCGAAGGCCGCCGCGCGGAAGGCGCCTGCCAAGAAAGCCCCGCCGGCCAAGGCGACCGCAGTCAAACGCGCGGCTGGAGCTGCGAAGAAGGCGGCCCCAGCGGCGAAGAAAACTGCCGCCAAGAAGGCCCCGGCCAAAAAGGCCGCCGCGAAGAAAACCGCAACGGCTCGCAAGAGGAGTTAAGGAAACTCCGCGGCGTTGCGGCGAGCAAATGCATCGGAGATGATCGTGTTCGTCGATTTTGACGGCACGATCACCGATGTCGACACGTTCGATGCCCTCGTTCGTGACGCGGTGGGCGACGAGATCTGGGATTCCATCGACGCGGAACTCGCCGCGGGTTACCTCACCCTGCGCGAAGTCCTGATGCTGCAAGCTTCGCACATCACGAAGTCCGAAGCCGAAGCGATCGCCTTCCTAGAAGCGACCGCGACCGTCGATCCGGCGTTTGCTCCGTTCGTTGGCGCCGCGCGCCGGCGCGGCGTTGAGGTTTGCGTCGTCTCGAGCGGCATCGGCCCGATCATCCGGACCACGCTCGAGCGCGCCGGCGTCGACGTTCCGGTGCTCGCGAACGACGTCGATTTCGCGGCCGACGGCTGGACGATGACGTTCATCGACGAATCGGCCAACGGTCACGACAAGGCTGCCGCCGTGCGCGAAGCGCGCGCCGCGGGACGGCTGACGGTCTTTGTCGGCGACGGCATCAGCGATTTTACCGCGGCCCACGAGGCGCAACGCTGCTTCGCCAAAGCCGGGCGCGCCCTCGAAAGCTATTGCCGCGCGCGGAATATCCCGTTCACGCCGTTCACTTCATTCGCCGAAATCGAATCAGCGCTGTTCGGCTGCGAGTAAGAAAAAAGAAGCGTCGCCCCGATCGCGGCGACGCTTCGTGCACGTTCGACCAGCGCTCGTTTCGCTGCTATTGACTCGACGTGCGCGCGGCGATTCGCGATTGCAGGTAGGTGATGGCCGCGCCGAGTTGGACATCAGTGGTTGGGTCGCCGGCCTTCACGCGGGTATCTTTCGGAAGATCCGACAAGATCTCGGGCTGGATGCCGATCGAGTTGATGTCGCGGCCGTGCGGAGTGAGATAGCGCGCGGTCGTGATCTTGACCGCCGACCCGTCACCGAGCGGGAAGATCGACTGCACGACGCCCTTGCCGTAGGTGCGCGTCCCAATAATCTCGCCGACGCCGCTGTCCTGGATCGCGCCAGCCGTGATCTCCGATGCCGAAGCGGTGTAATGATTGACCAGCACCGCAAGCGGACGCGGTGCGATCGCGGTATTTTCCGCGTCGTATTCGGTATCGGTTCCGGCCCGTGATTCAACCGTCACGATGGGACCGGTCGGGATGAACTTCGAGCTCACGTCGACCGCCGAATTGAGATACCCGCCGCCGTTCGAGCGTAAGTCCAGGATAAACGCCTTGGCGCCTTGCGCGTCGAGCCGGTTGAGCGCCGCATCGAGTTCGCGACCCGTATCTGCGCCGAACACCGAGAGTTGAACCCAGCCGATGCCGCTGGGCAGCAGCCGCGCGAGCACGCTTGGTGAATGGATCGTCGCGCGCGTAACCGTGAAAGATTCCGGCTGGCCCGCGCGATCCACCGTCAGCGTCACCTTGGTGCCCGGGTCGCCGCGCAGCAGACCCTGGATAAGCTTGGTTTGAACTTCGGGCGCCTTTCCAGCGACCAGATCGGACACCGACTTGCCGTCGATTTGCGTGATCAGATCTTCGTTGAGCAGCCCGGCCTTCTCGGCCGGCCCGTCCGGGATCACATTTTGGACGTGGATGTCCTTGGTCTTATCATCGATGTCGTAGGTCAGTCCGACGCCGCCGAACTGCGTTCCGTCGAGGCTCTGGTTGATATCGGCGTACTCTTTGGGCGACAAAAAGACCGTGTAGCGGTCCTTCACCGAACCCAGCGCGCCCGAGATCGCCGCGTACGTGATGCTGGTCGCGCCGGCTTTCACGCCGTTTTTGCCGCCCGCCTTGACGGCGTACGTCGCGATCGCTCCCGACACCGCGCGCTCGAGTTCGCGGGCGTTGCTGACGTCGTCGTCGCTCGCGTGCATCGCCGGCAGGGTCGGGTTGGCGACCCCATTGGCCCGCAAGTACGCGATGATGTTATTGCGCACGCCGTCGAATACGGCTTGCTTGTCGACCTTCTTGTAGTATTCGGTCGTCAGGTGGGCGTAGCTCGTGATGAGCTCGTTGGCATCCTGCGGCGAGAGCGCCGGTGCCGAAGCGGTCGCGGCCGGAAGGGTCGCCGGAGCGAAGGCCAGCGTGAGTGCGAGGGCGGCGGGGAGCAGGCGTTTCATTTGATGTTTGCAGCGTCTTTCTTGAGAATGATCGACTTCGCGGCGGCCAGCTGTTTATCGTTGGCCGTATCGATGATCGAAACGTCGACGCGCTGGTCGATGGTAACGTCGGGCACCACGCCCTTGTGGTGGATATCGCGGCCCAGCGGCGTTACGTAACGCGCGGTCGTGATTTTGAGCGCGCTTTTGTCGGGCATCGGGTAAAGACTCTGAACCACGCCTTTGCCGAACGTCTTGACGCCGACGATCGTGCCCACCCGGTAGTCTTGCACCGCGCCCGCGGTGATCTCCGAAGCACTGGCGGTATACTTGTTCACCAAGATGACAAGGGGCGAAACGCCGATCGCCCGGCCCGTGGCGGACTTGGACTCTTTATCCCCACCGCGATCGATCGT
Source organism: Candidatus Velthaea versatilis (assembly GCA_003134035.1). Lineage (GTDB taxonomy): Bacteria > Vulcanimicrobiota > Vulcanimicrobiia > Vulcanimicrobiales > Vulcanimicrobiaceae > Velthaea > Velthaea versatilis. The sequence continues at coordinate 8,987 of PLAE01000109.1, forward strand.
CGACACGATCGTGCCCTGCGGAATGAACAGACTCGAGATATCGACCGCCGCGTCGAGCAGCCCGCCGCCATTGTTGCGCAGATCCAAGATGTACCCGCGCGCGTGGTGGCGCTTCCCTTCGAGCATCGCCGAGCGAACCTCGTCGGCCGACGTTTGGCCGAAATCGGCCAGTCGCACGTAGTCGATACCGCCTTCCATTTTCGCTCGCACCGACGGGACATGGATCTCGGCGCGCGTCACCCGAACGACCTGGGTTTGGCCCCCTTCATGCCGCTTGAGCCGTAAACTCACCGTCGTCCCGAATGGCCCGCGAATGCGGCGCTCGACGGCATCGAGCTTGAGTCCCAGCGTCGGCTCGTTGTCGACCGAGACGATGATGTCGCCCGGACGCACGCCGGCCTTGATCGCGGGATTGCCTTCGATCGGATCGACGACGATCGCCCCGGTCTTGGGGTCCTGAGCGATATAGACGCCGATCCCGCCAAAGTTTCCACCCGCAAGCTGCTCATCGAGGCCGTTGATTTCGGCTTGAGAAAGGTAGACGGTGTACGGGTCGCCCAACGCGCTCAGCATCCCCGCGATCGCCGCTTGCGTGTACTCGTCGTTCGTCGCCGCGTTGGGATAGAGCTTCTCGACCGTCGCCACGTTGCTTTGCACGAGCGCGAGATCGCGCCTCCGGTCGCCGGTGGCCGTCACGTCCGGCACCGCCGGATGACTGATCTTGTGCTCTTTGAGCAGCGCGACGAGGGCCTTCTGCTCGCCGGCGAGGAGCGTTTCGTCGTCGAACGGCTTGTAATAGGCACTCTGCACGCGATTGTATGCCAGCGCGATCATGTCGCGATTCGCGTCGCCGCTTGAACCGGAGAGCAGGCTCAGATCAAGGCCGGCGATCCGTGTGCCGGTTTCCGAGATGACCGCGCTGTCGTCTGCCGAGGCGCGCCCAACGTAGGCAGCACCGCCGAGCGCGGCGGCGGCGACGAGGACAGCGGCCACGGCGAGCCGCAAGCGGTTAGACAACGTTCGGCGAACCTCGATTACAAAAGGGGCTTCGGCATTCTGCCCTCGCTTGGACCCGCCCTTTCCGCTAAACGTTACCCCGAAACGCTGGGAATCGTCGTTGGACGCCAACGTTTAACACAGCTTAGTGGAGATACCCCAACGGATCGACCGGCCGGCCGTTGATGCGGACCTCGAAATGCAAGTGCGGGCCGGTCGCGTCGCCGGTCATTCCGACGGCGCCGATGGCCTGGCCTTGCTCGACGTCTTGCCCCACCCCGATGAAGATTTGTGAGAGGTGGCAGTAGTTCGTCGCCATCCCGCCGCCATGGTCGATCGTGATCATGTTGCCGCAGTTGCCCGCGTACTGGGCGAGGATGATGCGACCGCCGGCTGCAGCCTGCACCGTCGTTCCTTGGGCGGCGGCGATGTCGATACCCGCATGCATGATGAAGCGTCCGAAAACGGGATGATTGCGCATCCCGAAGCCCGAGGTGATGGGTCCGGAGACCGGCCACATCACGCTGCCCGGCGCTCCGCTGATCGGCGCGACCGGTTCGCCGGCGAGCTGCCTGGCGCGGCGCTCCGCCTCGCGACGCGCTTCCTCCTCGGCCTGCTTCTCACGGATGAGCGTTTCGAGCGCGGCTTCTTCTTGCGCCGTCATCTCTTCATACTGCACGACTTCGGCCTGCGCGACTTGCTGCTCGCGGCGCGCCGCCGCCAGCAAGTTTTCACGTTCCGTCGCCAGCGCCGCGAGGGCGTGCCGCTCCTGATCTGCCGCGCGTTGCTGCGCGGCCAAATCCGCTTGGGCGCCGACGAGCGACGACTCGATCGACGCGACATGCGCCTCTTCGGTGCGGCGCTCGCGGATCGTCGCTTCATTGGCCCGAATGATGAACCGCACGTCATTCCAGCGCTCGACGAAATCGGCGAACGAACGCGCTTGCAGCAGCACGTCGACATAGCCTAGATCCGCATGTTCGTACGCATCGACGAGCCGCCGCTTGAGCGCCGCGTCGTGGCGCTGCACGGTCCGGCGCGCGGCGTCGAGCTGCACGCGCGTCCACGTCAATTTTCGTTGCGTCGATGCCATGCTCGCACCCAGGGCGCCCAGCCTTGAGTTGACCGCGCTGATCGTGCTGTTCGTCTGCGCCAACTGCGAGGCGATGCTGCTGACCTTGCCCTGCGCGCCCTGCAGATGCCCGCGGCCTTCGATCAAGCGCTCGTGCGCGGCGTGAATTTTGTGCTGCTGTTGCTCGATCTTCGCGTCAACGCTCGCGCGCGCCGCCGCCGGAACGCAAAGAACGCCCAGGGCGGCGATCAGCAATGCGGCGGCAACACGGCCGCGCATCAGGTCTTCCGCTTATCGGTCGCGATGAACGAGCCGGTTTGCTTCTTGGCGAAACGTTTGAGTTCGGCCGCAACTTCGCCGATCTGCTGATAATTCGTGATGCGCCCGTATTCGTCGGTCACGACCGCCAATGACAGCGACATCACCGGATACAAGCTGACCGCGCCGCGCCGGTCCGTCGTCGTAATCCAGCCGCGTTCGAGATCGGCCGGATCGTACAGCGCCCGCACGTCCGCATCGAAGGTTGCGGCGATCAGGCGCGCCAGTGGTTCGGCCCGGCTTGGATGCGAGACGAGGATAAAGTCGTCGCCGCCGATATGTCCGACAAAATCGTCGTCCTCACCGCCGCACCGGACCGCTTGCTGCAGCGTCGAGGCCAGCAAACGGATCGCTTCATCGCCGCGCACGAACCCGTACACATCGTTGAACGCCTTAAAGTTATCGAGGTCGATGTAGATCACCGCCCACGGCAAGCGCCCCTCGAAGCGCCGCCGAATCTCATTTTCGATCGCCAAATTCCCGGGCAGCCGCGTGAGTGGATTGAGCGACGAATCCACCGCGACCCGCCGGATCTTGGCCCGCACGCGCGCCAACAACTCTTGGGGCGAGAAGGGCTTGGCCACATAATCATCCGCTCCGGCCTCGAACCCCGCTACGGCGTCTTCGGTCTCGCCGCGCGCGGTCAGCATGAGAATCGGCACGTGCGCGCAGGTCGCATGGCGCCTGATGCGCCGGCACAGCTCGACTCCGTCCATCCCCGGCAGCATGACGTCGAGCACGATCAAATCGGGAATTTCCGCACTCAGTAACGCCAGCGCCGCCGCCGCATCGTTCGCGGTCACCACTTCGTAGCCGGCAAGCTCGAGATTCGTCCGAATCACCGTCCGCAGGTTACGGTCGTCATCAACGATCAAAATCTTGTAACGCGCCCCCGGAGCCGTGCGCGCCGTCACCAAGACGCGCGACCAAAGCCGCTCTGCCGAACGTTGCGGATGTGCCTCAGCCCCGCGGAGCGGGACCTAGACACGAGCAAAAGCCCCGTCGAGCGGGACCTTAAACACGAAGGTAACGCCCGACCGAAAACCACGAAGCGACAAATCCGACCGTCGCCCCGACCGCCAAACACTCCCCTGCTAAAAGCGGCTCATTGGCATGAAACGGGACGAAGGCGATCGTCGCCGCCAGCTTTGGTACCAGTTCGAGGCGCGCGATATAGAGGATGCCTAGCGCGAGGCCCGCGCCGAGGAGGCCCGCGAGAAGCCCTTCAGCGATGAACGGCATGCGGATATACATGTTGGTCGCCCCGACCAGCTGCATGATCGCGATCTCCCGCCGGCGCGCGAACACGGTGAGCCGAATCGTGTTGGCGATGATGATCGCGGCCGTGACGACGAGCAACCCGATCATGATCAGGCCGACCCGGCCGAGCAAATCGGCGATGCGCAGGAGCTTGGTGACGGTGTCGGCCGCGTAGTCGGTTTTGGCGACGCCGGGATATTTGGCGATCGATGCGGCGACGGCGGGCACGTCGCCCGGCCGGCGAACGCGAACGTGAAAGGCGTTCGGGAAGGGGTTCGCGGTAAGCAGCGAGGTATCGAAGTCTTTGCCCAGTACCGATTTCATGCGCCGCAGACCGTCGCGCTTGGGTACGTACGTCGCACCCCAAATGCGGCGATCCTGGGCGAAGCGGACGGCAATGGTTCTGGCGCGCGCGTCGTCGACGTCGTCGTTGAGGTACACCGCGACCTCGATCTTCGAGAGCATGCCGGTACCGAACGAGGCCAGCGTATCCCGAACGTAGAGAAACGCCCCGAGCAGCACGACGGTAACGGCGACGGTGCCGATGGCCGTGAGCTGCATCGCCGCGTTGCGGGTGAAGTTCGAACCGACTTCACCCAGAAAGAACTTGAGTTTGCCCCAGTCCACGGAAATAGTAGCCTCGCTCGTCGTCGTGCAGAACGCGGCCGTCCTCGAGCCGCACGACGCGCCGGCGCATGCGGTCGACGACCGCGGCGTTATGCGTTGCGACGAGCACGGTCGTGCCCTTGAGATTGATACGCTGCAGCAGTTCCATGATCTCGGTGGTGTTCGAGGGGTCGAGATTGCCGGTGGGCTCGTCGCACAGCAGGATTTTGGGGTTGTTGACCAAGGCGCGGGCGATCGCGGCACGCTGCTGCTCGCCGCCCGAGAGTTCGCTTGGGAGCATGCGGCTCTTGTGCGACAGTCCGACCAGATCGAGCGAACGCGGAACCTGGCGCTTGACGTCCTTGGTGTTGGCGCCGGTGACTTGTAAGGCGAAAGCGACGTTCTCCCACACCGTCTTGTGCGAGAGCAGTTTGAAATCTTGGAACACCACGCCGATGTTGCGGCGCAGCGCCGGGACTTTGGACCGTCGCAACCGGTCGACGCGAATGTTGTCGACGGTGACCTCGCCCGACGTCGGGCGCATTTCGCGGTATAGGAGCTTGAGCAGCGTCGATTTGCCCGTCCCCGAATGGCCGACGAGAAAGACAAACGAACCCTTCGCGACTTCCAAGTCGACGTCGTCGAGCGCGCGCACACCGTTCGGATACGTAAGTGTTACGCCGCGGAGGCTGATCATATATGCAGGCCGCCTCGCATTGAGAGGGATTTTTCCGAACAACCCTGAGTCATACCTTCGCCGATGAACTTTGATTTGTCAGGTGATCAACAAGCGATCCAGGATCTGTGCCGCGAATTCGCGCGCGACGTGGTCGCGCCGCAGGCTGAGGCGCTCGACCGGGAAGCGGAATTTCCCTACGCGATTGTCAGGCAGATGGCCGGATTGGGGCTTTTCGGTCTGCCGTTTCCCGAAAAGTACGGCGGCGCCGGTGCCGACACCGTCAGTTACGCGCTGGCCGTCATGGAACTCGCGCGGATCGACGCCTCGGTCGCGATCACGCTGGCAGCGCACGTGTCGCTCGGCGCCTCTCCGTTCTATCTTTTCGGCACCGAAGCACAGAAGGCGGAGTATCTGGTGCCGCTCGCGCGCGGCGAGCAACTCTGGGGATTTGGACTAACCGAGCCCGGAGCCGGCTCAGATGCCGGGGCAACCCAAACACGGGCCGAACTGCGCGCCGGTCAGTGGGTGATCAACGGCACCAAGGCGTTTATCACCAACAGCGGGACCGATCTGACCGGCGGAACGACCATCACGGCGGTCACCGGGACCGACGCTGCCGGCCGCAGCGAAATCTCCAATATCATCGTGCCGCAGGCCACGCCCGGCTTCACGCGCTCCAAAAAGTACAATAAGATGGGCTGGCGCGCCTCGGACACGCGCGAGTTATCGTTTGCCGATGCCGCGGTGCCCGAGGGTAATCTGTTAGGTGTGCGCGGGCGCGGCCTCAAGCAATTCCTCCAGATTCTCGACGGCGGACGCATCTCGGTCGCCGCGCTGTCCGTCGGTTTGGCATGGGGAGCGTACGACGAAGCGCTCAAATACGCCAAAGCGCGAATCGCCTTCGGTCAGCCGATCGCCAAGTTCCAGGCCATCCAGTTCAAACTCGCCGACATGCGCATGGAAATTGAGCATGCCCGAGTGATGGTTATGAAGGCGGCCTGGGAAAAAGACGAAGGCCGGGATTTCGCGCTGACGGCGTCGCTGGCCAAGCTCTATTCGGGCGAAGTCTCGCGCCGCGTCGTCAACGAGGCGGTTCAGATCCACGGCGGCTACGGCTTCATGGACGAGTACCCGGTATCGCGCATGTACCGCGACCAGAAAATTAATGAGATCGGCGAAGGCACCAACGAAATACAACGGCTCGTGATCGCGCGTCTAATGGGGTTGTGATGGCTTTTGTTCTCCGGCTCGTCTGGCTCGTCGCCGCCCTCGAACTCCTCGCGCCGGCCCTGCCCGCCGCGGCGGCGCTCAAGGACGGAACCATGGCGCCCGACTTCACGGCGTCGGCGGCGCGCGGCGGCACGGTCTCCGACTTTCACCTCAAAACGGCGCTGGTCGCCGGGCCGGTCGTGCTCTACTTCTTTCCGAAGTCGTTCACCAGCGGCTGCACGATCGAAGCGCATGCCTTTTCCGACCACATCGCCGAGTTTCGCCGCTACGGTGCGACCGTCATCGGTGTCAGTGCGGACGACATCGAGACGCAAAAAAAGTTTTCGACCCAAGAATGCCGGTCGAACTTCCTGGTTGCCAGCGACCCCGGGCTCAAGATCGCCCGCGCGTATGACGCCGTGCTCATGGGTGCGTTCGCCAATCGAACGTCCTACGTCATCGCACCCGACGGCAAGGTGATCGAGACGTACACGGATCTCGAGCCCCTGGGCCACATCGACAACGCGCTGCGCGCGTTGCGCGACCAAAAGACCAGATCGTGAACGGAGAGGACCGGGTGCGCGGGGTGAACGAGGCCGACGAGGAGGCGCTTTGGCGGATGGTCGACGTGCCGTTCGAGCAGCTCGACGCGCTGCCGTTCGGCGCGATCGTCGTCGACTTTTCCGGCGGGGTCATCGCGTATAACCAGTACGAAGCGCGACTGGCGCGCCAGGAACGCGACGCCGTCGTCGGGCGGAACTTCTTTCGCGATGTCGCGCCGTGCACCGCCGTGCAAGCCTTCGAGGGCCGGATGCAGGCCTTCGTGCGCAGCAAGAAACGGGTCAGCGAACGGTTCAACTACTTCTTTCCGTTCGCGCACGGTGCCGTCGAGGTTACGATCATGTTCCTCAAGCTGCGCGGGAAGGATCAGTTGCTCATCGCCGTCGAGCGCAGCGCGACGCCCGGTTCGCTCGGCGCTTCCTCGGATTCATCCGGTACGTCCTCGTAACCGCCGCCCGCCGCGTTGGATCAGACCAGGGCGGGCTGGGGCAGGTCGAGTCGATGCGCGCCACGCCGAGTGGCGGCTTCGGCCAGTTCGGAACTCGATGTGAAGAGAATCGTTTGGGCATCGCGGGCGCCGTATTCGACGATCGGCAGACAGCGCTCGATGCGCGCGCTGTCCCAGTAGGCGAACGGATCGTCGAGCAGCAGCGGCGGCGTTTCGATTCCTTCGGCCAGCATTCGCGCCATCGCGAAGCGCACGACGAGGTAGGTTTGATCGCGCGTTCCGGCTGAGACGGCCTCGAGATCCGCGATGGCTTTGGTTTCCGGCACGCGCACGCGGATCGTCAGCGTCGCCGGATCGACGAAAATTTCGCCGTAGCGTCCGGCAGTGATCGCACCGAGCGCCGCCGCCGAATAATCTTCGAGCCGGCGGGCAAAGGCCTGGTGCGCTTCACGGGTCCGTTGCTCGAGAGTCGTCTTGGCAAGGCTGACCGCGCGCTCGAAGGCTTCGAGCCGGTCGATCTCGGCTTGCGTGTGGGCGAACTGCTCGTCGAGTTCGGCGATGTCGGCGATGTGTGCTTGACTCGCGCCGAGCTCGCCGCTCAAGCGGGCGTGCGCGTCGCGCGCCGCGCGCAATTGGTCGGCGATCGCGTAGCGCTCGGTTTCGGTCGCGCGCAACGCACCCGGCGTTTCGTCCTCGGTCGGCTCGACGCCGTCCTCCTGCATCTCCGCGAGTTCGACTTCGAGCGCGTACTCATCGTCATTGCCAAGGATCGTCGAGCGGCGCATCTCGAGTGCGTGCAAATGGGCGTCAATCCCGTCGCGTTCGCGCCGGCGCGCCGCGCGCGCGTTCGCGGCGGCTTTGCGCGTCGCGCGTTGGCCGCGGATCTCGGGCACGACGACATCCGCGAGACGATCGAAACGTGCGCCGGCGGCATCCGCGGCCTGCCGGGCCGCCAGTGCGCCCCCGGCGCCGCGTTCGGCGCTTTCTTTGCGGGCGACCAGATCGGCGAACCGTGTTCGGCTGGCGACGAGCTCGTCGAAACGGTCGATGCCCAGCGGATCGAGGACCGAACTCACGGCGTTGGCCGCGGCGCTCTCGGTTGCGAGCGCGTCGTCGGCGATGCGCTGCTTTTCCTCGACTTTGCGTTCGCGCTGCGCGCGTTCGTAGTGCTGGCGCACCGCGGCGCCCAAACCGATAGCGGCGAGCAGGCACGCCAGAGCCGTCCACGTCCAGCTATGCGCGATCGCAAAGCCGATCGCAATGCACAGCGCGACGAGGCCGGCGCCAAGCTCGAGATTACGGACGGTGCCGCCGTCGCCGTCGACGCGCGCCGCAGCGGCTTCCCGCGCGGCGGCGGCGGCGGCGACCCGCGCCGCGAGGGCCCGGTCATTCGCTGCGCTCAGAGCCTCGAAGGTCGCCGCGTCGATCGAACCTGCGTCGCGCCGCCGGCGCTCGAGTTCGCTGCGCTCGTCTTCGTCGAGATGTGCCGCTTGCACGGCGGCATGCGCGGCGGCCGCCGCCTGACTGGCGACTTCCCACGCGTGATACGCCTCATCGAGTTCGCGCTCGCGCTCACCGTTGAAGTCCGCGACGTCTTCGTAGGTCGCGCGGTCGGCCTGCAACGCGGACAGTTCAGCGCGAAACTCGTGCAGATTCGCCAATCGCTTCGCGATCGCACCGGCTTTGAGTGAGCGCTGCCGGCGCTCGATTTCAATTGCGGCGGCGCTGAGCCGTTCGCAATCCGCGGCGGCACCCTCGGTCCGCTTGCGCAACTCATCGAGTGCCGACAGACCTGCGCGAGCCGCGGCGGCTTCTCCGCGCTGCGCTTCGGCCTGCAGGCGCAGGTCGCGCAGCGGCGTGTGTTTGCGTGCGCGGCCACTGCCGACGTAAAGCCGTAGCGCCTCCTCGAGCCGGGCGAGCGCGCCGAGCGCGGCGTCCTCGCGCGGTCCGCCGTCAAGTGCGCGGGCGAGGTGCGCGGCGATCGGCCCGGCGCTCTTGCCTTCGTCGATTGCGATCGCTTGCTGCTTCACGCACGCCGCGTTGAGGAAAACTTCGAGCGGCACGCCGAGGTGCGCCTCGCCGGGAACGACCCGCCCTGCTTTGAGCTGAGCGGAAATCTCGTTTCCCGCGCGATCGTAGACGTGCACGCCTTTCCCGTCGCGATCGAAGTCGCGCTGCACCTCGATCTGCTCGCCGTCGGCCAGCCGGTACGTGAGCGTCGTGGCGTAGGGCCCGCCGGTCCAGGGTCGCCAGAGCTCTTTTTTGCGCTCGACGCCGTAGAGCGTCGCGACGATCGCGGCGGCCAGCGTCGACTTGCCGCTTTCGTTCGGGCCGTAGACGACGTTGAGGCCGCTCGAAAACTCGAACCGCCGTTCGCGCAGCCGTCCGAACCCCGCGATGTGCAGCGATGTCAAGATCACGGCGCGATCTCCGTGCCCTCGAAAGCCTCGACGACATAGGAGAGCGCGCGCTCGGCGTCGCCGTCGCCGGACTGCGCGCGCGCGAGCAAGTCGCGCACGACGTGCCCGCGCACGTTCGGTTCGCGCGCGAGCGCCTCGAAGTCGGCGCGAACGGTCTTGTCGATCACCTCGAGCGAGCCCAGGCGCGGGTTGGAGCGTTCAAGCAGATCGCAGTCGATGCGGGTGCCGTGCACGAGGGTGCCCTGCAGCCGCGCGCGGATGTAGTCGTTGTTGCCGTAGCCCGCGAGCGCCGATTCGAGCGCTGCGAGCACGCCGCGCTCGCTCGTCGCGCCGTCGAGGCGAATGTCGCAATCGATGAGCGCCGTGTGTGCCATCGGGATGGCCTCGATCCCGACGCGCCCGGCGCCGATCCGCACGACGACGACGCCGTGCGCGCCGCGCTCGCCGAAACGAATCGGTTCGGGCGATCCCGGATAGGCCAGAATCGGTGCGCCCGCTTCCTCGACGATGTAGCCGCCGTGATAATGCCCGCACAGCACCAGCGTCGCGCCCGACGCGACGATCTCAGCAACCGTAAACGGCGCCGTCGCGCGCTTACCGGGCGGGCAGCGATCCTCGTCGCTGCCGTGCACGAGCGCGAGCCGCACGCCCGGCCGATCAAAGCGGGCGTGCTCGAAGGGCCGGCCGGGTTCCGCCGGCGTGTGGCCGAAGCCGTAGAGGGTGACCCCGTCGGCGAGCGGATACGCCGACCACACCGGCTCGGCGAAGACGCGCAAGTTGGCGGGCTTGTCCTCGCGCGCGTAGAGCGAATTCGCCGCGTACGGGTCGTGGTTGCCCGGCGCGACAAAAACGGGCTTGCCGAAGCGCTCGATTTGTTCGTACAGCAAACGTGCCGTTTGCGGACCGGCTCGCTGCGCTTCGACGAGGTCACCGCCCAAGGTCAACGCGTCGGCGTCGTAGTGCAGTGCGAGGTCGACGATGCGCACGAACGCGTCGGCGAGTGCGGCGCGCCGCCGGCTGCCGCCGCGCGCGTCCGGAAAGATCGTTTCGAGATGCAGGTCGGCGGCATGGACGATCGTCAGCACGGCGTCACGCGAGGAACCGGTTGAACCAGGCCACGGTTTTGGTCCATGCGTCGTCGGCGGCGCTCGCCACGTACGATGGGCGGGTATCGTCGAAGAACGCGTGCCCGGCCAGCGGGTAGACGTCCAACTCGTGCGGTGGGCGCAGTAGCGAATAGAGGGTCTGCACATCGGCCGGCGCGATGCTCGTATCGCGCGCGCCGTAATTGCCCCGCATCGGCGTGCTGATGCTCGCCGCGTACGCGAACGTGGACGGCGTCGTCGGCGCGGTGCGCGGCGTGCCGGGCCGCACGTCGCCGTAAAAAATCGACGCCGCTCCGTAGTCGTTCGTGCCGATCAATTGCTTGAGTGCGATTCCGCCGCCCATGCAGAAGCCGCTGATCCCGATCTTCGCCTGCGCGGCTTTTGCGGCGATCCAAGCACGTGCGGCGGTAAGGTCACCGCGGACCACATCGTCGACGAGCGCGGCGGCGGCCGGCCGAAAAGGATCCGCGTCGGTTGCACCGTCGCCGCTCGGCGCAGGCGAGCGACCGTAGAGATTCGGCGCGATACAGATGAAGCCGGCTTTCGCGTAGCGCCGGACGTCGTCGCGCAGCGTCGCATCGACGCCCCAGATGTGCTGCACGAGCACGATACCGGGCGTCTCCGGCGCGGCGTGCGCGGGCCACGCAGCGTACGCATCGAGCGTGATGTCGGGCCGAGCGAGGCGAACGTGCTGGGCTACGATTGCCGGATCGTCGGGTGCGACGATCGGTGGGTGCGGCCGGCCGAACTCCCCCGCGCCGCCGGCGCGCGCCGGCGCGGCGGACACGGTCGCGGCGGCGCCCGCGCTCAGAGCCACAAACACTTTGCGGTTGAGCGCCGCCGACGTCAGCGTAGTCGGATCGAGCACATCGGACACACGAAGCTCCTTCGATGGGTGGATCGCTCTCGCGCTAGCGGTTCGAGTTCGTCGATCCTCTCGCGTTCGGGTTTCGCTCGGGCCGCCCGTCGTCGCGAGCCGGGCCAGCCCAACACGCTCCTTAAGACGAACGCGGGCATATTCCACCGTGTTCCCCGTGCTGTTATTCTCGCTGCCGTCGGTGCCATACCCCTGGCACTTCAAGCGATTGATCGGCCGTTATTTCTTCATTATCACATGCGATCACATGCGGGCGATGCCGCTGCAGCGCGATTTAGCGGCTGCTTCCAATGCCTTGCAGCGCGCGCCGTCGTTGCTTCGTCGTATGCGTTGAATGCGTCGACGCCTCCCTGCGAGAAAACCGGCTCCGCGCCGGCGCCGTTCATCAAAGGAATGCGAGATCGACGGCAGTCGGCTCCACGTCGTTTTCCGCCAGCCAAGCCGCATCGTACAAACGCGAACGGTAACGATCGCCGCCGTCGCATAATATGGTTGCGACGCGGCTGCCGGCGGGCAGCGTTCGCGCGTAACGCGCGGCTGCGGCGACATTGAGTGCGGCCGAACCGCCTACGAAGAGCCCCTCTTCGCGCAGCAGCCAATGGGCCATCTCGACGAACGTGCGATCGTCGACGCGCAGCGCGTCGTCGATCGGCGCATCGCGAAAATTCGCCGTGATGCGTTTGATTCCAATCCCTTCGGCGTTCGAATCGCCCTCGGCCTCGAGCCGGCCGAACTTGACGTAGTTGAACAGCGCCGAGCCGTACGGTTCGGCGAGCACGATCGCGATGTGCGGGTCGCGTGCGCGCAACGCCCGGCCGACGCCGGCGATCGTCCCGCCGGTCCCGGCCGCGGCGACAAACGCCTGCAGCCGCCCCTCCGCTTGAGCGAATATTTCCGGACCCGTCGTCTGTTCGTGCGCATCGCGGTTGGCCGTGTTTTCGAACTGATTCGCCCAAACGGCGCCCGGAATCGATGCGGCAACCCGGCGCGCAACGTGATAGTAATTCTTGTCTTCGTTGGTGAACGGCGCCGCCTCGACGACCCGCAGATCCGCGCCGTACGTGCGCAGCAGCGCGTATTTTTCGGCGGCTTGATCGTCGGGCATGACGATCACGGTCCGGTAACCGCGCGCGTTGCCGACCAGCGTTAGGCCGATGCCGGTGTTGCCGGCGGTTCCCTCGACAACCGTGCCGCCCGCTTGAAGCAGACCGCGGCGCTCGAAGTCGTCGATGATCCCGCGCGCGGCGCGATCCTTGACCGATCCGCCCGGATTCAAGAACTCCGCTTTGCCCAGAATCGTCCGCCCGAGCGCAGCCGACAGTTTTGGTAATTCGATGAGCGGCGTGGCGCCGATCGCGCCCGCGAATCCGCGCGCGGATTGACCGGCCGAGGCGTTGGCGTTCATAGATCGAGCTCCGCGAGTCCGGGGTGGTCGTCGGGCCGCCGCGCCCCCGTCCAATGGAAGCGGCGTTCGCTGGCCGCGATCGCGACGTCGTTGATGCTCGCTTCGCGCCGGCGCATCAGCCCGCTCGAATCGAACTCCCACATTTCGTTGCCGTAGCTGCGAAACCAGGCGCCGCCGGCATCGTGCCACTCGTAGGCGAAACGCACGGCGATGTGGTCGGCCCCGAACGCCCAAACGTCCTTGATGAGTTTGTAATCGAGTTCGACCGCCCATTTGCGGGTGAGAAACGCGACGATCGCCGCGTGGCCCGAAAAGAACTGCGACCGGTTTCGCCAGCGACTGTCGGGCGTGTAGGCCGCGGCAACTCGTTCGGGCTCACGCGTGTTCCAGGCGTCCTCGGCGAGCCGTGCTTTCTGCGCTGCGGTGTGGACGGTAAACGGCGGAAGCGGCGGCCGCTCGGACATGGGGCCCTCCCTGGGAACGGGTGGTTGACCAGCGCTGTTGTTCCGCTGACCAGCCCGGAGTTCCGTTCGCCGCTCGCGCCGTCGAGCACACGGGGTCGGGCGCGGCGCCGTGTTCGGCGCCGCCGCAGGATAACTTTTAGCAGCCAAGCGCGAAGTATCGTTTCTGGAGCCGATGATACGGTGTTCGCGGTTGTCGGAGCGGCGCCGCTGTGGGGAGCCTCTCGGGACGCGCAGGAGCTCACATTGAAAGCGGCCTCACGATGAGAAATGAACCAGCGATTGCGCGAAGCCAGCTCAGCGCTCTGAACCGCTCGATGGCCGTGGTGCGATTCGGGCTTGACTCGACCATCGTTGACGCGAACGCGAATTTTCTGCGCGTCGTTGGCTACACGCTGGCGGAGGTGAAAGGGCATAAACACGCACTTTTCGTGGATCCGCCGTTCGCACAGAGCCGCGAGTACGACGAGTTTTGGGAGCGGCTACGCGCCGGAGAATTCATCGCCGACCAATTCCGGCGCCTCGGAAAAGGCGGCCGGGTCCTCTGGCTCGATGCGAGCTACAACCCGCTTTTTGACGATGCGGGCTGCATTGCCGGCGTCGTCAAATTCGCGACCGACATTACCGGCCAAAGAAATCAAAGCGCGCGGTACCGAGGTGAGATCGAAGCCATCGTCCGCTCGCAAGCGGTCATTCACTTTGGGCTTGATGGCAGGATCAAGTGGGCGAACGAGATCTTTCTCAAGTGTGTCGGCTATAAACTGGCAGAAATCGTCGGCAAGCATCACCGGATCTTCATTGAAGAGCCGTATCGATCGAGCGTCGAGTACAAGCAGTTTTGGAGAGGGCTCAACGCCGGCGAGGCCGTCGCCGCCGAATGCCGGCGTATCGGCAAGGACGGCCGGGTACGCTTCATCAGTGCAACGTATACGCCAATCTGCGATGATGACGGTAGGCCCTTCATGATCGTCAAATTTGCCACCGATATCACCGCGCAACGATCACGTGAAACGGCGCAACGAGATCTCGTGCAACAGAGCGTGAGCTTCTCAAAGATTGCCGTGAAAGGCGCGACCGGCCAAACGGCTGCGGCGAATGCCTCGACGGTGCACTTGACCGCGAAGATCCGGCTGATGAACGACGTTGTTGGGATGATCAAGGGCATTACGTCGCAGATCAACCTGCTATCGCTCAACGCGTCGATTGAAGCAGCGCGTGCCGGCAGTGCGGGCGGCGGATTTTCGGTTGTCGCAAAAGAGATCAAAGCTCTCTCGACGGAAATTACCGCTGCGTCACAGAAGATCGAAGAAGATATAACAGACGTCCAATCCACGTCGGCCGAGGTTATCAGGATGCTCGCGGCCATCCAAAAGGCCGTAGAAAGCGTCGAAGAGGCGGTCGTGAAAACGGCAGCGGCATTCGACTCGACCGGAATTGCGCGACCGGAACAGCAGCTCGACGGCGCAACGTCGGCACCGAGCTAAAGCGGCGCGGTCGGACGTGCGGCGATAGGAGACGACTGTCGCCGTGGGCCGTGCTGATCGGCACGCGGCACGATTCGTATTAGTGGAAATTGCGCGAGCGGACGTTGTCGGTCGTGCCCTGCGTGTCGAGCGGCCAGCAGCGTTTCATGACGATGTCGACGACGCCGTATTCGCGTTGAATGGTACCTTCGATGACGAGTGCCTTGGATTGGCGGATGACCCGCCGATGGCGTTCGTACACGTCGGGACGCACGATGACGTTGACCAGCCCGGTTTCGTCCTCGAGGGTGAGAAAGACGAACCCCTTGGCGGTGCCCGGCCGCTGCCGCGTGATGACCATTCCGCCGATCTTGCAGACCAGGTGGTTGGGCATCGCCCTCAAGCGGCTGGCCGCCAAGATATTGTCCCGGTCGAGCTGCGCGCGAAAGTGCGCGATGGGCTGAACATCGGAGACGCCGGTGGCATCGATGTCGAGCGTCGTGGCTTCGATCGGCCGCAGCGGCGCGAGGCGCGGCGCCGCTTCGTCGACGTCCATCCCGCGCGCGAGTTCGCCCCGCGCTTCACGCTCGTCTTGACCGCGCAGCGCCCAAAGCGCCTCGCGCCGCGAGTCGAACCACGGCCGGAACGCATCGGCGGCGGCCAGATTTTCGAGCCCCTCGCGCGTGACGCCGGTGCGCCGCGTGAAATCGAGCAGATCCTCGAAGTCGCCGTGCCCGAGCGCCGCGGCGAGCTTCTCGCGCTGCGCTTCGCCCAAGCCGCGCACGAGATGGAAACCTAGTCGCAGCGCGCCTTCGGTGTCGACGAAACTCCACCACTCGCTCTCGTTGACCGCGACGGGTTTGACGAGCACGCCGTGCCGGCGCGCGTCGTTGACGAGCACTTCGGTNNCCCATCGGCTGCACGTTGAGAATCGCGGCGCAGAAGATCGCCGGTTCGTGGCACTTCACGTACGCCGAGGCGTAGGCGAGCAGCGCGAAACTGGCGGCGTGGGATTCGGGGAAGCCGTAGTCGGCGAAGCCTTCGAGCATGTGAAAAAGTCCGTCGGCCGCCGCGCGGTCGATGCCGTTCGCGACCATCCCGTCGATGAGTTTGGGATAGATCTGCGCCATGCGTTCGTGCGAACGTTTGTGGCCCATCGCGCGGCGCAGCGTGTCGGCTTCGCCGGGTGTGAAGCCGGCCGCTTCGATCGCCATGCGCATCCCTTGTTCTTGAAACAGCGGCACGCCCATCGTCCGTTCGAGCACGGGTTTGAGTTTCGGATGCGGATAGGTGACCGGCTCGATGCCGTTGCGGCGGCGCAGAAACGGATGGATCATGTCGCCTTGGATCGGGCCGGGCCGAATGATCGCGACCTGCATGACCAAATCGTAGAAGCACGCCGGGCGCAGGCGCGGCAGCATCGATTGCTGGGCGCGCGATTCGATTTGGAAGACGCCGATCGAATCGGCGCGCTGCAGCATCTCGTAGGTTGGCCGGTCGTCGGCGGGAATCGTCGCCAAACCCAGCGGCGCGCGCTCGGGATAGCGCCGGGCGAACAGCGTGAAGGCATCGCGCAGCAGCGAGAGCATGCCCAACCCCAGCAAATCGATTTTGATCAGCCCGAGGTCGCCCAGATCGTCCTTGTCCCACTGCACGATCGTGCGGTCGCGCATNNTGGATGCCCATGTGGCGCGGAAAGCCGTCGATCCGGCGGCACAGCGCGAGGATCGTCGCGCCGAGCGCACCGCCGACGGGGCTCTCGACGTGCGAATCGGGATCGCTGCCGAAGTCTTTGGCGACGAACCCGTACCGGTGCGAGGGATGCGCCTTGACTTTGGGTGCCAGAGCGTTCTGCGGATCGGCGCGGTTGGCGCGCGCGTTCGTCGAAGCGCGGTCGTCGACTTCGTCGAAACCCGGTGTGACGTCCGTGCGCGAGCGGTATTGGTTCGAGCCGGCGTCGAGATCGCGGCGTTTGGCGATCGAATCCGGCAGCGACGCATACTCGACCGGAGCGGTGCCGAGCGCGCCGGCGAGCGATTCGCGCGCATCGTATTCGTGTACGATTTGCTCGACCTGCACGAGCGACAAGCCCAGCGCCTTGCCGACGTCGCGAATCGCCGAGCGCGTGCGGTAGGTGATGACTTCGGCGGCCATCGCGGCGTGTTCGCGGCCGTAACGGTCGTACACGTACTGGATGACTTTTTCGCGGTCTTGATGGGCGAAGTCGATATCGATATCGGGGACTTCTTTACGTTCTTCAGACAGAAAGCGTTCGAAGAGCAGACCGTGACCGACCGGATCGACCGCGGTGATCTGCAGCGCGTAGCACACGGCGGAATTGGCCGCCGAACCGCGGCCTTGGCACAACACGCCGATCTCCTCGGCGGCGCGCACGATGTCCCACACGACGAGGAAATAGCCGGCCAGGTCGAGCCGCGCGATGATGCCCAACTCGTATTCGAGCTGGCGTTCGACTTTAGGATCGAGCGGCAGCGGATAGCGTTTGGCGGCCCCGCGGTACACCAGCGTGCGCAAATAACTTTGATGGCTGGTTTCCTCGGGCGGAATCGGAAAGTGCGGAAACTGGCCGCTCAGGGTATCGAGCCGGAACGTGCAGCGCTCGGCGATCGCGAGCGTGTTGGCGATCGCGAGCGGATAGGGCGCGAAGAGCTTGGCCATCTGCTCGGGCGATTTGAGGTCGTGTTCGTGGTTGGGCCGCAGCAGCGTACCGGCTTTTTGCAGCGCGGTCTTATAGCGCACGCACTGCAGCACGTCGGCGAGCCGCGCGTCGCCGCGCACGGCGTAGGCGACGCCGTTGGTTGCGACGTACGGCACGCCCAGCGTCGCCGCCAGACGCATCGAGGCTAGGCCAAGCGCGGCGTCCTCGGGCCGTGCGTGATGCTGCAGTTCGAGAAAGAACGCACCCGGAAAGAGATCGCGCAACTGCGCGCCGGCGGCGACCGCGCCCGCTTCGTTGCCGGCGAGCAGCGCACGCTCGGGCAGCCCGTTGCGCCAGCCCGAGAGCGCGATCAGCCCGCTGCTCTTCCCCGCGATGTCGTCGGGCCGCAGGCGCGCGTCGCGTTTGCGGCCGCGCAATTGAGCGGTCGAGACGAGTTCGGCGAGGTTCGCGTAGCCCGCGCGGTCGGCGGCGAGCAGGACGAGGCGCGGCGACTGGGTTGGCACCTCGTGCGATGGGCGCGCGCCTTTTTCGCGGCCACGGGTTTTGGGCGGCGGGTCGAGTTCGAGCGTGAGTTCGGCGCCGACGATCGTAGCGAGCGCGAGATTGCGGGCGGCTTTGGCGAAGCGGACTTGGCCGTAAAAGCCGTCGCGATCGGTCAGCGCCAGTGCCGTCAACCCAAGCGTCGCCGCCCGGTCGACGAGCTCCTCGGGATGCGAGGCGCCCTCGAGGAACGAGAAGTTCGACCAGCAGTGGAGTTCCGCGTACGACCCAACGAGCGACATGCCACCCATTGTAATCGAACATATGTTCGATTACAATGGGTGGCATTTCCCGGTCTTCGATAATACGGCTCTCTGATCTCGCTTGCGGCTGGCATCTCTTCATCCGCGCGCTGGATTTCTGACCCCCGCGAAAACGAACCGTCGTGTCGGTGATGTCGATCGCGTTCTCGCTCGTCTGACGGTGCCGCTCGCGATCGGCGGTCGCGAAGACGCGATGAAATCGCCGAAGCGTTCGGCTTGCGTCTTTGGATCGTCATAGCACACCCGCATCTCGATAAAGCGCGTCAATATCGAGCGCGTAGGCGATCGAGTCCAGCCGCACCGTTCCGCCGATGTGGTCGTCGGATTGAAACAGCCCCTCGGCGTTGCGTCGGTACACGCGAACCCAATGCGTGATAGAGTCAATGACGAGATACTCCTCGAATTCGCGCATGGCTTCGTATTCGTCGCGCTTTTTGCCGAGGTCGGCACCGCGGTTTAGGCTTAAAATCTCGCACACCAGCTTACGCGGCTTTCCGTCGCAAATCACCACAGCGTCGGGCGAACGCTCCTGTTCTGGCGGCTTCCCTCTCTCACCGTGAATCGTGACGAGGCGGCTTGCGAGTCGAACCTTGCATCCAAGAGTACCGAGGTGTGGATCGAGCGTTTTCAGCAAAGTTCCCGAGAGGTCTTGGTGAGCATCGCTCGGGATGCCCATATCGACAATCACGCCGTCGTCAAATTCAAATCGGCCTTCGTGGGCTTCGGCGTACGCAACGAATTCTGCGTAGGTCAGAGGGGCCTCGGGCGGCTTCGGCTCTTGCATTACGCGTGGTCGAGTTCGGCAGGCTCAGTCCAGCCGTTGCTCTGGAGGGACAGGGCCTCGGGACCAACGCGCACGGCGCATCCCAGCAGCGAGCCGTAAACTCTTTCGGCTGAGTCGGGCCTGTCCAAAACGAGCGCGACCGCGCATTGCTCTCCGGTCGATAGGACCCCAATGGCCGCGTTGTCGCGATCGACGGCGCGAACCATCTCGCGAATCCGGTCTGAGATGTCCGATCGGTGGAACTCGAGGTAGTCGAGCGTGTCGGCGCAATGGCGATCTGTCATTTGCTGCCTTTCGTATTTTGAGCGGCCCTTTTGTGAGCTTTGGTCATTGTAGGGCGGTGGTCCGCCTTCGGCCTCACAAGGCGTCTCTTCGTGCAGAAATCCGCAATTCTCCGTAAGAGCTTGTTTGCTTTCTATAACCATCAACTCAAAAAGCCTAACGTCAGCCATCTCTGCTCAACCAACCGTCGCATTGTAACCAAGCCTTGAGTGTTAGGTTCCACTGTAAGTCCGGTGTCCGAGCTAGTTTAGTTTTTTAGTCCCAGTGTACATCGTATGCGATGCTCTCATCGGCAGCTGATGCTTTAGAGAATCGTCGGTCAGGAATGTGTCCGGTTTACCCGACGCGTGACGACGGGCGGCTCGGGCGAAGCCCGAACGCGACGGACTCGAGGGGCGGCTCGGGCGAAGCCCGAACGCGACGGACTCGACGAAGTCGAGTCCTCTAGGTCTGGCGATTTTGTTCTTGCGAAGGACGCCACATGAACGACGTTCAGCCATCGAAGCGGCTTGAAGAGAGCGACTGGATACTGCCACGACTGAGTGGCTATCACTCCGTCACGAGCGTCGTCCCGGACGCCTTCCCCGCGTATGTTCGCATCCTGCATCCCGCGCGCTCTCGGAGCGGCGCTCCCATTCGCTGGGCGCAGATCGCGGGGTGGTCGGGGCGCGTGATGCATCGGCTCGCCGAATTTCACCGCATCAGGAACCCCCTCCCGGCGTTCGGCGGTGAGCCCGAGCCGTGGGACGAGGGTGAGCCCGAGACCGGCAACTTAGCCCCCGACTCAATGCGCGGACTGTACGCAACCTTACGCGACTACACGACGAGCGATGCGTGCTGGTTCTGCGTGTGGGACGGCTACAGCGATATGCGCGGCAGCACGGCACCGATTGTGATCCTTCCGGGGCGCGGCTACTTTCTGTTCAGCGGTCCGCTCACCGCATCGATGAACACCGATTGGTCCCCAGGCGGCAGCATGTTCGCCCGGCAGTCACCCAACCTGTTTTGGCCCCAAGACCGTAGCTGGTGTGTTGCGTCGGAGATCGACCTGTACGCTACCTTCGTCGGCGGGTCGCTCGCGCTGGCGAACGCGCTCGTCGCGAATCCGGCCCTTGAGGCATGGCGTATCGAGCCGACCGATTCCGTCACGTCTGACGGCGACGGCATAAATATGTGAAACCCGCGATGTCGTCGGTCAAACGGTACCGATTCCCGCAATTTTCCGGCGGATTGAATACGGTACGGTGTCGACGGTTATCGCCGCCACAACACATGCGGGCCGAACGGTCATGTCTGCCGAGCCACGAATGCCCGGTGTAGTGCTCTCAAAGCGCTTTCCGGAGCGCGCTCGCCGACGGCGAAAGAGGTTGGCTGTCGGCGTGTGAAGCTTGGTTGTTCCGCTTCCACGATGAAACGGTAGCCGCATGCAGTATCCGAAAAAAGGCTCGTTCTGGGATCAGCCGACCGACGCGGCGATGTACAAATACTTGCTAATTTGGTTGGCGGTCGGAATGGGGCATGGTTCATCGGTCACTACGTTCTGCGTCAAACGTTTTTTCAGAAATAGCTCGGGCGCGGCCTACGCTGAACTCGCCGCGCCCGCCTTCGCGGTCTCGCCCGACGCCGCCGCCGCGACGATCTCGCGCGCCGCATCCTGGATCGCGTGCAGATGCTCGACGTCGCGGAAACTCTCGGCGTAAATTTTGTAGACGTTTTCGGTGCCCGACGGCCGGACCGCGAACCAACCGTTGGCGCTAGTGACCTTGAGGCCGCCGATCGGCTGATCGTTGCCCGGGGCTTTGGTGAGGATGGCGGTGATGGGCTCACCGGCGAGTTCGCGCGCCTCGACTTGGTCGGCCGTTAGCGCCGCTAGCGCCGCCTTCTGTTCCGGGGTGGTGGGCGCGTCGATGCGCTCGTACACCGGATCGCCGTACGCGGCGGTCAGGTCACGGTAATGGTCGCCCGGATTCTTGCCCGTGACCGCGGTGATCTCGGCGCTGAGCAGGCCCATGATGATGCCGTCTTTGTCGGTGGTCCACACCCGGCCGTTGCGTTCGAGGAACGACGCGCCCGCGCTCTCCTCGCCGCCGAAACCCAACGATCCGTCAGACAGGCCGTCCACAAACCACTTGAAGCCGACCGG
>PLAE01000122.1 GCA_003134035.1 Candidatus Velthaea versatilis
CAATGCTCGCTCCACTGCGCATCGAAGGCGTACAGCTCGACGTCGGTCGGCGCCCGGCCCAAGGTCCGCACGATCGTGCGGATTTCATCGTCCGAAAGCCCCAGCGCGAGTTTTGCGCGCCGGTCGATGATCCGCTGCGCCTCGCCCTCGAGCGACGCTGCCTCAAGCAATGCTGCTGCCCGGCGCGAGCGGCGGGCCCTGCTGCTGCGCTTGGAGCTGCGCGTCGGCCTGCATGACCGCGGACCGCACGTTGGCCTGCATGAGCATGACCCGGCCGTACACGATCGTATCCTCGAGCCCCAAGGCTTTGGCGCAACTGAAGGCGATGCCGTCGAGATCAACCGCGGCGGCATCGACGCGCAGCACCGGATTGGCGCTCACGTTATCGAGCATGCCCGGCAGCGCGCTGTTCGTCGCACCGACCGCGATGATCACCATCTTGGCGAAGGTCGCGTCGAGCTGCGCGATGAGCTGCAGCACATAGCCCGGCGTGCGTTCGACCGACACGATGTGGCGCACGCTGGCCAGGCCGAATTGCCCGACCGCGCGCGCGACGCTGTTGCCGAGCTCGGCGAAGGGCGCGCCGTCGATGATGATCGCGATCATGCCCGGGCGCATCTGGGGAAACGTGCCGACGGTATCGGCGACACGTTCGTAGTTGTCGCGCAGCAACGCGAGGTCGGCCGGCGTGACGGTTTCGAGATTGCGATAGAGCTGCTTGTCGAGCATGAGGTCTTCGCGGCCCTGCGGCCAGATGCGCCACGAGTCGTTGTCGATCACGTCGGCGATCACCAGCGACCCCTTCCCTTCGCCGCTGGCGATCCGCCCGAACTCGACTTTGAGATCGACCAGCAGCGTGTCGCGCCGCCGCCAGGCATGGGCGAGGATTTCGTACGTCATCCGCGCCAGTTCGCTCATCGTCCCGAGTTCCTGCGGCGTGGCCAAATCGCGGCCCACGATGTCGTCGGCCTCGATGAGGGGGTCGTGATTGGCATCGTCTTTGAGGAAGAACTCGATCAGGCGCGGGACGAGCAGAGCACCGCGCGCGATCCCCGGCTTGCGCTTCACCAGCGAACCGGCCGCGACGCCGCGGACCACGACTTCAATCGGGATCATCTGGGCGCGGCGCACCAGCATCTCGTTGTCGTCGTCGTCTTCGCCGCCGCTCAGATAGTGCGTCGGCAGACCGCACAGATTGAGCAACCGGAAGACGCGCGCGGTCGTTTTGGCCGCGATGCGGCCCTTGCCCTCGAGCGTATCGCGCCGCTCGCCGTCGCGCGCGCTGATCGCGTCGAGCTGCGAGACGACCAGCACGTCGGGCTGGCCGGGATATTCGTGCAGCACCTTGGTTTTGCCGCGGGTGATTTCATGGCCCTTGTTCACGGGTGGTCTCCAACGTTTCTCGGATCCGGGCGACGAGGCGGCGCGCGCGCGGCGCGGCATCACCCGTATGCCCGGCCGGATCGAGCTGCACGCGAATCTCGGCCGGGTCGACGAAGCCCGCGATGCGCTCGTCGTCGGCAATGAGCCGCGCGAGCGGATTGGTTTCGCCGCGCGCCAGCGCTTCATAGGCGATCATCGCGCTCTCGCGAATCGCCTCGTGCAGCTGCTGCCGGTCCGCACCGGCTTTGGCCGCGTCCATCAAGACCGCTTCGGTGCCCGCGAAGGGTCCGTACGTGCGTAAATTTTCGGCGATGCGGCGCTCGTCGATGCGCAGTCCGGCAACGACTTTGCGCGCGAGCGACAGCAGTTCGTCGGCGCACAGCAGCGCCTCGGGTAAAACCGTGCGGCGGTTTGCGCTGTCGTCGAGCGTGCGTTCGAGATAATTCGTCGCGGCGTTCTGCCAGGCCACACCGGCGTAGGCCGGGAGAAGCCGAGCCAGCGAATCGATGCGTTCGGACATCACCGGATTGCGCTTGAACGGCATCGCCGAACTGCCGACTTGCTTCTTCCCAAACGGTTCGAACAGTTCGCCGAAACCGGGCGAACTCAAGATCCGCACGTCGGCGGCGAATTTCGAGAGCGAAGCGCCCAGGCCCGCGAGGGTCGCGAGCAGCAGATAATCGAGCTTGCGCGGATAGGTTTGCGTCGCGACGTCGCGCGCGGTCAACTCGAACGTGGCGAGCACGTCGCGCTCCTGATCGGCGGGCGTGCGGCCCGATCCGGCCAGCAGCCGAAAGTAGGATGCCGACGTGCCGACGGCACCGCGAATGCCTTTGGCGGTCAGCTCGCCGCGCGCGAAGAGCAGTGCCGCGCGATCGATCAGCAGATCTTGGGCGTACACCGCGAGCCGGTAGCCGATCGTCGTCGGTTCAGCCGGCTGCAGATGCGTGTAGCCCATGCAGACCGTGTCGGCGTAGGCTTCGATCTGCGCGGCGAACGCGGTCAGCAGCGCATCGAGCGACGCGGTGACGCTGCCCAGCGCGATGCGCAGGCGATACATCTCGACGGTGTCTTCGATATCCATCGAAGTCGCGCCGAGATGGATCTTGCCGCCGCCGATCGTCGCTTGCTGCGCGAACACGCGAATCTCGGCCATGAGGTCGTGGCCGATCTCGTGCTCGATCTCAAGCGCCGCCGCGAGATCGATATCGCTGCCGTGCGCGCGCAGATCGTCGAGTTCGGCTTGCGATACGAGGCCGCTGCGCAACTGCGATTCGGCCAGCGCGATCCAAACCGCGCGCCACAGTTTGCGCCGTTCGCGCTCGGAGAAAAGCTCGCGAAGTTCCATGCGCGCGTAGCGCCATGAGAACGGCGAGGCATATGTCGTATCGTTCATGAACTTTGTGCGGTCTTCGCGCCGGGTCAACGAGGCGCCTAGCTGGATTCGGCTGCGCCGAATCNNTGGCGTTCGGGCTTCGCCCGAGCCGCTGTGTCGGGTATACCCGACGTGCTCGTGGCGGATCGTGCCGCTCAATCGGTTACCGATCAATCCGAGGAGGCGCCGTGTGGTCGCGCTGCCGCCGCGTGCGCCGCCGACCGGTGAAGCGCCTGAGTCGCGGCGGCCGTGGCAGCGTTTCGGGGCCGCGCGCCGGGTCAGCCGCGGTAGTCGGCGAGTCGCGCGAGGTAGGCATCACGCGTCGCGCGCGATAGCCAGGCAGCCTCGAACGCATTCGCGCAAAGTTGCTTGAGCCGCGCGCCATCGAGATCCAACTCGCGTTGCACGAGCAGAAAATTTTCGCTGATGTAGCCGCCGAAATATGCCGGGTCGTCGGAGTTGAGGGTGACCCCCATCCCCGCGTCGAGCATCTTGCCGATCGCCGCGAACTGCGAACTGTTGGTGACGAAAGAATTAGAGATCGGGCACACCGTAAGCGGCAGCTTTCGTTCCAGCACTTGCGCGCACAACGCGGGATCTTCCAAGACGTTGACACCGTGGTCGATTCGTGCGACGCCGATGTCGTCGATGCACTGCCGGATGTGCTCGAGCGAGTCGGTCTGATTCACGTCGCAGTGCATCGTCAGCAGATAGCCTTCGGCACGGGCGCGCGCGAAGACGGCGCGAAATTTGACCGGCGGATTGTCGCGCTCGTCGGAATCCAAACCGACGCCGATGATCCATTCCTTGTACGGCAGCGACTCGAGCAGCGTCGCCATCGCATATTCGGCGCTCCAATCGCGCAGGAAACACATGATGAGTGCTGATCGGATACCCAACACGCGTTCCGCATCCAACTGCGCCCGGCGCAGACCGGTAATAACGGTCGCAAACGCCACGCCGCGCCCGGTGTGCGCCTGCGGATCGAAAAAGATCTCGGCGTACAGCACGTTCTGCGATCGCGCCTTGGCGAGATACGCGAAGGACAGATCGTAGAAGTCTTGCTCGCCGATGAGCACCGCCATCCCCTCGTAATAGATCTTCAGGAATGAGGTGAGGTCGTGGAACGCATACGCCGCCTTCATCTCCGCGGCATCGCGATACGGCAGCTCGAGGCCATTGCGTGCCGCGAGCGCAAACTTTAATTCAGGTTCGAGCGTCCCCTCGATATGCAAGTGCAGTTCACACTTGGGCAGGCCATGGATGAAGTCGTGGATCGCTCCCATGCTTTGTTAGTCGAAAGCGGCTAACGGCCAGTCCTGCCGACGTTTGGCGGAGCCGGCGTCGTTTAGGCGGTGCGCGAGCCGGTTACGTTTGCGGCGATGTCGGCGGTCAAGAGTTCGATCATCGCGCGGCCGTCGTCGATGCGGCCGGTGACGACCGCCTCGAAGCCGCGCACGGCCGCTTCGTACCCCCGCCGGGCCCGCACGGCGCCGATCCGGCGCGCCACGGGCTGCAGCTTGGCGGCGCGCCAGCGGTGGCGCGGCTCGATCGCCTCCCCGCCGCCCGGCCGCGCCAGCTCCCACAGCAGCGCCATTTCCCCCGCGATGGCACTGGCCAGCGGCACGGCCGCGCCGCGCGGATCGTTCGCGAAGAGCTCGAAGGCGATCGCCAACGCTTCGCCGGCGCGCCCTTCGACGAGGGCTTGCGCGTACTGCCACGCCTTGGGATCCTCGATCGAGACGCTCTCGTCGGCGAGCATCTCGAAGGTGATCGGCTTGCCGGACAGGGCCAACTTCTCGAGATCATTCTGAATCGACCCGCAGTCGGCGTCGCTGGCGGAGAGCTCGGCGATTGCCCGCGGCTCGGCGACCGCCTTCAAGCCGGCCAGCGTTTCCCGCACGAAGCGGTTGCGGACCTCGGCGGAGGGCGTCGTGTCGATGCGCAGCGCCTTGCGCCCGGCCAGCGCGCCGAACGGTTCGGGCTTCGTTTTTTTATTCGGCGGGAAGAGGTCCTCGAGCACGAGCGTGTTGCCCGCGGGCAAGGCCTGCGCAGCCGCCCAGACGTCGCGCCGCGGCTGCGCTCGAAGCTGGTGGCAGTTGCGCACGACGATCACGCGCCGGTCGGCCAAAAACGGCATCGCCGTCGAGGCGTCGGCGACGGCGCGGCCGACGTGATCGGTCTCGGGACCCGCGATCGTATCGAGATTGAGCGCGCGCAGCTCGGACGGCAGGGCGCGTTCGACGATCGCGTCGAGCGCGCGCGCGGCGAGCAGCACGTCGGTGCCTTCGATGATGATCAAGCCGTCGAGTTTGGGCGCCTTATCGACGAAATCGAAGTATTTTATGCCGCGAATCCGTTCAAGACGGGACCCGCTCAGCGCCGGGCGGCACGACCGCCGCGCGCTGCGCGAGCGCCGGAATCGCGTGCGTGTAGGGCGGGCGAATCACCCCGTACTCGGTGATGAAGCCCGCGATCAGGGCAGCGGGCGTCACGTCGAAGGCCGGATTGTAGACGTCGTCGNNCGGCGACGTAGAACGGGATGCCGTGGTGCGCCGCGGCGATCGCTAGGCCATACGTTCCGATCTTGTTGGCGGTATCGCCGTTCGCGGCGATCCGATCGGCGCCGACCACGACGGCGGCGATGGCCTTGCGCTGCATCGTGATCGCGGCCGCCGAATCGACGATGAGCGTGCACGGGACACCGGCTTCGTGCAGCTCGAACATCGTGAGCCGCGCGCCTTGCAGCAGCGGGCGCGTCTCGTCGGCGAACACGTGCAGCGCTTTCCCGGCCCGGTGCGCGGCAACGAAACACCCCAGCGCCGTGCCGTCGCCGCCGGTCGCCAGCGGCCCCGTGTTGCAGTGGGTGAGGACGTTGCCTACGGCCGGGAACAGGTCGATCGAGGCCTGACCGATGCGCCGGTCGATCTCGCGCTGCTCGGCGTGAATGGCCTGCGCTTCGCTCAGAAAGTCGCCGTCGTCGCGTGCCAGGACGCGGTCGACCGCCCAAGCCAGGTTGACCGCCGTAGGTCGCGCGTTGCGGATACGTTCAGCCGCGACGGTGAAGTGCTGCCCGCCGTGCAAACGAGCGGCAAGGGCGATCCCGTACGCCCCGAAAATTCCGATCGCGGGGGCACCGCGAACCCCGAGGTCGGCGATGGCATTGACCACGTCGTCAACGCTTGTCGCAAGTTTCCGTTCGACGACTTGCGGCAGCAGACGCTGATCGACGAAACCGACGGCGTTCCCGTCAAACCATACCGACTCCACAGTGCTGTTTTCGCTGACGCCGGCGAAGGTGCCCGCCCCGAACGCGGCCTTCGCCGAGGACGAGCGGGGCCGGCCCCTGGCGTATGATTATGCCGGGCTGCGCTTCGCGCCCGCACCTAGCGCGGAACCCGGCGCGCGACCCGAGCGCGATTCGAGCCGTTCTAGTCCGGGCGGCGGGTCGCTGATATCCCCGTACATTCCGGGATTTGCGCCGGTAATGGTCGGCGAAAGCTGGCCCGCGTTTTCGATCACCCAATGCTGCAGCGAATTGAGAATCGGCACCAGCGTGCGGCCCGCAGCGGTGAGCGCGTATTCGACCCGCGGCGGGACTTCGGGATACACGGTGCGCACGACGAGCCCGTCCTCTTCCAAGCTGCGCAACTGGCGGACCATCACTTTGGGCGCGATGCCTTCGAGCGCGTGCAGCAACTCGTTGAAGCGCCAAGCCCGATATTGTAAGGCGATGATGATTAGGATCTTCCATTTGTCGGCCAACGCGGCGACGGCCCGGTTGATCGGACAGCTCAGCTTCGTCTCATAACTCATCAAAAAGCCCCCGCTTCCGCAGCGCCGCACCTAGGTGACATTTTGGTAACTACTATCGTTTGGGCTGCAATTGCCTTATCATGCGTCAATGGAACCCGAAACGCAAGCGACGCGCTCGACGCGGCGCCTCCCGACGTTCTTCATCCCGCACGGCGGTGGCCCGTGCTTCTTCGTCTCGTCGATGGCGCCCGCGTGGGAGTCGCTCGCGACCTTCCTGCGCGACGTCCGCTCGACGCTCGAGACGCGGCCCAAGGCGATCGTCGTCGTGTCGGCGCACTGGGAAGAGTCCCGGGCAACCGTAACGAGCCGGATCGACCCACCGCTGCTCTTCGATTACCACGGTTTTCCGCCCGAAACATACACCCTGCGCTACGACGTGCCCGGCTCGCCGTCGCTCGCGCGGCGCATAACCGAACTGCTGGGAGCCGCGCACATCCCGGCGAGCGCCGATACCCAACGCGGCCTCGATCACGGCGTGTTCATCCCCTTTCTGCTCGTCGAGCCGGAGGCGGATATCCCGATCGTCGAGCTGTCGCTCGTCAGGGGACTCGATCCGGCGCAACATCTCGCAATCGGGGCCGCTCTCGCGCCGTTGCGGGATGAGGGGGTGCTCATCGTCGGGAGCGGCATGAGCTACCACAATATGCGCGGCCTCATGTCGGGACAAGCACTTGGGGCGGCGACCTTCGATGCGTGGCTCTCGGCGACCGCCGTCGCCGACCCGGCGGCGCGAACGTCGGCTCTGCAGCGTTGGCACAGCGCGCCCGATGCCCGCCTGGCACATCCGCGCGAAGAACATCTGTTGCCGCTGATGGTCGCCGCCGGCGCCGCCGGAGACGATCGCGGCTCACACGTCTTTCACGAGCGCATCGGGGGCACTGTCCTCTCCGCTTATCGCTTCGGCTGACGTTTCGCCCTGGTGGGTCGACTCCGTCGACCCTCGCTTATCGCTTCGGCTGACGTTTCGCCCTGGTGGGTCGACTCCGCCGACCCTCGCTTATCGCTTCGGCTGACGTTTCGCCCTGGTGGGTCGACTCCGCCGACCCTTCACGTTTGCGGCTTTGCCAAGCCGTCCGTCAGGATTCGACTGCGTCGAATCCGTTGCGTTCGGCCTTCGGCCGAGCCGCTGTGTCGGGCGAGCCCGACAGTCTCCTAACACTTCAGTACCTTTGAGCACTTCGTTCCCTTGAGGTTTTCGTTCACATGAATAATCGTGCCGTAACCATTGCGACCTGGATCGTCGCCGTTCTCTTATGCCTCGCGTTTCTCGGCGCGGGAGCCGCGAAGTTGACCGCCCAGCCAATGATGCAACAGGAATTTGCCGCATTCGGGTATCCCCTGTGGTTCATGTATCTGACGGGTTTGATCGAACTCGTCAGCGCCGTTCTCGTGGTCATTCCCCGGACCTCGCGCATCGCCGCCGGGCTCCTCATCTGCGTTATGGTCGGTGCGATCTTCTCACACCTAACGCACGGCCAAGCGGCGATGATCGGTGCGCCGGTCGTCCTGCTGATCCTCGCCGTCGTCGAATTTCAATTGCGCGGCGGACTCGCCACGCCGCTCTTGCCGACCGCTGGCGCTACTTCGCCGCGATAGCACGAACGCTGCCCGGGCCGCGGCCGTCATTCATGCGCCAAGGCTCCGGTGCGCGGCACGCACGCGCGCCGCGGCGGGAACGGATCAGCGAAAACCGACGCGGTTCTTGTCGCGCTTCGCGCTCACTTCAATTGTCGCGACGGTCGCGGCGGCCAGCGCCGCTTCGTGGCCTTTGTCGAGCCGCTCCGGATCGGCGCGTTCCTCGGCTTGGGCCAGGTTCTCCGTCGTGAGGATACCGAAGCCGATCGGCACGCCGGTCGTCAACTGCACGTTCATGATGCCGCGCGCGCACTCGCCCGCCACATAATCGAAATGCGGCGTGTCGCCGCGGATCACGACACCCAGCGCGACAATTCCGTCGTATTCGCCGCCGACGATCAAGCGCCGCGCCGCCAGCGGAATCTCGAAGCAGCCCGGGACGGCGACGACGTCGATATCGGCTTCGGCCACGCCGCACGCGCGTAGGCCGCGCTGCGCGCCGTCCTCGAGCCAGTCCGCCAGTTCGGCGTAAAAGCGCGCCGTTACGATCGCGAAGCGCTTGCCCTTCGCATCGGGCAGCGCTGCTGTGGCATCGTCGTTCTTGACGGCACCGTCTTTCTTCACGGCACCACCGGCAAAGTCGCCGTCGCGCGGGCGAACAGGTGACCCATCTTGTCGCGCTTGGTTTCAAGATAGTGGGCGTTGTGCGCGGTCGGATTCGTTTGAATCGGCGTTCGCCCGACGATCGTGAGGCCGAAGCCCTCGAGGCCGGCGATCTTCTTGGGGTTGTTGGTCAGCAGACGCATCTCGCGCACACCCAGATCGACCAGTATCTGCGAACCGATCCCGTAATCGCGTTTGTCGGCCGGCAGTCCGAGAGCGACGTTGGCTTCGACCGTATCGGCGCCCGCATCTTGCAGCGCATAGGCGCGCAATTTATTGGCCAGGCCGATGCCTCGGCCTTCCTGGTGCAGATACAGAAACACGCCCCGGCCTTCGCCCGCGATCGCCGCCATCGCCGCGTCGCGCTGCGCTGCGCAATCGCAGCGAATCGAATGCAGCGCGTCGCCGGTCAAGCACTCCGAGTGCACGCGCACGAGGATGTCTTTGCCGTCGCCGACGTCGCCCATGACCAGCGCGACGTGCGCGATGTCGTCGACTTTGGACTCGTACGCGAAGCCGCGAAACAGTCCGAACGTCGTCGGCAGATCGAACTCGGCGATGCGGTGTACGAGTTTCTCATGGCGCATCCGGTATGCGATGAGATCCTTCACGGTGATCAGCCGGATGTCGTGCTTTTTGGCGTATTCGCGCAGATGCGGCAAGCGCATCATCGAGCCGTCGTCGTCCATGATCTCGCAGATGACGCCCGCGGGTTTGAGCCCGGCGAGCCGCGCGAGGTCGACCGACGCTTCGGTTTGTCCGGCGCGCACGAGCACGCCGCCGTCACGCGAACGCAGCGGGAAGGTGTGGCCGGGCCGCAAGAAATCGGCCGGCGTCGTCGTCGGATCGATCAGCGCCAAAATCGTATTCGAGCGGTCCTGGGCCGAGATGCCGGTGGTGACCCGGCCGCGCGCTTCGACCGACACCGTGAAGGCCGTGCCCAGCGGGGTCGTGTTGTCGTTGACCATCGGCGGGATCTGCAGCTTGTCGAGGCGCTCGCCGGTGAGCGCGACGCAGATCAGCCCGCCGGCCTCCTTGCGCATAAAGTTGATCGCTTGCGGCGTCACCCGCTCGGCGGCCATCACCAGATCGCCCTCGTTCTCGCGTTCCTCATCGTCGAGGACGACGACCATCTTCCCGGCTTTAATATCGGCGATCGCCGACTCGATCGAATCCATTTTTCTCCGTTCCGTATCGAACCGCGCCGCAAGTTGCGGCAGCGCGGCGTTGAGCGCCTGGATCGAGCGGAACGACGGCTCGCGCCGGCCCGACCGCAAGTACGAGATCGCGCCCTCGGTCAAGCCCGAGCGCGCCGCCAGTTCCGCGGCCGAAATGCCCGCTTCGTTCATCGCGGCGCAAAGTTCGACTGAAAAGCTCTCCACCGGTCTTAGACTACGGGCGCGGGTTAACAGTTGTCAAGCCGTTTCCCGCATCGCATGCGTCGGCCGCGGCTCGAGAAGCCGCGGCGGTCCCATACGTGGAGATGGGTCTCCTGTCGATCTTTTGTTGGTGCGCCGTCAGCCGCGATTGCGGCTGCCGGCAGGATATACATGGTCGTATGTATATCCACGGAGACCATGCAAGTAGGCAAATGGGGAAATAGCCTGGCGCTCCGGCTGCCTGCGGCGGTCGTGGAAGCACTCGGCCTCGTCGAGGGAGACGAGATCGAGATCGAGATCGCAGGCCCGCGTCATTTCCGAGTCAAGCGCGATGCCCGTCGAACCCGTGCGCTCGAACGTCTCAAAGCGCTGAATTGGCCGCTGCCCCCCGGCTTTTCTTTTAGTCGCGAAGACGCGAATGACCGATAAGCTCTTTTTCGACACGAACGTGATCGTGTATACCGTAGCGAATGACGTGGTGCGCACGCCGGTTGCACGGTCGTGGCTTGCCCGTGGCGGAAGCATTAGCGTCCAGGTACTCAACGAATTCGCAAATACGGCACGTCGCAAACTCCATCGCCCCTGGGAGGACGTGATCGAAGCCATCGAAGCGCTGCGCGCGATCTGCAGCGAGTGCGTTTCTATCACCGAGCAAACGCATCACCATGCCGTCGATCTTGCGCGCGGGCATGGATTTGGTCTCTATGACGCCTTGATCGTGGCCGCTGCGCTCGAAGCGAAGTGCACGATCCTTGTGACCGAGGATCTGCAACATGGCCAAGTCATCGCTAATCGGTTAACGGTGCACAACCCATTTCGTCAGTCGTAATGACGACTTCCGTCAACAAAGCATGCAACAGTCCCCGACCCGCCTCCGACTGTGGGAGCGCTCGCCGCAGCGTTGCTCTGGAACATCCGTGACGCTCGAGCACAACGACCAAGATCGAAGCCGCCGCCCAGCGATCCGGCGCAAACCGCGGCGGCGTCAGGAGCGCAGGCGGTCGCGTGTCGCATCGTCGAGCGGTGACTGCATGACGATCATGAGGTAGTCGTCGCGCTGCGCCATCGATGAGGCGATAAAGCTCGTGAAGAGCAGCGAAAGGCGGCCCAGCTGCGGATGCACGACGACCCGCGCCGACGGCTCGTAATGCGCGAGCTGGAACTCATTCCACCATGCGGTGAATTGCGGGCTGGCCGCGCGCAGCCGTTCGATGACGGCCACGCCCGCCGGATCGTCCGGGGTCCGTCCGAAGGATGCGTGCATGATGCCGACCATCCGGCGTGCCACCGCTTCCCAATCTTCGTGGAGCGCGCGAAACTCGGGCTCGAAGAGCAACCGTGCCAGCAAGTTCCGCTCGGTGGATTGCGCGTGTCCATACACGCGCTGCGCCGCATCGTTGTATGCGTGGACATTCCAAAACCGGTCGCAGATGAAGGCCGGACCGACCGTAAAGCCGTCGATGACCGGCCGCAATGCCGCGATGTCGGGGCCGGCTGGTTCGCGGGCCTCGCGCGGCTTGGCCAAGGCGAACAAATACTCGCGCTCTTCGGAGCCCAGGCGCAGCGCCGCCGCCACCCGGTCGAGCAGCTTTGCCGACACGCGGATGTCCTTGCCGGCTTCGAGCGCGGTGTACCAGGTGAGTCCGACGTCGGCAAGTGCGGCCGCTTCGTCGCGGCGCAGACCGCGTGCGCGCCGCCGTCCCCCGGGTGTTTCGACGCCAACGGCGTGCGGGTCCAGCCGCGCGCGCATCGCACGCAAAAAGCGTTTCAATTCCCCGGACCGGCCATTGCCCGTCACCGGTTAACGTGCACTTTTTGTGAACTTGCCAGCCGCCATGGAGCGCGTTATAGTCGAAGCTGGTCCGCCCGCCCTGCGTGGATTTCGACCGTCCATGCGCGTTGACGAACGGAGTTCCTCGCTCGTGAAATCGTTGCCCAGCAACGCCGCGTTTTGGTTCGTCGCCGCCGCGATCGCGATCGTGGTGCTGGGGGCGAACACGCCGATCCCGCTCTTCACCGTCTATCAGGCGCAGTGGCACTTTTCGACCGGGTTGCTCACGATCGTGTACGCGGTGTATACGGCGGGCGTCGTCGCGGCGGTGTTCGGCATTGGTCCGCTTTCGGATACGGTCGGCCGCAAACGCGTGCTGATTCCGGCACTCGTGACGATGGCGGCCGGCCTGTGCGCCTGCATGTTGGCGCCGAACGTAACGGTTCTGATCATCGGCCGCATCCTGCAGGGCGTCGCGATCGGGGCCGGGACCACGACGGCGGTTGCCGCGCTGGGCGAATTTCACCCCGACGGCGAAGCGCACGCGCAGGTGGCGCTTGTGGCGACGGCCGCGACCGTCGTCGGCTTGGCCGGCGGGCCGCTCGTCGCGGGATTGCTCGCGCAGTTTGGGCCCTGGCCGACCGTGCTGCCGTATGTGGTCAGCCTCGCGCTGCTGGCCGTCGTGCTCGCCGGAATTTGGCTGATGCCCGAAACCGTCGCGGTGAACGGACCCATGCGCTTGCAGCCGCGCAGCATCCTCATTCCCGCCGAGATCCGGCGCCCGTTCTTTTTGGCGACCTACGTCGAAATGACCGCGTACGCCGTGGCCGGGACCTTCGCGGGGCTGGGCGGCTCGTTCACCCGCGATCTGCTGCACATCGAGAGCCACGCCGCCGCCGGATTGCTCGTCGCGCTGCTGTTCTTCGCATCGACGGCGGCGCAAGTTCTGTTGCGCTCGCTGAGCCTCAAGCGCTCGATGCTCGTCGGCCTCGCGTTGCTGGCGGCCGGCCTGCTGGCGCTCCTGGGCGCACTCGTCAGCGGCTCGGCGATCGTCTTTTTCAGCGCGACGGTCATCCTGGGGTTCGGCCATGGCTTGGCGTATGTCGGGAGCCAGGAATTGACCGACCGGATCGCGCCTCCGGCGCGCCGCGCCGAAGTACTTTCGGGCTTTGCGCTGGGGCTGTATCTCGGCGCCACGCTGCCGTCGCTGCTCGTCGGCTTGGGCGCCGCGGCGATCGGTTTCTACGGGGCGACGTTCGCCTTCGTGTGCGCGGTTTTCGCATTGGCCGTCGCCGGCATTGCTTGGCTCTCGTTGACGCGGGAAAAGGCCGTCGCGGCGTGACTGCTCGCGTTGCACTCGCACTCGCATTCACATCAAGGAATGACATGACCAACGGACATTCGACCATCCCGAGCGCCGCGACAGCGGCCGTCGTGTTTCTCGACCTCCAGGCCGAGATCGTCAAAAACAACCGGACGTGCGAGGCGCTCGATGCGCATGCCGGCACGCTCGCGAAGCTCGCCGCGCTGCACGGGTTGCCCGTCGTCGCATCGAGCGTTCCGCCCGGCGGCGAGTACCTCGCGAGCGTCCTCGGTCCGTTGCCGGAGGTCAAACCGATGCCGCGCATGTTCACGAGCGCGTTCGCCGACAAAGCGACGGCGGATGCGATCGCCGCGACCGGACGCCGCACACTCGTGCTCGCCGGGGTCGCGAGCGAAATCGTCGTCCAGCGCACGGCGCTCGATGCGCTGGCGGCGGGCTACACGGTGTTCGTCGCCGTCGATGCGTGCGGCGGCGTCGGTGCGCGGACCGAGGATGCCGCCTGGCGCCGCATCACGCAAGCCGGCGGCATCACGACGTCGGTCACCACGTTCGCGGCCGAACTTGCGGGCGACTTTTCGTCCGAGCTCGGCGGCAAAACGCTCGACATCATGTACGAAACGCTCGCCGTCTAGCGGCGCCACGCGCTCATCGCGGCGCACAATTCGGCTGACAAGCGCTCCGCCCGTCTTCGACTGTAATCACGGCTTAACAATTGTCATGACGCGGTCCTTCGCATATGTGCCGGCAATCTTTCTTCATAAATTTTGATCGGCGTGCGTCCGAAGCGCTAGGAAGCGGAGACTTCACGCAATTCGGCTCATGTCCGCGGCTTTGCCGGTCGACTCGCAGAGTATGGCTGGAGACCTCCCAAAGAAAGTAACCGCCGCCTCCACCGCGATCCCGGTCGGCCAACGACCCGGCGAGCCGCCGGAGCCACTGCTCGCCGTTCATTCGCGGACAATTGGCTGGCTTTCGACGACCGCGCTCGCGCTCGGCGGAAGCAACCAAAGTTTATTTCTGATCGGCGCGCTCGTCGTCGGCCAAGGCAGCATCCCCGGTCAGGGCAGCGCCGCTGTGCCGCTGCTCATTATCGGGCTGCTGCTCAGTTGGGCCGCCGCGCCGGGCTGGACCGAACTCGTTCTGCTCTCGCCAAATCGGGTCGGCGGCATCGCGGCCGCCTGCTCGGACGCGTTCCGCCCGTACAGCCCGGTCTTGTCGGCGCTGACCGGCTGCTGTTACTGGTGGGGTTGGGTTCCGACGTGCGGCCTGACCGCGCTGCTCTCCGCCTCCGCGATCGGCGCCTGGCTGCTGCCGTCGATCCCGGTCAATGTGCTGGCAATCGGAATCATCGGCGTGTTCGTCGCGGTCGCCCTCGGTGGAATGCGTTGGGTTGCGCGCTTGGCGATCCCGATCGGCTTGACGTCCGGGACGCTCGCATTCCTCTCCGCCCTCATCCCGGTCGTTACCGGTCATGTCGACTGGCATCAAGCCACGACGTTTCACCTGACGACGCCCTTCGGCGGCTGGTTCGGCAGCCTGACTTCGCTCATGGCCGGACTCTATCTCACCGGATTCGCGGCACCCGCTTTTGAGGCCGCGACCTGTCACGTCGGCGAAACGATCGACCCGGCGCGAAATGTTCCGCGCGCCGTCTTCGCAAGCGCGACGGCGGCGGGTTTGTACTTCGTCGTGTTGCCCGTCGTGTGGCTCGGTATCTTGGGTCCGGCTGCCCTCGGAAGGGATCTTGCCGTCGAGCTTGGTCCAACGTTCGCACCGCTCTTCGGCGCTGCGGCGAAGGCGTTAGCCATCGGCTTCATGACGTTCAATATGTTCCACGGCACGCTCCAGCCGCTAGCGGGCGCCTCGCGCGTGCTTTCGCAGCTCGCCGACGACGGCATCTTCCCGCGCTTGCTGGGCCGGCGTTCGAAACGCGATGTTCCGTGGATTGCGACGCTGCTGACCGCGGCGGCAGCGATTGTGTTTTTGCTGATCGGCGACCCGATCTGGCTCATCGCTGCGGCGAATTTTACCTATTTGATCGCGATCGCAATGCCGAGCGTCGCTGTTTGGCTGCTCAGGCGCGATGCTCCGGAACGCGAACGCCCGTATCGCGCGCCGCGCGGAACGATCGGCCTGGGCCTCGCCGCCGCCGCGATTTGGGCTGCTTCGGCGGTTTTCGGCTTCGAGCAATTCGGGATGCCCTGCGTGCTCCTCGGGTTGCTGCTGGCGTACTCGGGCGGCGCGCTGTACGCTTGGCGAAAGCTCGAGGATCGCTCGCGCGGAGGCCTGCGCGGGATCCCGCAATCGATTCACCTGACCCTGACCTTGACGATGATTGCCATTCTCGTACTGGACGGCGCCGGTTATCTTCTCGCCGTCAAGGCGCTCGCGCACAGCGATGCCGCCATCGTTGCGGCGGTGCAAGACATCTTTGTCGGCGTTGCGATGTTGACGATCGCCGCGGGTCTCGTGGTACCGGGAACGATCGCCGAAGCGGCGACACGTGAATCGGCGGTGACGTTGCGGCGCGGCACCGAGGCGCTGGTTTCCGAAATATCGGAACGCAAACTTGCCGAGGAGCGATTGCTGCACGCCGCGTCTCACGACGACCTCACGGGCTTGGCAAATCGAGCCCTCTTCATGGAACGCTTCAGCCAAATGATCGCACGATCCAAGCGGCGCGACGATCATTTCGCCGCCGTGCTGTTTCTCGATCTGGACCGCTTCAAGCGCGTGAACGACAGCCTCGGCCACAGCACGGGCGATCTGCTGCTGGTCGCGGTAGCGCGCTGTTTGGATCGTTGCCTGCGGCCTGGCGATATGCTCGCGCGTCTCGGCGGCGACGAGTTTACCATTCTCCTCGAAGATATCGGCGCCGAGACCGGCGCTATCGCGGTCGCCGAGCGCATCTTACGGGCTTTGCTTTTGCCGCTCACGGTTGCCGGACGCGAGATGTACGTTTCGGTAAGCATCGGAATAAGGCTGACGCGAACCGGTTATGATTTGCCCGCCGACGTCGTGCGCGATGCGGATATTGCGATGTATCAGGCAAAGGAGCTAGGCAAAGGGCGCTACGCGATCTTTGTTCCCGAGCTCCTGAAGAAAGCCGTCAACCTGATGCAGCTCGACACCGATCTCAAGGGCGCCATCGAGCGCAGCGAGTTCGTGCTGCTCTATCAGCCGATTATTGCACTAGCAACCGGAGAGCTGGTCGGATTCGAGGCGCTCATTCGCTGGCAGCATCCGGTGCGCGGCCTTGTCGGTCCGGACCATTTCATCCCGCAGGCTGAGGAGAGCGGCGCGATTCTGTCAATCGGCGCCTGGGTGATCAGTGAAGGCTGCCGTCAAGCCGCGGTCTGGCGTGACGGCTTCGGCGGCAGGCGCGCGCCGCTGGCGGTCAGCATCAACGTATCGGCAACAATTCTCAAGCGACGATCTGCTCACTCAAATCGAGGCGGCGATGGCGGTCAATGGTTTGAGCGCCGAACATCTGCACCTTGAAATAACCGAGAGTGCGATAATGTGCAGCCCCGAAGTTGCAACCGGAACGTTGCTGGCGCTGCGTGGTCTGGGAATCGACGTTCATCTCGATGACTTCGGAACGGGTTATTCATCGTTAAGCTATCTTCAGCGCTTCCCCGTCGACGTACTCAAGATCGACCGTTCGTTCATCAGCACCCCCGGAGCCGGCGTGGGCAATCCCGAGATCGTCCAAACGATCACGTCGCTTGCCCAGAGTTTGGGGCTGAAAACAACGGCCGAGGGGGTGGAAACGCGCGAACAATTAGATCGGCTGCGCGCAATGGGCTGCACGCACGCCCAGGGGTATCTCTTCGCGCGGCCGCTGACCGCAACGGACGCCGGCGACTTTATCGAGAACTGGTCGCCCGAAGCAATGCGGCTATCGCCCGCGGTCGCAAGCGCGGCATAATTACGGAACACTGCTTGCCGTGTCCGTAGGGTCGCTCCTGAGTAGGCGGCCGGAGCGCTGGGCTCCGGCCGCCTGCTCCTTTAGCCTTCTTTGCCCGCTTCGGCCTTTGCGCGAGCCTGCAGTTCGCTGACGATGCCCGAGTCGGCCAGGGTCGTCGTATCGCCCAGGCTGCGCCCTTCGGCGATATCACGCAACAGCCGGCGCATGATTTTGCCGCTGCGCGTTTTCGGCAGTTCGGGCGTGAACGTCAGGTGCTTGGGCGTCGTGAACTTGCCGAGCCGTTCGCCGACGTGTTTGCGCAACTCGGCGGCAAGCTCCGGCGTGCCCGGAATGCCTTCGCGCAGCGTCACGAAACAGACGATGGCCTGCCCCGTGAGATCGTCGTTCTTGCCGACGACCGCGGCCTCGGCGACGGCGTGATGATCGAGTAGCGCGCTCTCGACTTCGGCCGTCGAGATGCGGTGCCCGCTGACGTTCATCACGTCGTCGATCCGGCCCATGAACCAGTAGTCGCCTTCGGCGTCACGATGGCAGCCGTCACCGGCGAGGTACATGTGCTCGAACCTCGCCCAGTACGTTTCCTTGAACCGCTCGGGCTGCCCAAAAATGCCGCGCGTCATCGACGGCCACGGCCGGCGCAGCACGATGTAGCCGCCGCCGTCGAGCGGCACGCTGTTGCCCGCTTCGTCCACGATGTCGGCGTAGACGCCGGGGAAGGGCCGGGTGGCACTGCCCGGTTTGAGCGTGGTGATGCCGGGCAGCGGCGCGATCATGATCGCCCCGGTCTCGGTCTGCCACCACGTGTCGACGACGGGGCAACGTTCACCCCCGATGTTCTCGTAATACCACATCCAGGCTTCGGGGTTGATTGGCTCGCCGACACTACCGAGCAGCCGCAGCGAAGACAGGTCATGCTTCTTGACGTGCTCGAGACCCCATTTCATGAACGAGCGGATCGCCGTGGGCGCCGTGTAGAGGATCGTCGCCTTGTAGCGTTCGACCACGTCCCAAAAGCGGTCCTTATCCGGGAAATCCGGCGTGCCCTCGAAGAGGATGCCGGACGCGCCGAGCGCGAGCGGACCGTATACGATATACGAATGTCCCGTCACCCAGCCGATGTCGGCGGTGCACCAGTACACGTCGGTCGCTTCTTTGAGATCGAAGACGAGCTTGGCGGTCGCGGTCACGCCGGTGAGGTAGCCGGCCGTGGTGTGCATGATCCCCTTGG